>JBJKPP010000264.1:0-4423 GCA_046706145.1 Ignavibacteriaceae bacterium | reverse complement strand
GTTGATGTTCCGTAACCTTCCACCTTTAAGCGCGGCTCAATCGTAAAAACCTGCCCTTCTTCAACTTTCATAAAAGGTGTGTTGCCGTAACGTTCCCATCTTGGCAGCAAACCCGCTCCCCCGTCGTGCACATTTCTGCCGACTTGATGGCCAAGTCCATGCGGAAATTCATCATAGCCGTTATCTATAACATAATTTCTTGCAATATCATCCATCTCGCATCCGACAACTCCGGGCTTTAAGTTATCTGCAACTTTTTGTATGGCATCACGAATTACAACAAATCCTTTTTGCACTTCTTCCGGTGCTTTGTCTTCCCCATCCTTCAAAACGTACCAGGTTCTCTGTAAATCTGAGCAGTAGCCTTTATACTTTATTCCAAAATCAATATTTACAAGATGGCCTTTCTGAACTTTCCTATCTGTTGGACCGGAATGAGCGCTCTGCGTGTCTGGCCCGGTAAAAACTGCAGGACAATGTTCTTCTTCCCATGCTAATTCGTAACCTTTTTCTTTAACTAATTTCTTAAGGAAGTCTGCTATTTCAAGTTCTGTTCTTCCAGGCTTAATAAATTTTGTGGTGGCATCGAACATCTTCAAAGTTTCTTCAATAGCTTTTTTCATTAAAGAAAGTTCTGTTGCGGATTTTCGCCCTCTAAGTGAAGAAATAATTTCTTCAGAGGAAATAAATTTGTTTACAAATCCGATTTCTTTCAGATAATCCTGCAAAGTGATAAATAAACCATGCGTTAAGCCATCAGCAAGTACTGAATTTTTAGAATAGTTTAAAGCTATCTTTTCAGGATTTTGAGCCTTAAGATAACTCAGCAGCGGTTCTTTAACCGATTGCAAATAACCAATAACATTCTGGTAAAGATCACCTCTCACCTTCTCTGCTTCCATCGAACCAACGATTGCCGTTGTATGTCCATCTTTATTTATAATGAATGCAGAGTGCCATGTAAAATTAGCCCCCGCGATAAAATCCAGCATAGGGTCGGTTATTGTTGAACTTTCTTTTACAAAAGTCATCCACATATCAATATTTTTTTCTTTAAGAATTTGAATCGCTTGTTGTACTTTTTCTTTTAATATTTCTGCAGGCATAGCCTAATTCCTTTTGTTAATGTCTTACAATAATGTATATTCATCTAAAATAACTCTCTCTAATCTCTCCCTTAAAAAGGGAGAGACTTATCACATAGTGATCCCTTCGGGATTAACAACAAAACATTAAATGATAATGTTCTGACAGAATGTTTACATCAAGTCATGAAAATCAATAAACCCTTCTATTTTTAAGAGAAGGTAGGGATAAGTTCTAATTTATTTAAACAAGTTTGATTCATGCTATTCTTCTTTTTTTGAAATTATTTTAGACAGCTTTTACACTAATCTACAAAATAATCAGAAACAAATTAAGAAATAGTATTTTGAATCATTATTAGTTAAATTTCATTTATAGAGAAATGGATTCCTGCAAAACAGGGATTTACAGAAAGCGTGACAAACGCTGAGCTTAAGAAAAGTGTGAAAATATCAATGTTTCCGCTTAGAAAACTTGTAAAAGCAATTCGAATAGACATTCCGACTTGTCGGAGGGGAGACTTAGAAAATTGTGCATTCAAACCTGTTAATAATGCAAATCCGTTCACACTTTGGAAATCTGCAGCTTTGTCAACAGTTTCTCCAAATAATCATTTTAATCACATTTTTGTTGAGGGGTTTTTATGTCTGAATACGTAAAAGATCTTCTGACTCAGGTTAAAGCAAAAAATCCAAACGAACCTGAATTTCATCAAGCAGTGCAAGAAGTTGTCGAATCTTTAGACCTTGTACTCGACAAACATCCGGAATACCGTTCAAGCAAAGTTCTGGAAAGAATTATTGAACCCGAAAGAGTAATTATGTTTCGTGTTCCTTGGGTGGACGACCAGGGCGTAGTGCAAATAAACCGCGGTTTCAGAATCGAGATGAATAGCGCCATCGGACCATACAAAGGTGGCCTGCGTTTTCATCCTTCGGTTAATTTAGGAATATTAAAATTCTTAGCATTTGAACAAGTCTTTAAGAACAGTTTAACTACCCTTCCAATGGGCGGCGGAAAAGGCGGTTCCGATTTCGATCCGAAAGGGAAAAGCGATAATGAAGTTATGAGATTCTGCCAGAGTTTCATGAGTGAACTTTACCGTCATATTGGATCAAACACTGATGTACCTGCCGGCGATATTGGAGTTGGTGGAAGAGAAATAGGATTCTTATTCGGTCAATACAAAAAGCTCAGAAACGAATTTACAGGTGTATTGACAGGAAAAGGAATGAATTGGGGCGGTTCGCTCATTCGTCCTGAAGCTACCGGCTACGGCGCCGTTTACTTTGCTGCAGAGATGCTGCAAACAAAAGGACAGTCACTAGAAGGAAAAACCTGCCTGGTATCCGGCAGCGGTAACGTTGCCCAATTTACAGTAGAGAAAATTCTTCAACTCGGCGGAAAAGCAGTTACACTTTCAGATTCAAGTGGATATATTTATGACGAAGAAGGAATAACGCAAGAAAAACTAAAATTCGTTATGGATCTTAAAAATGTCCGCAGAGGACGTATAAAAGAATATAGTCAAAAGTATAAAAAGGCTGTTTATACACCTATTGATCCTAAGCTTAATCATAATCCTCTTTGGGATCATAAAGCAGATTGTGCATTCCCAAGCGCAACTCAAAACGAGATAAACGGCGTTGATGCAAAAAATCTTTTGAAGAACAGAGTTTACTGCGTGTCCGAAGGCGCAAATATGCCGACCACAATCGAAGGCGTGGAAACTTTTCTTGATGCCAAAATTCTTTACGGTCCTGGAAAAGCTGCTAATGCCGGCGGCGTTGCTGTATCAGGCTTGGAAATGGCACAGAACAGCATGAGGTATTCATGGACCAGAGAAGAAGTGGATAACAGACTACACATAATTATGAAGAGCATTCATAAAACTTGTGTTGATGTTGCAGACAGATTTGGTACTTCCGGAAATTATGTAAACGGTGCAAATATAGGCGGTTTCTTAAAGGTTGCAGACGCAATGCTGGATCAAGGAATTGTATAGAAATCTTTTAGAAACTTAATTTAGATTGTCATAGGGTCGGGGTGGATTTTATTCACCCCGATTTTTATTTTCTCTCCAAGAGTATTTACGCTTTTTAAATGTTAATTCGTGTTACATACTAATGGAAAAATAATTTACATTGTCATTCCGAACCTGTCCGTCCGGCAGGCGGGCTTGATTCGGAATCTCCTTTTTTAATTGGACTTGAGATGTTGAATCGAGTTCAGCATGATATTAATTATAAAATCATAAAAAAATGAAAAATAATTCTCTATACTCCCTAAACGACATCGACGAATTGTGGGAAGAACATAGCTACGGAACCCGCTTCCAGGGATTTCAAAACTTAATGAGATTTCGTATTCGCGATATTCTTTTGGTATCAAGTCTTTACGATTCATATCTATTTGAAGAAGACGGCAGACTTTACGAAATGATAAGAAAAGAATACCAGGGATTTAATCTTAGCCACTCACCTGAACTAACAAGAGTTTCCAGCGGCATCGAAGCAATTTCACTTGCAAAAGAAGAACAAAGATACGATCTCATCATTTCAACTTTACATATAGAAGATATGCATGCTCTGAACTTCGCAAAACTTGTAAGGCAATCCGGTATTAATATTCCGATTGTACTGCTTGCTTACAACAATATGGAAGTCTATGATTTGTTGAAACGTCATGATGTTTCGGTCTTTGATCAAATATTTATTTGGCAGGGTGATTTCAGATTACTGCTCGGTATAATTAAAATGCTGGAAGATAAATATAACGTTGAACATGATACCAAAATGGTTGGGGTTCAATCGATTATTCTAATTGAAGATAATATCCGCGATTACTCAACATTTCTGCCATTAGTTTATACCGAGATATTAAAACAATCTCAAAATTTAATTTCAGAAGGAATAAATCTTTCGCATAAATTTCTGCGGATGCGCGCCCGGCCTAAAATTCTTCTCTGTACAAATTATGAAGATGCTTGGGAATACTATGAAAAATACCGCGAATATGTACTTGGTGTAATTTCAGATATTGACTTCAAGCATAAAGGAGTTGAAGATCCTAACGCAGGTTTAGAGTTTGCAAAAAAAGTAAAACTTCAATACCCGGATATACCTATTTTACTTCAATCTTATATAAGAGAAAATGAACAGAAAGCGAGTGCGATCGGAGCTTCGTTTCTCCAGAAGGATTCGCCTACTCTACTTAATGAACTTCGAAAATTCATGGTGCGCTATTTCAGTTTTGGTGATTTTATTTTCAGGACTCCTAATGGAAAAGAAGTAGGAAAAGCTACAGATTTAAAGTCTTTTGAGGAACAATTGAAGAT
>JBJKPP010000263.1:0-6882 GCA_046706145.1 Ignavibacteriaceae bacterium | reverse complement strand
GGAATAACATATCCAAACTCAATACCTGAAGAAGCATAAAGAGTGTTACGGTTGCTGGACCTAATGTTAACGAAAGCATCGTTATGAGTGTAACCGCCAAAATAGAAACCCAACAAATGTACTTGCCCATCAACAAAATCAGTTTGTAATGGTCCGCTGTATGGTGTTCCAAGTCCAACGGAGATTCCCAGGTCCTCTTTTAATGGAACTCCGAATCTTTCACCACCGAATAACTGTATGAACGGATTAATATAACCTAGAGTAGAAGATATTTGATAATAGCTTGGCGGAGCAAATATCTTCTTTAAGTCGAGTCTCTCTATAACTCTTGTAAAAACGCTTCCATAATTAATAGTTTCTTCTAAATTTATTTTGAATGGGTAAGTCTCGATTTTAGCGCGGGTTTCCGCTGTAAAAGCTAAAAAAGGATATAAGGTTCCAGCTATAGAAACAGTTTGATTATTTGGATCCCTTAAGTCAACAATAATCTCGGCTTTTGGATCAGGCGGATTGATAAAAACCTCTTTCTGAATTTTAATAAATAGGCTGTCATCCAGAGGTTCCATCTGAAAATATTTAATTGGCTGCTCCTGCTGGGCAAATAATTTCGCACTAAACAGTAGTGCTATAAATATTAAAATGATAAGAGGTTGTCTGTTTATCATAGAAGAACCGGATTTTACAAAGAGGTCCCTAATTTTAATCTTAAATTAATAAATATTCTTAACAAACCAAGATCAGTACTTTTGGTTCTTGAAAAGATTATGGAGGGTCCAAGGGCAAAAGCACTAGACCCCCAATAGCTGAAGATTTTTTGTATCAAAAACTCTAATAAATATTGGGGATTTCTTTCATCACTATGGGTCATAGCATCAAAACGAAGATCAAATGTACTGCCTGCTAATGTTAACTCTCTACCAGTAAAGCCAAAATGCCATTCTCCCAGAAATTCAGCGGCGTAAAATTTCGCTCGTGTAGAGCCTAAGATTCTTATAGGATACCTAAACTCCCAGTTAAAATAGTCGCGGGTAACAACTTTTGGTTTTGTAGGTATTGTATCGGCGTTAACATATCTATCTACGAGGTGTGATGAAGGAGTTTTTGCAACATCGGTAAAATTAATTTTAAAAAAATTACCTAGCGGAATTACATATCCAAGTTGAAATCCTAATCCTGTAACATATAGATTGTTGAATCTATTAGATTTAACTAAATCTGTTAAACCGTCTGCAGAACTGTAAGCACCAATATTAAGACCCAGTATGTTAAAGTTTGCCTCAACCCAGTTAGTTTCCAAAGGCCCTGAATAAGGAGTTCCTATTCCAAAAGAAAAACCAATGTCTGATTTGATTGGTATTCCGGTTCTTTCACCGCCAAAAGCTTGGAAATAAGGATTAATATAAGATAATGTAGAAGAAATCTGGTAGAAAGTTGGAGGCGAAATAATCTTAGAAGGGCTCATTTTCTTAACAACGTTCGTGAAGATGCTGGTGTAATTAATCTGTTGTTCCAAATTTATTTTGAATGGATACGTTTCAATTTTAGCTCGGGTTTCGGGAGTAAAAGCTAAAAATGGATATAAAGTTCCAGCTATAGAAACAGTTTGATTACTAGGATTTCTTAAGTCAACAATGATCTCGGCCTTGGGATCAGGTGGATTGATAAAAACTTCTTTTTGAATTTTTATAAATAAGCTGTCATCAAAAGGTTCCATTTGAAAATATTTGATTTGATTTTCATTTTGAGAGAACGCGTATGTTGGAAGAAGTAAGTAAATTAATACGACAACATACTTAATTAAGTGGAATCTTTTGGCGTGTTTAGTCAACAAAAAGTTATCTTGAGAAATCTGTAAAGAAAATTGATTCACCGGCCTGAACTCGTGCTTTGGTTTTAGTGTCTTGAGCAATAAAAAAGAAATT
Organism: Ignavibacteriaceae bacterium; assembly: GCA_046706145.1. GTDB lineage: Bacteria > Bacteroidota > Ignavibacteria > Ignavibacteriales > Ignavibacteriaceae > JBJKPP01. The sequence continues at coordinate 4,960 of JBJKPP010000263.1, read as the reverse complement.
AACTTTGTATTTACCGTCAGAATTTCTGAGAGGTTTATTCCTATCCAGCCAATCCTCGAATTGACTTTCGGAGGAAGAAATTTTGAGTGAAACATTGTACACAAGATTTCCTTGTGGATCTTTAATCGGTCCATAAACGGAGATTGGACCGGTATATGATACTTTTAACTCATCAGGTCTTTGGTCAACTATAGTAACTTTATAAACTGTTATTCTCTGCAGATCCTGCACGTAAACATCTGATGAGTTCATAAGTGTAGTAACACTCTGTATTTCAATCTTTGGCGGCAACTTCGGAAGCACTTTAATTCTTTGTTCCTGTGAACCGAATTTTGCTATTACTTCAGTTTGGCCCTCAAGATTGAATTTCTTTTGTTCCCCAGGGTTTATTGTTACTATAGGATGAGTCATGTCATTTGGATCATATATGTTTGTGGGGACATTACTATTATTAGTAGCTATATTCCATGTATTTTGTATAAAAGTTTGTGCAGTTGATATTGGGGCTTGATTTATTGTTTCTTCTTTTGGCTTTTCTTCAACTACATTTCTCTTCTCTGGTGGAATCTCTTTTATCCTTTTATTAAGTGATGCAAGCTCAGACTTCATCTTTTCCACTCTTGCTTTTAACTCAGTATTCTGTTGGTTATTCTCTTTAACCTCTATATCGAAATTCACTCCTTTCGAGTATAAGGAATCAATTACGGTAACAAGAGAATCCCTTACGGTTTTACTAACGGATGTACTTTTTGAAACTACTTTGTTGAGGCTAAGATCTGCTCCTTTAAGCGCCAGTACTGTAATAACAAAAATGTACAGCACCTGATAAATAATAAATTTACTATCTCGTTCTTTTCTTACCATTTTATTTCTTAACGATGGACTCTAAATGTTTTAGACCAAGGATTGTTTTATCATCTCCAAGTGATTTAGATGCGAAAGAAATGGATTCTGCTAATGACTTTAATTGTTCAATTTTTTCGGGACTAATATCTGGTGTCGTCTTCATTCTGTCGAGTATATCTCTAATCATTTTAAAATTTTCTAGCATTGATGCACTGATATTATTTGCTTTTTCCAGGGTAGAAACGTAAGACTCTAAATCCTTTGTGGAAAATTGAGGAGCATTTTCAGTAATATTATTACCAACATGTTTCAACAAATTCCTTGAATTTTCTAGTTGTAGTCTTGAAAAATATCTATCTCTTATATCCTTAACATGGTTCACTACGTTCTGAAATTCAACACCAAGCTGATCTAAAACTGGCTCAAAAAGTTTTCCTATTGCAAGGATTACTAAAGATTTTACTTCAAAAGGAACGGACAAACCCAGAAAAACTTGTTCGCCAAGTCTAATGCTAATTAACAAAATGGCAGCACCAATTAAAGGCAGGGCAGTAGCTATACTGTCAACCATAGTTGTGTAGGCGCTCACTACTCTGTCTATAGTTTCAGATACAGGTGCTTTTACTATTTCGTATTTCAGCTTTGTATAGGCCACATAAGCGAATATTATGAAAAGCACATAAGTTGCAACCGGCAGCCACCAAAAGCTATACGGAGCTATTTCCCCTGCTGCTGGGTTCCAGGTAGGGAATAAAAATTGAGCTATAGTAACTGAAATATTTCCCAAAATGGGTACGTAAGATATATCCAGAAAAAATGAAAGAATTAGGGCGATGAAAGAAATGATAGCGGCTTTATATAAAGCCACAAATCTAATTTTTCTTACAGCTTCTTTACAGTAGGTTTGTAATTCTTCCTCCAAGCCATCTTTAGAATACAAATCTGGAAACTTATCTCTTTTGTCTCCTTCGATTATGTTTTCTATTTTGCTCAATATGTCACCTCTGTTTTTAACTTGGTTAGATTTATTCCCTTAACTATTGGTAGAACGCGTGGTAAAATATAATTTAATTTGGATAAAGATGATATTATTTTTTTATATGGTTCAAAAATACTTAATTTATCTCACAAATAAATTCTTAATATGATATATTTATTTAATGAATTCTAACCTTACAGCGTTCGAAATTAATACACGTGTTTGGATAAAAAGATTTGGTGAAAGTGCAAAACTTTCTGATGTTCCTCTAAAATATTTTAGAGATCTTTATGCAGAGGGAATTAATGTAATTTGGCTGATGGGTGTTTGGAAAACTTGTGAGTCTGTCATCGATGATTGCTGTCTTGGCGTTGACCTGGTTAACAGTTATAATAAATCATTGGGTAACTGGAAACGGGATGACGTAATTGGCTCACCTTTTTCCATTGACGAATATGATGTTAACCCAAATCTAGGTACGTGGGAAGATTTATCAAAGCTGAAAAGCGAGCTGAATAAAATAGGTCTCAAACTTATGCTGGATTTTGTCCCTAATCATTACAGCAGAGATTCAATTCACGTTAAAAACAGACCCGAAATTTTCCTTAAAACCGATGAAGATATAATGCAACGGGACACCTATACTTTTTTCAGGTCAAAGTTTGATAATGAAATTTATTCACACGGCAGAGATCCATTTTTCCTTGCATGGAGTGATACCATACAGATAAATTATTTTAACGCGATAGCAAGAGATTTCCAAGTAAACAATTTGTTAAAAATTGCAAAGGTATGTGATGGTGTAAGATGTGATATGGCAATGCTAGTTTTAAATAATATTTTTTTTAATACCTGGACTGGTGTTCTTAGTAAATATAAACTTGATAAGCCAAAAGATGAATTTTGGCGGGTTGCAATAAAAAAAGTAAAATCAAAATTTCCCAACTTTATTTTCCTTGGGGAAGTTTATTGGGATTTAGAATGGGACCTTCAGCAAATGGGATTTGATTTTACTTACGACAAAAAATTAACCGATAGACTACTTAACAACGATATGCAAGAAGTCAAAGGTCATTTATATGCGGATAAAGATTATCAAACTAAGTCCATGAGATTTATTGAAAATCATGATGAAGAAAGGGCAGTGACAAACTTTGGAAAAGAAAGATCTTTAGCAGCAGCGGTTTCTATGAGCACCGTACAGGGCATGAAACTATATTATGACGGGCAGTTTGAAGGCAAGAGAATTAAATTACCAGTCCAACTTGGAAGAGAACCAATAGAAAAACCTTCTGCGAGGATTAATAAATTCTATCAAAAACTTTTAAGAATAATTAAGCAAGAAATTTTTGAAAAAGGTTTGTGGAATATGCTGGAACCACTTCCTGCGGGACCAGGTAATGATTCATATAGTAATGTTCTCGCTTGGGAGTGGAGGCTTGATAATGAAAGGAGAATTGTAATAGTTAATTATTCTGATGTAACTTCGCAGAGCAGGTTAAAATTTTCTACAGATAGCTCAAAAAATGAAATTACACTTAATGATTTGCTTAATGAACAGAAGTATGTTAGAAAGGTTGAAGAGATTGTAAAATTGGGTTTATTTGTAGAATTAAAAGCTTACAATTGTCATATTTTTTCTCTCGACTAATTATTCATCTCTTTTTTTTACAATAAATTGTTAATGATAGTTAAAGTTATAATACCCGCCTTTAACGAGGAAAAATCGATTGCAAAGGTTATAAATGATATTCCACGAAATATTATCTCTGAAGTCATTGTTGTTAATAATAATTCAACAGACAAAACAGAAAAGGCAGCAAAAGATGCAGGGGCAACTGTTCTAGCGGAAGAATTTCAAGGTTATGGTGCCTCTTGTTTAAGGGGAATAGAACATATAAAAAAGAGTGCTTGCGATGTTATTGTCTTTTTGGACGGAGACTACAGTGATTTCCCCGAAGAAATTAACTTATTGTTAGAACCGATAGTAAATCAGGGTTATGATTTTGTAGTAGGGAGCAGGGTTCTAGGGAAAAGAGAAAAAGGTTCTCTTCGGATTCAATCAATAATTGGCAGTTTAATATCTTGTTATTTCATTAATATTTTTTGGCGCGTAAAGTACACAGATTTAGGTCCATTTAGAGCAATAAAGTTGGATAAACTTTTAGAATTAGGGATGGCAGATAAATGGTATGGCTGGACTGTCGAGATGCAAATTAAAGCTGCCAAAAAAGGACTTAAGATTATAGAGGTTCCTGTGAGTTACAGAAATAGAATTGGGAAATCCAAGGTAACAGGAACATTAAAAGGAACTTTTATGGCGAGTTTAATTATTCTAAAAACAATTTTTATAGAAAGATTTAAAAACTAATTAAAATGTCTGAAAAATATTTAATAGTTTTTTTAAGATTTCCCGAATCGGGAAAAGTTAAAATGAGACTCGCCCAAAAGCTTGGGAATAGACTTGCTACGGAGTTTTATAAGATTTGTGCTGAGAACATTTTTTCGATTTGTGATAAGCTAAGTTATAATAGTGTGAAGACAATTTTATTTTCATCCGAGAAGAAGAATGTTGAGAAAATTCTAAATTGGACAAAGGAACAATTTCAGGTGGAGTTCCAAATAGGAGGAAGTTTAGGACTAAGAATGCAGAAAGCATTTCAAGATGTTTTTAACGATAATTTAGGAAAAGCAATAATTATTGGAACAGATATACTTGATATTTCAGAAGAGATTATTTTGAAAGCTTTTGACTCCCTGGACGAATATGATATTGTACTGGGACCTGCAAAGGATGGTGGTTATTATCTATTGGGAATGAATAAAAAACATAATGAACTATTTGAATCAATTCCATGGAGCAGCTCTGAAACTATGAAAGCAACAATAAATAATATTGAAAAATTAAAATTAAAGTATAAATTGTTAGATACACTCGGAGATATTGATACAAAGGAAGATTTGATAGATTGGTTAAAACATAACGAATTGGATAATTCTAGTGATTCTTTCATTTACGAAAAGATTTCAAATTTACTCCAACAAAAAGATTTCTGATAAAACAATGCAATCAAAAATTACAGGAAGAGGAGCAGCTTTCAATCCACCTAATCGTTTTGAAAGACTTTACATAGA
>JBJKPP010000262.1:0-33832 GCA_046706145.1 Ignavibacteriaceae bacterium | reverse complement strand
CAATATCACCCTTATAGCTGGCCAACTATAGGATTTATGAATGATATTAAAGGTTACACATTAGAGGATGTAAAAAGTTTTTTCAGCAGATACTATTCTCCTTCTAACGCAACTCTAACTGTTGCCGGTGATTTTGACGAAAGTGAAACAACCGAATTAATTGAAAGATATTTTTCCGAAATATCTCCATATAATAATATTCATAGGCCAGATTCTGAATTGCCGCAAATGGATGAAACAAAGAAAATTACTCATGAGGATAATGTACAATTAGAAAGAATTTATCTTGCATGGATTACGGATAAAGCTTACGCCAATGATGATGCAGCAATGGATGTTTTAGGCGATATACTTGCCGGCTCAAAAAATTCCAGACTGTACAAAAATCTTGTCTTCGAAAAAGAAATAGCTCAGGATGTTTCTGCTTTCCAATTCTCCGGAAAGTTGACGGGAATGTTTATGATTGTTGCTACCGCAAAACCAAATGTAAAATTAGATGAATTAAAGTCTGAAATCATGAGTGAGATAGAAAAAATTATAAAAGAAAAGGTAAGTTCAAATGAACTTTTGAAATCGAAGAATGGTATCAAGGCAAATTTTATCAGTTCGCTTCAGCATGTAGATGGAATTGCCGATCAGTTAAATTCATATAATTTTTTCGTTGGAGAACCTAATTATTTTTCCGAAGATTTAAAGAGATATGAAATAATAGAAGAAGATACAATATCTAAAACTGCGGAAAAATATCTAACAAAACCTTATTTAGAATTGAGAATTATTCCGAAAGAAAAACCGACGGCTACCGGACAGGAAAAATAAAAATGAAATTAGATAGAACAATAAAACCATTTCCTAAAGATGAGATAAATTTTAGCCTCCCTGCTGTAGAAAATCTAAAGACAAATCAGGGATTACAGATTTTCATGGCACATAAAGCTAATTTACCGCTAATACAGTTCAACCTTGTATTGAATGCAGGCAGCAGGCTAGACCCTGACGATAAAAAAGGACTTTCAAATCTTGTCGCTATAACGATCGATGAAGGCGCAGGAGATTACAATTCGCTTGAACTTAGCGATCAATTTGAGATTCTGGGAACTTCTTTTAACGTTTCTGCTGATGAGGATTTAATTACTTTCTCAATAAAAACTTTGAAGGAAGATTTCAGCCGTTCCTTCGATTTGCTTAAAACCATAATTAATTCTCCACATTTTGACGTTAAGGATTTTGAGAGAGAGAAACGCAAAGTTCTAGTGAGATTATTACAAATAAAAGATGACCCGGAAGAGATTGCAGATACACTTTTTGAAAAACTTATTTTTGGTGGGTCAAATCAATATGCATATCCAACAATAGGAGACGATAAAAGTTTGAGTAACATAGATATTTCATCTGTAAAAGATTTTTATAAAGAGTATTTCTTCCCAAAGAATTCCGCTTTATTTGTAGCAGGAGATTTTGACAGAGAAGAGATAATACAATGTTCAAATTCACTTTTTGAAAATCAAAATGATAAACAAACAATTGATTTAGATATAGATTCTACCGAAAAGAAAGAAACTAAAATCTATCTCTTTCATAAACCTGATGCTGCACAAAGCGAAATCAGAATCGGACATATTTCCGACAAAAGAGATGAGGCTAATTATTATACTAAGTTATTGATGAATAATATCCTGGGAGGGCAATTCTCAAGCAGAATAAATTTAAATCTTCGTGAAAAGAAAGGATACACGTACGGAGCTTTTTCAAGATTCAATTATTATAAGGATGCTGGATATTTCTACGTTTCAACTTCCGTAGGAACAGAAAATACTGTAAATGCAGTCAAGGAAATTTTGTCCGAATTAAAGGAAATCCAAAATGGAGCAAAAGAAGAAGAATTAGTTTTTTCTAAATCTTCTATAGTCCGCAGATTCCCGTCAAACTTTGAAACAAATAAACAAATTACATCCAACCTTATTTCCAAATATTTGTTTTCTCTTCCCGACAATTATTTTAATAACTATATTGACAAGATTGAAAGCACAAAGCTTGAGGACGTTAATATAGCCGCAAAAGAAAATATTTCCGTTAATAATCTGGTGATATTAATAGTTGGAGACAAAAACAAAATTGCAAATGAGCTCATCCAATTACAGCTAGGCAACATATTTGAAGTAAATGAATTTGGTGATATTATTGAAGAATAAGGGAACCCGGATTTACAAACTTAAAACCTATCTTTCTGAATTTTGAGATATCACTGAGCAAGTTGCTCAAGCCATCAACAGTTAAAATAATTTCCACCGATTTACCGCCAATTGTCTTTTTTACAACATCATCAAAATCAGTTTCCATTTTACTTTCTGAATCTGATGTTAAATTAACAAAAGAATTCTGCTCTACGAGTTTTATATTTCGTCTTTTAAACTCACGACTTATGATAGAATACTTTGATGAAGAAAATATATCAGAATTATTATCTATCATAAAAAAATCCGCATCACTGAAGTCCGTCACAATGGCGCTTATTGCATTTCTTATCCTAAAATCAGGATACGAACTCTTTAGACTGTAATTCATGGGGGTGATATCATCATTCAACAAAACCGCGTAGTTTTTATCACGTTTTTTTATTTCCTTCTTTAGTATAGCTGCATTCTTGGAAGGAACAAGAATAGAAGTGAAATATTCAGGAATATCAAGAAGTGATTCGAATTCATTTTTACCAATATTGCCCGGTACTAAAACCATTAAGCCTACACTTCCTGCATTTCTTCTAACTTCAGAGTCATAAGCCAAAACTGCTTTTTGCTTTAATTCTCCTCCGCTTACAAAATCTATTGTTGTCCTTCCATTCAATTTTTCTTCCGTGCATTCCAGATTTAAATTTGACTCATCAAATTCATTTTGTACTTCCCGAATAACTAAGGGTATCGGCAGGTCGTTTGGAATTTCTACATAATAATAATTTGGCAGCCATTTCCTATCCTCACCATAATTCCTTTTAACAATTATCCAATCCTTTTCTAAGCCAACATTTTTCATGGCATCGAAAAACTTTGTTTTAATTTCTTCGGAGGTTAAATCTTTACCGCTGGTTTTTTCGTTTGCTTTTACAGGCTTTTTAATGACAATGTTTAAAATTAATAGCAGAATAGCTACAGAAAATAATATCCCGACAATTTTCTTTTTTTCCAATGGTGTCTTTGTTCTAAGAGATTAAAATCAACACTACTTATTTTTGAATACAGGTTTTCTTTTTTCAAGGAAGGCAGAGGCTCCCTCTTTAAAGTCTTCGGTACCACAGCAAACAGCAAAAAGACTAGCTTCGTAATTCTGTCCTTCTTCCAGATTTAACTGGCTTGACATGCTAACTGCTTTCATCGCCATTCTAACTGCCTGTTGTGCCTTTGAAGATATCTTTTGTGCCATTTCCTTTGCCCTGGGTAAAAGTTCTGTCTGTGGGTAAACTCTATTTACTAAACCTATTCTCAAAGCTTCCTGTGCGTCTATCATATCAGCAGTTAAAATGTACTCCATAGCTCTGCCTTTGTTTATTAACCGTGGCATTCTCTGAGTTCCGCCATATCCCGGGATTATGCCAAGGTTGACTTCCGGTTGTCCAAACCTTGCATTTTCAGAAGCCAGTCTAATATGACATGCCATGGCAAATTCGCATCCGCCGCCTAATGCAAATCCATTCACGGCAGCTATTACGGGTTTACTTAGATTGGCAATCAAGTTAAAAACCTTCTGCCCCCTGTCTGCAAAATCTTTTGCAGAAATCGCGTCCAAATTTTTAAATTCGGAAATATCTGCCCCCGCAATAAACGCCTTCTCACCACTTCCGGTTATTATTATACAATTTACCTCATCATCATTCTCCAACTCTGAAAAAGCTTTTTCTAAATCATTCAATGTTTCTTTATTTAAAGCATTTAATTTTTCTTGACGGTTAATAGTAACAACAGCAATTTTATCTTGCTTCTCTATGATTAAATTATTGTAATTCATTTTGTCCTCACAAACTTATAAATAATGGAAGTCTAACTTTCAAATCAATTCCAACATACTGGTTTGTCTGAAAATAATTGTATGTAGCCAAAATATCCATCATAAACATGGAAACACCGGCGCCTATACTAATTCCCAGTTTTGAATTATTCTCAATATAATTTGCTCTTTGAGCTGATGCTTTAAACTCATGCAGTTTTTGATAAAAAGAGTATGCAGCGGATACTTCAACAACGGGCATAAACAAGACTATATTTTCCATCAACGGGGGAAAATAATATCTCACACCCAAATTAATTGGAAAGGCGCTTGTTGAGAAGTTTGAATAATCGGAAACTTCATAAAAACTCTGCGAACCGGGAAACTGCTCATATCCGGTTCTCAAAAATAAAAAAACCGGTAAATATTCATTATCTGTATAAGAAAGTTCCACATCAAATCCGTATCCCAAATTAGACGAAGTGGCAAAAGAACTTATCGGGAGGCGTGGTCCAACGCCGAAAGCAATAAACAACCCCCTTGCTTTATCGGACGGCACTTCACCCGCCCGAACTAAATTAGAAAGAAATAATAATAGTAGTAGGAAAAAGTATTTCTTCATAAAAAAAATTGCCCTTAGGCTTTCACTTTGCCTCTTATCATATAAAAAGTTACAGTACTTAGAATTAAATTAAAACTTATTACAAATTTCTCAATAATACTGTTTGAACTAAAGAAACCTTGCCAGGAATCATACGTGGACGCAAAAAGGTTGTTTATCACCGACTGTGAATTACTTCCAAACAAAAGCACAGATGCCCAAAGAATTGAAAAACAAAAAAATGATATCGAATATACGTTCTTGCTTAAATTAAATATTCCGACCAACAAAATGGAAACTGCTAATAAACATACAACCAGTGACACAATATCAAGCAAGTTTTTTATGTAGAATAACTCAAAGATAAATAAAGAAGGTAAAATTAACATCATTGCAAAAGATTTGAATCCTGATTCATGCAACAAACTTATAAATAATCCAGACAAAAGTAATTGAGGAAGATTCCAAATCAAGTAAATTGGGTAATCGAAAATAGAAGAAATACCAAACTCGTAAAAATATTCCGGATGAAAATCTATTTTCTTTTCAAGAAGAAAGTAAATAATGAATGTGACAGCTAACGGAATTAGAATAACAAAGAGCAGAATATCAAATTTCTCGAAGGGATTTTTTTTAAGATATTTCTTATAAAACGTAGGTTTAGCATTAAATGCGAAAAATAAAAAAGGTAGCACAAAACTAATATGAAAACGATAACCGAGAAAAATCAAGTAGGCATTGTAACCCAGGTGTTTAGCCAGAAACCCGAGAATGTTAACAACCAATATTAAACTAATTAAAGACGATAACTTTATTTTTGTCAAAGGTCAGGTTTATTTTTTAATTTCCATTTTCTTAAGATTTGTACCCACGCCATATTTATAAACAAGGTTTCCGCCATGTTCCCCCGTTTCATATATTAAAAAAGCACCAACTAACGAGAGAACAATAAATGAATATTTTAAATAACCAACAAACCGTTTTTTTAAGACCAGAACTGTTCTCGCCACTAACAAAAAGGCAAAAAACCACAAAGTGGCATTGGCGTAATCTTCATGTTCACCAATTTGTTTCATTGGAATACTGGCGCCGCTTTCTTTCCAGAGTCTTGCAATATCTTTAGCTTGGTTACCTGTTAGAACAGCGGCAATTAATCCCATGACCCCCAACAACAGAAGCAGGTGAGCAGCTTTAGAAAAAAAATCACTTTTGAAAACGATGCCTATTATTTCACACAAAACATACGCTAACAATAATGCTATTGGGAAATGTACCACCTCAGGATGAAATTGTGCTAATAGTTCCATGTTAACTCTATATCAATAAGTTACTTTAGAAAGAAATAAACCCTTAGCGGGAACTGACTCGCCTGCCAATTCTCTATTCTTGCTCAAAATAATATCGCGCAACTCCTTCTTACCTTCATCGTTCTTTTGGATATTCAGCAGTGTGCCAACAATAGCTCTTACCATTCCTCTCAAATATCTGTTAGCCTCAATATAAAAACATATCAATCCGCGACTTTCTTTCCAATAAGCATCATAAATTATACAATCGGTTCCTTCAGCTTCGTCTACTTTCTTACAAAAAGCAGAAAAATCTGTTTCTTCAAGCAAAACTTTGCTAAGTGAAGTTAGTTTTTCACAATCAATTTGTTGATGATAAAAGTATGCATACCTTTCAAAAAATGGAGATTTGAAATCGATAATCTGATATAAATATTCTCTTTTTTTTGCATCAAATCTAGCATGAAAGTTCTCACTAACTTTTTCAATTTGCAGAATTGAAATATCTTTTGGCAAAATAGAGTTTAATGAAAATTTAAACTTATACATATCGATTTCGTTTTCACATTTAAAGTTCGCTGCCTGGCCTAATGCATGTACACCCGCATCCGTTCTGCCCGAACCAATTAAATTCACATCGATACCTAAAATTGTTTTTATGGAATCAACTATCTTTTGCTGAATTGTGACGGAATTGTTTTGTATCTGCCAGCCCGAGTAATCAGCTCCGTCGTATTGAATTATTAGTTTATAATTGTTCATCAGTATAATATTTTAAGATAATAAAACATACATTAAATAAATTGCCGTCAAAAATTTACATTAATGTTAATACTCATTAAACTTCTGTACAAGTATAAAAATATCTTCGTGCCCTGTAGCAAACTGATTGGATTTAAGATATTCCGGTAAAAAACTCAAACTATCTTTTACAGCAGAATTCATAAGAAATTTTCCTTTTTCAAAATCTTGAATAGGATAAGATTATTGGAATCTTAATAAAAGATAATTAGAAAGTTAATTATTTTAAATCTGATATGAGAGGCGGGAGAATAAAAAAGCTCACCTCTCCACGAAGAGAGGCAAGCATTCATAAGTTAATGCGCACTAGCATGAGTTAATGTTGGATGCTGAGAAATGTTCCACACTGCCAGCAATCCTACAAAAACACCAAACACTAGAAAATTCCACGGAACATATAAACTAAACCATATTCCGCTCAAAAACAGCCAAACACCGGCTGCCCCGTTTAATGCACTTTGCCAACTTCTATTTTCATACGCTCCTAATGCACCAAGCAAAAATATTATGGCCCCTGGGGCCAACATACTAACCGGCGTTCTTAATTCAGGAATAAATCCACATATAATTAACCATACTCCTGCTGCTATATTTATCCATCCTTCCCACATAATTTTACCTCCTTTACTCATTGTTTCATTGAATAAAATATCATCACTAAGAAAGTTTTGCAAGAGATAGTAATCACAAGTGTTGTTTATCAATTGTGAAAAATGAAGAGTTTATCTAAATATTAGACGCTTTAAACAATCTAAATATTTAAACTTAAGAAAACGTTTAATTGGATTAACATCTCATGTTTTTTTTAGAAGATATGTTTAATTTGAAGCATCTAAAATCAATAAATTTTTTGCAAAAACGAATTGATTTCTAATAGTTTTAAGCACTGAAAAAGCAGTAATTTTCAATAAGTAAACAGGGATAAAAAATGGATTACTTAAAAACAGTTTTTAATATTGAAGGTAAGGTTGCGGTTATTACCGGGGGCAGTGGAATACTTGGAACAGAAATAGCCAAAGGTTTATTAAGTGCCCGAGCAAAAGTTGTTATTCTTGGCACCAAGGAAGATAAGCTAAAAAAGAAGGTAGAATTACTAGGCGGTGAAGCTGATAAAATTGTCGGATTGAAATGTAATGTTTTAGATAAAAAAAATATTGGAGAAGTGAACGAAAAGATACTGGAAAAATTTGATCATATTGACATACTAATAAATGCTGCAGGCGGTAATATGCCAGGGGCAACAATTGGAGTAGATCAAAATATATTTGACCTCAATATCGAAGAATTTCAGAAGGTAACTGATTTAAATTTAACTGGTACGGTTCTACCTACGTTAACTTTTGCAAAATCTATGGCTGAACGAAAAAGTGGTTCTATAATTAATATATCATCTATGGTTTCCTTCAGAACAATTACACGTGTTGTAGGATATTCAGCAGCAAAAGCCGCGGTCGATAACTTTACCCGTTGGATGGCTGTAGAAATGGCCTTAAAATTCGGAAACAAAATAAGAGTAAACGCTATAGCTCCAGGTTTTCTTATAACAGAACAAAATAAAACACTCCTAACAAAAGATGATGGCTCATTAACGGAAAGAGGTAAATCCATAATTGATATAACTCCTTTCAAGAGATTTGGTGAACCTGATGAACTTATTGGAACTGCTATATGGTTGGCGAGCGACGCATCTAAATTTGTTACAGGTGCAATAATTCCAATTGACGGTGGGTTCAGTATTTTTAGCGGTGTGTAAAATAAGGAAACTAAATTTATTCACTTGTTATTTGGTTTATTCTTTCAGAATTTTATCCCCTAAATAATAACTTAACGAAAAAGATTACAAATGGCATTAGAGCAAAACTGGAGATGGTTCGGTCCAAACGATTTAATAAGTCTTGATGTAATAAAACAAGCAGGAGCAGAAGGAATAGTTACAGCATTGCATCAAATTCCTGCCGGTGAGATTTGGACCGTTGATGAAATAGATAAGAGAAAACAATTAATAGAATCCGAAGAATTAAAATGGTCTGTGGTTGAGAGCATCCCTGTACACGAGGATATAAAAAAGAGAAGTGGAAATTATCAGCATTACATTGAGAATTATAAAGAATCTATTAGAAATCTTGGGAAATGTGGCATCAACATAGTTAGTTATCATTTTATGCCTGTTCTTGATTGGTCGAGAACAAATCTTAATGTAAAGTTTAAAGATGGTTCTTTAACTACAAGATTCGAGGTTAAAGTATTTGCTGCTTTTGATATTTTTATATTACAGAGACCAAACGCAGAACAAAGCTACAACGATGTCCAAATAAGCGAAGGGGAGAAATTTTATAAAAACCTGGATGAGAAACAAAAAGAGATATTAATACAAACAATGCTGCTCCCTTTTCCTGGAACCGAGAAATCATTTACTCTGGAAAAATTTAGAACGGCTTTGGAAGAGTATAAAGATATAAAAGATAAGGAGCTGAGAGAGAATCTATACAATTTCATAAAAGAGATTATGCCTGTGGCCGAAGAATCTAATGTGTTTATGGCAATTCATCCTGATGACCCGCCAATGACGCTCCTCGGTTTGCCACGAATTGTAAGTAACAAACAAGATATTGAAAAATTATTGAATGTAGCCGATTCCACTTATAATGGAATTACATTGTGTACAGGAGCACTTGGAGCTGGATATAACAATAACCTAACGGATATCGCAGAAAGTTTCGCAAAAAAAGTGAACTTCGTTCATTTAAGAAATGTTACAGTAAAAAAGAATGGTGATTTTATAGAAGATAATCTTCTAGATGGTACCGTTGATGTTTATAATGTTATGAAAACTCTTTTGCTTGAGCAAAAAAAACGTACTGAAGAAGGAAGAAAAAATCCCCGCATGCCTATACGCCCTGACCATGGGCATCTCATGCTTCCCGAGCAGAATATCAAAGGAATTTACCCAGGTTATTCACTGTTTGGTAGAATGCGAAGTCTGGCTGAAATAAGAGGACTACAATTGGGAATAGAAAGAACTCTGGGATTATGATTCTTATACAATATATTTTGCAAACTGTAGAAACAATCTAGACAGCAATTATTTAATCAAAACAGTAATTATTCTTTAAGCTAATTTATAACTTCTACCTGCCTTCATAAAAGCTTCAATATTTTCAATAGGAGTTTGCTGCGGAAGGTCGCAGCCTGTACTCAATATAAAGTTAGGGAAGGGCTCCATACGTTCAAGTAATTGTATCACTTCTTTTTCAACTACATCTGTTTTTCCATTAAGTAGTGCACCAATCGGACTTATGTTTCCCATAATTACAACATCCTCCGGTACTCTCTTAGCAGCTTCCGGTAGATCTACTCCGGCTTCTAGAGAGTCAAGGCTTAATGCATCCACACCGGAATCTGACATTTTTTCTATAAGATGCATTGTATTTCCACACACATGATATATTGATGAAACATCGGAATGATGACAAATATTACTTATATCTTTCACATATTGTCCAGAGAATTCTTCGAATTGCATAGGTCCCAGCATAACGGCGCTGGGTTCAAGCATACAGACTAATTGTGCTCCTGACTCTATAAGCAATTTAACGTACTCCTTTATCTTTTCCGTTGCGAACCGGCAAACCTTATGTAGATCATCAGGACTCATAATTGTCGCAATTGCTGCTTCGTCGGCACCGATGAGCAAAGCAGTAAGAGTATATGGTCCTGTAACGTAAGCTCCTTTCAAAATCGAGGATGGTAATTCATTACTCATGAGTTTCACTGTCTCCACATAACCAAGCAATCTCATATCTGTTTGAATATTAATCTTCTCTAAAGCGGCTAGGTCTTCCAAATTGAACTTATCCTTCACGACTGTAGCAGAATCTGATTTAGGAAAAATAGTATATCTACCGAGCGCATTTGCTTCAACTGAAAGATCCATAAACGGAAAAATGACGTCGGGTTTGAATTTTTCTACATTAGCTTTTATCGTTTTGAAATGTTCACTGTAATTTTGCTGAGCTAGTTTTATGGTGCCACCTGTCATATTAAGACCTGGAAATCCAACTAATGGAACCACCAGGCGACGTTTGTTATCGTTAGCTTCTTTTACAAATTTAAATAATAATTTTTCTGCCATTAACTTTTCCCCTATTTATAATTACTGAAAGAAATGTTTTCTCAATAACATTTTGATTAATACCAAATGATCGATAACTGCTTATACAGCAACCACTTATAGCAGTGAAAATTTTTCTTAAATTACTAATTTTCTAAAGATGTATTTCTTCTCTGTCCATCAACTAATCTCCAGATTCCCAATGGATTACTATTCTTTAGTTCATTAGGAAGTAAATCATCTGGAAAATTTTGATAACAAACAGGTCGTGAAAAACGATTTATGGCGAGAGTACCAACTGATGTACTGCGACTATCCGTAGTTGCAGGGAAAGGGCCTCCATGAACCATGGAATGACATACTTCTACGCCAGTTGGAAATCCATTTATAATTAATCTCCCCGCTTTTCGCTCAAGAATTTCTATTAAGTCTGAATTATTTTTTAAATCTTCATCCGTCGCTTGAAGCGTAACGGTGAGATGGCCTTTTAAATTTTCTGCGACCTTTAGAAGTTCCGATTTGTCATTTGATGTTACCGTTAGGGTTGATGGACCGAAAATCTCTCTTTCAAGTTGTTCATCGTTCAAAAAATCTCTGGAATTGGTTTGCATCAAATATGCTATTCCTTCAAGCTCTGCTTTTTGTGATTTACCTTCGGCAAGTATTTGAATTTCTTTTCTTTTTTTCATGCCGTCTATTCCGTTCTTATACGCATTATTAATTCCAGATGTAAGCATAGAATCAGCAGCAACATTGGTAAAATTTTCTGCGGCTATTTTTTGAAACTTCACAGCATCCTCAGAATCTTGGTAAAATACAAGCCCCGGATTTGTACAAAATTGACCAACCCCCAAGGTTACGGAAGCAGTTAATCCCTTTGCTATCTCCTCTTTTTTTTGTTTTAACGCTCCGGGTAGAATAAAAACAGGATTAGTGCTTCCCATCTCAGCAAAAACTGGAATCGGTTCTGGTCTGTTTGCGGCAGCATCAAAAATTGCTTTGCCACCTCTAAATGAACCTGTAAATCCAATTGCCTTAATCAAAGAATGATTCACAATTGACATCCCAACTTTAGTTGAAGCACCATGTACCATAGAAAAAGTCCCATCTGGCATATCAGATTTTTCAATTGCTGTTTTAATTGCATTTCCAACAAGTTCGCATGTGCCTGGATGCGCAGGATGAGCTTTAACAACTATTGTGCAGCCTGCGGCCAAAGCAGAAGCACTATCACCTCCGGCTACAGAAAAAGCTAATGGAAAGTTGCTCGCGCCAAATATTCCAACTGGACCTAAGGCTTTTTTCATACTCCTTATATCAGGTTTCGGTAAAGGTTGTCTCTGGGGGTTCGAAGTTTCAATTCGTGCATCTACCCAGGAACCTTCTCTTAGAAGTCCCGCAAATAATCTCAACTGATTTACAGTCCTGCCACGCTCACCTGTTATCCTTGCTTCCGGCAAAGCCGTTTCATCACAGCATCTCTTTATTAAATCTTCACCAAGATTAAGAATTTCATCCGCTATCGTTTCCAGGAAATTCGCTTTTTCTATACCACTTTTTTTTCTGTACGTTTTAAACGCTTGCTCTGCTAATTCAATCGCGTTGTTCACTTCTTGAGTCGTTGCCTCATGAAAATCCGGTGCCATTTTTTGATTATGTCTAGGATTTATAGCATTAAAAATTTGTTCCCCTTCTCCTGAAAAATTATTACCTATAAAATTTAATCCTTGTAATTTCATATCACTCTACCTCATTTACTAAAGTACCAATCGGGTTTATTGTAATTAAAATCTTATCACCACTTTGCAAAGTAAAATCATTTGTTGGAACTATTCCTGTTCCTGTCATCAACAAGCTGCCGTGAGGAAATGTACTTTCGAGATACAAATACGAAACTAAATCCTCCAACTTCCTTTTTATTTGATTTATTTTTACTTGTCCTTCAAAAACTGTCAAATTTTTTCTTTTCACTTCCATATAAATTAAAGTATCCCCCGAAAGAGATTCCTTCTCAATGTAGATACATGGGCCGATTGCAGCACATCCATCGTAAGTTTTAGCCTGCGGAAGATACAGTGGATTCTCGCCTTCAATACTTCGCGAGCTCATATCATTACCAATCGTGTAGCCTATTATCTTTCCTGATGACGAAATCATAAGCGTAAGCTCTGGTTCCGGTACATTCCATGTCGAGTCCTTTCTTATTCTCACTTTGCCACCGGGATTTACTATTCGATTTCTAGTAGCCTTAAAGAAAAGTTCCGGGCGTTCTGCCTTGTATACACGAGCATAAAAATCTCCTCCGCCTGCGCTTTTCGATTCTGTCTCACGCCCCTTTTTGCTTCTCAAATAAGTAACTCCGCTTGCCCATAATTCTTGTGAATGAATGGGAGCTTCCAAATTATCTAAGATGTTTACTTTGTTATTGTCTGGTTTCTGTGTATTAATTATTTTCATCGTTTTATCAAAAAGGTTATCATCATTAATAAATTTGTCCCAGTCTAAATTTTCTAACGAATAGAAAAACTCATCATTTTCAACAATTATTTCGTTTCTTTTTTTGTATAGCTTCATAATGAATTAACTAAACTATCATTTCTTGAATCAGAATCAATGTAAATCTCCTTTTACTTCGGCACCTGATTTCCCTATTAAAATATCAAAATCAGCTCCCTTATAAGCTTGCTGAACGTGATTGAGAAATAATTTAACATATCCTCTATTGGTCGAGATTTCAGATGGCTTCCAATCTTGCCTTCTTTTTTGCAATTCTTTATCTGTAATGTCAAGATGTAATTTGCGAGCTTCAACATCCAATTCAATTATATCTCCATCTTTAACAAGAGCAAGAACGCCGCCCACAGCCGATTCGGGAGATATGTGCAAAACTACAGTACCATAAGCTGTACCGCTCATTCTTCCATCAGAAATTCTGACTATGTCTTTCACACCTTTTTTTATTAACTTCTCAGGGAGGTCAACGTTTCCAACTTCCGGCATCCCTGGATAACCTTTAGGCCCAACATTCTTAAGTACAATTACTGATGATTCGTCTATGTCAAGTTCTGGCAAGTCTATCCTTTTGTGATAATCTTCCATATTTTCAAAAACAACCGCCTTGCCTCTATGTTTCATCAATTTTGGTGTTGCAGCAGAAGGCTTTATTACAGCCCCATTCTCACACAAATTACCTTTTAGTACAACAATTCCTGCTTCCTTCTGAAAGGGTTTCTCCAAAGAAGCAATCACATCACGATTGTAACATTTTGCATTTTCATTGTTTTCCTTAAGCGATTTCCCGTTTGCCGTAATTACATTGTAATAAAGAAGAGATTCAAGTTCTTTCAACACAACAGGCAAGCCGCCCGCATAGAAAAAATCCTCCATGAGATATTTACCCGAAGGCATCAGGTTTACTAATAAAGGAATTTTGCTTCCAAGTTTATCAAAATCTTCCAGGTTCAGTCCTACCCCAATTCTTCCTGCGATTGCTAAAAGATGAATAATTAAATTTGTAGAACCGCCGACTGCGGCATTTACAATAATGGCATTTTCAAATGCTTTTCTTGTTAGTATTTTGGACAAAGTTAAATCTTCTTTCACCATTTCAACTATTCTTCGTCCTGACAACTGAGCCAATACTTTCTTTCTGGAATCAACAGCAGGTATAGCAGACATTCCAGGCAAAGTAAGTCCCAAAGTTTCTGCCATAACAGCCATAGTCGAGGCTGTACCCATTGTGTTGCAATGCCCGTTGCTTCTTGCCGCACAAATTTCAGCTTCGGTCATGTCTTCATTAGAAAAATTGCCTGTTTTTTGTCTTTCTTTTATCATCCAATTAAATGAACCGGAACCGATTAATTCTCCCTTAAATCTTCCATTTAACATTGGCCCGCCTGGAACAACTATGGTGGGCAAATCGACGCTGCATGCTCCCATTAAAGTCGAAGGAGTTGTTTTGTCACAACCAGTCAAAAGAACTACACCATCAAGTGGATTTGCTCTAATAGATTCTTCAACGTCCATACTGACAAGGTTACGAAACAACATCGTAGTTGGCCGCATTATCGTTTCGCCCATAGACATCACAGGAAATTCAAACGGTACACCACCTGCTTCCAATATTCCTTTTTTTACAATTTCTGCAAAAATCCTCAGGTGCCCGTTGCAAGGTGTTAATTCGGACCAGGTGTTACAAATTCCTATAACTGGACGCCCGCGGAAATAATCATTTGGATAACCCTGATTTCTCAACCATGACCGATGAACAAATCCCATTTTATTAAATCCGCTAAACCAATCTTGACTTCTTAATTTCTTCTCATCTTTCATTTTATTATTACCTCACCGAAATCTAAAATAATGCTCTATTGTTTATTAATTTTCAATTAGTTCTATTTTTGTTTTCAACACATTAATTCCCTCCGCAGTTCCTTTACTATCTGGTTGACCTCCCCCAACTGATATTTCAAACTTTCCTGGAAGAATAACTCTTTTATTTGATTCATTGATAATTGAAAAAGCATAGATGAATTAAAGTGCGTCAACTTTTATCAAAACTAGCCATAGCAGCCACTTTGTTAAGGAAAGCAACTGCCCCTTGTGGATCAGGAGCATAACCATCGGCGCCCATATTTGCTGCGACTTCCTTAGATAGCGGCGCGCCGCCAACAATTATTTTCACTTCAGGTAATTTACTTTTGATTTCTCCGACTGTCTTGGCCATGTTTTCCATAGTTGTCGTTAACAAAGCGCTCATACCTACAATGCAATTTGGATTGATTCTTACAGCTTCCATAAATTTTTCAGTTCTAACGTCAACTCCCAAATCAATAATCTCCCAGCCGCTTCCTTCAGCAACCATAGCCACAAGGTTTTTCCCTATGTCATGTAAATCACCAGCTACTGTTGCAATAACAAACTTCCCTTTTGGTTTAACGTTTCCCGATTGAAAAAATGGTTTAAGATGAATCATTACTGCCTTTATAGAATTAGCTGCCATCATCAATTCGGGAACAAAAACTTCATGGCGGCTGAATTTTTCACCTATACTTTTCATCCCATTATTACAAGCCATGAGAATAGCATCCGGACCAATTCCTTCTTCCAAAGCTAGTTTTGTCAGTTCATCTGCTCCATCCCGGTTGCGCATTTCAGCGGGATAAGGAGATGATTTGTTAACTTTTCCATATTCAATGCATTGGCCAATTCTTTCAATAAGCTCATTCATTTTTACTATAGTTACTCCACATTTTAAAATAATTATTAGAATTCTATAAAAACATAATCGTTATCAGGTACTTTTGAGGTTATTAATTCTTTATAATCGCTTCAGTCTAACTTCTAATTTTTATTTATGTTATTAAAGATTTTTATATACTTCATCATCTCCTATGTATCTAAACCAATCAAAATAAGCAGTACTTTTTGAAGGCTTTCCTAAAGAAGTAGCATATAAGGCAAACATACATCCAACAAAACCCCCCGCCTTTGCCGTACTTAGATAAGTGCCATCTACACTATCTTTAATGTCGTCCATTCATCTGGCGTATAGCCACACAAAAATGAATAATTTTTACCAAGTGCTTCTATTTTCAAATTTATTTCTTTTTCACTGCTATCGAAAAATAATGACGGATCAATCCCGTCTAATTCAGGAAACAAAATAGGATTTGATCACGGACCGGCAGGATTTTTAGCGGTGACTACAAAGTTTCCACATTTATCACGTAAAGTGCAAGTTACATAAAACACACCTTTGTAATATCTAATTGTGGGAGCAAAAAGACCTCTTAAGACTCCCGCACTATCCAAGTCCAACTGCTCAGGCCGATTCACCACATCACTAATGTGTTCCCAATGAACCAGATCCTTGCTATGAAAAATCGGTAAACCATGGAAAGATACAAACGAGGAATTAACTAAATAATAATCGTCATTACCAACTCTGCAAATACTCGGGTCAGGATAAAAACCCGACAAAATGGTATTAGAAAATTTTTCCCCGTTCCCTGTTGTCCTTTGCAAATTAAAATTAAAAGAAACAGAGAGTAAAAGAATAAAAGACATAAAAGGCGGTAGAAATGTCTTCATCTCTTACTCCCCGTTTACCAACAGAAGGAGACAGTATGAGACGAAACTCTTAATTAAATAACAGCAAACAACCAAGACATCACCTATCTTCGCTATTCATTACCATACGATGGAAACTTTCCGGTGGACCGAGGTAACTCTTCCTAAGCCCACCGCAATTCACAATAATCTTCTCAAGAACAACTCCCGGATCCACCATCCAGATCTTAAGAGTATGGTATCCAGGTTTGCCAATTATAAAAGAAGTAGTACTTTTTCGGGTATTTTCTATAACTGATTTGGCCCAATCTGCACTTCCACCAGCAACATAATTTTCTGGAACCAACGTTACAAGCATTGGCGTGGTATCATCAAATGAAACAGCATATTGAAGATTCCGCCCAGGTATAAAGTTCAATGTTGGACTGAAAATTCCTTCAACATCTACTTTGCCCGTATCGGTAAGATACATTTTATACTCCAGATACGGCGAATTTTTACCCGGTACAACAACGGGAGCATCCGGTGAAGCAGTTGCTCTCATTCCTGAAAATGTATTGCCGTAATCTTGAATATTAATCCACTTGTATTGACCTGCTTCCGAAAGCCCAGTATAATGCTTCGCTTCGATTGATACATATCCATCTGCTTCTATAAAACCTTCCAATGTATTGCGCGTAATCCCTGGATTCGAAACGTTTACTTTAACTGCTACATTCTTGTTAGCCCCTTCCACAGTTACCAAACCAATAGAAGTTCCCTTCGGAACTTTGTTCCAGTTTATACTGATCCAGATTCTTGTTTGTTTGAGAACTTTGCCTTTTGAAGAAGATATTTTTATCCAAGGGTTATTTGTACTTATAGTGTATTCAAAAGACATTTTCCCTTTGTTGAACACATCAATATATTGCTGTTGTTCGTTGAAAGGATTAAAATTTGGAAGGGTTGGTTCACCTTCCGGACCGGGCCACGCACTTTCAGATCCTTCAACAGCAATGCCCATTAGCGCTGAATCAGGGATATTAATTTTTGAAAGATTAACAGCATCAAGATTATTTTCTTGCGGTTGATTCCAACTCTTGTAACCGATGAACGGCTGATCCATAAAGTGTTTCCATTTTCCACCTGCAAATTTATTGTTGAAATAATTCATCAGACTCGTGTCTTTTTTAAATAGTGTGTGTGTCTCCTCAAACATATCATTTGTACTTGCACGACCTTGTTTTGCATATAAATCATTCCGAGCCGCTGCATAATAGATATCATTTAGTATATATGATGCTTTTGTTGGAAAAAGAACCAGCTCATAAAAAGCATCTCGCTCATTTTCCGGTAGTTCGTTATAAATCTTTTCTGCCTTGTCTGTAATAGTTTTGAAATCCGATACTACACGATTCCACTCGTCATAATTGACAAGGCTGTAAGTAGCCGGATTTAAAAGCTCAGGCTTGCAGCGGCCGTTGTAGGTTGTATATTTAGTAAGGATATCCGCAATCTGCTTGGAATATTTATCTCCAAATTGTTGTTGCGCCCATAAGCGGTTGTATTCTTCAATGTTGTCATTTGTCCATCTATTAGTGTTCCATGCTAAATTCATGAAATAAGAGATCGGAAGTTCGTAGCCTTTCAAATGGCCTACATTAACAATCCATATTCTATCGGCGCCGTACTTTTTTGCAAGAGACATCTGATCCCAAATTTTAGGCAGTGGATCAGTGTTTACCCACTGGTAATTTCTTGGACCTCCGTGATAATCGAAATGATAATAAATACCCGCACCGCCGCTGCGCTGTCTTTCTACGGCGTCCGGCAGATGGCGTAGATTTCCCCAGTTATCATCTGTCCAAAGAATTGTAACATAATTCGGTACGCGGAAACCTGCATTATAATATCCCAGAACCTCTTTGTAAGGACACCATAATTGCGGTATTTTTGCAACATAAGGATTCATTTCCTGCGCCAATATTTTTTCCTGTACTTTGATAATTTTTCCTAAAAGAGCAGTGTCTGCACTTAAGCCACCATGAGCCATAGGCGTATCGTTCTCACCACGCAGTCCAATTGTAATAATACTTTCATAATTCTTGTTACGTTCTATTCCTTTACGCCAGAATTCTGTAAGAGTATCAGGAAACTTTGCAAAGTTCCAGGGTCCAAGTGTCTTCATGTACCTTCTATCCCACTCCTTCTGTGCGCGGAGCATCGGTTCCTGATGCGAGGTTCCCATAACTATGCCGTACTCATTTGCAAGCTTGGAATTGAGACTATCATCTTCGTTGAATGCGTTGTTCCACATTGCAGGCCATAGATAGTTAGCTTTTAAACGAAGAAGGAGTTCGAATATATGTTCATAAAACTTATGTCCATAATTCGCAACACCTGGCGGTATAGGCGGATTCTTACTAGGTTCTACAAATCCATATTTGTATTCTACCCAGTTTGTTAAATCTGGAGCTTCATCGTTGAGGAAGATCCCTCTGTATTTTACAGATGGAGGTCCTTCAGTATATCTGCCAGGTAAAACATATAGATGTGAATGTTTTTTTTCTGGAACATCCGCCCACCAATACCAGGGAGAAACACCAATTTTCTCTGATACGTCATAAATCCCGTATATCGTACCGCGTTTATCACTGCCAGCAATCACTAAAGCACGGTTAACATCAGGCAGCGGATTGTTAACAACTTGAATTAAGAATGTTTCCCACTCTCCCTTTATACCAGTTACATTAATTTTCTTTTCTTGTATTAGTTTTTTAATGACAGGACTCTTACCTATCGTACCAACTAATACAACATCTTTAAATTTTGGGGTTTTAGAGATGTTAAGTATAGGTTTAGAACTTGTAACATTCTTGATATCTGTCTGTAAATCTTTAAGCGCACGGATAACACCTTTATAATCTTCAGAGCTGATATATAATGGAGCAGATTTGCCTGACTCGGAAAGCGCAAATGATCCTTGTTCTTTCTTTGTTGAGATGTAAGATTTAGTCTCAGTTGTTTGTGAATAAATATTGAGGACGAACAGAAGAATGATCGTAAGACAAAAGATTGTTCGATTTTGCCACTTAACAACGAGAGAATTTTTGTTATCCTTATGAAACATATCAAGCATCCCAATAAATTTTATTTATCCTACTAATCCATTTACTTTACATATTAGGTTTATAAATTCTAAAATTACCGCTAACCTGCAGCATACCAAGCATATAAAGCATTCCATCATAATAACGATAGGGACCAGAAGGAATTGGAGTATTCCAAAAATCTTTAATGAAGTCTTTTCTAAGTTTATTTGTTGAAGCAAGGCAAGCAACAGCGTTCATTGCCACTAATCCTGCACTGTGGTTGTGTCCGAGCATTTTGCCATCTAACGTATATAAGTTACCGTATTTGGTTACCCCCTGTGAATAAAAAAAGTTGAGCAGCTTGTTACATTCTGTAACTTCCCATTTATCCCTAGCAAACCATTCATAATCTACGGCAATATTCATGGCCACACGCCATGCATCATAAAGGAAATCAGCGTTGTCTTTTCCCCAATTTCCATATGGGGTCCCATCAAAATTGGCGTAGTTTGGCATTAGACCAGTTTTAGGATTAGCTGCTTCCTTAAAGAATTTACGACTTTGCAGAGCAGCACTATGCCAGAACTCGTTGTTTTTGTCCGCCCATCTAGCCCAAAGTTCATAGAAATGAGGCAAGTGATAAGAAGGATCAGTAAAATCATCCGCATTACCTGCGGGAACAAATACAACTTCCTTTTCTTTCTTATTAAACATATTCGTAACTACATTTCTCTCATCCGAGGATTCTTTTTTATCAAGCATAGCATTAAGTATTTTTTGAGCTTGTTCATTGTAGTTATAAATACCTTTCCCATTTCCCCATCTCGCTGAAGCAAAAAAGAGTGACATTACAAACCATTGTTCACCATCGGAAGCAGAATTAGAATCCATAACTGCGCCCTCCGGGTTACAGTGCCAAGAAAAAAAGTATTTTCTTAGACCACTGTGGTGCTGCATGTAAGTAACTGCCCACTTCCACAATTTATCAAACACATCTTTTTTGTTAAGTTGCACAGCTATCATCATCCCATATGACATTCCTTCAGTTCTAACATCTCTATTATTAATATCTTCAATGTACGCCATACCCGTACCTGCTGAATAATACACTCTCTGGGTAGAATCATTTCCAAAGAATAATTGGTTGAAAGTGCTGTCAACTCTTGCTTCGACTTGTTCTTTAGTTTTTCCAAGCAAGGAAGTAAAGAGATCTTGATATTTACCGGTATAAAAAGAGCCTTCAGTTTGAGATTGGTGTAATGTAGTATCCGTTGATGATATTGTACTAGTAATATTATTCCTTAAGGAAGAGAACGGAAATAAATTTACAAAAGTAAGGAGAGAAAAAAAGGATAAAGCAAAAACTTTAAGATTTCTTTTTGAGATATTCATAACTAAATTCTTTGAATCAGTATATCATAAATACACCCGGTTTGATCCGGGTGCGAAAATATTTGAAGCATGTAAGTAAGAACTTTACAACCTTAATTAGTTGGCTGGCACTGCTTTCAAATTATCATTACCAGATTCACCTCTACGTTGTGTCAAATCTTCTTCTATTTTAATCATCATTTTATTTGTTAAAGGATAGAAGAACATCAAAATACCACCGACAACTCCTATAATGGCGGGGTACCAGCTCATAAGCAATTTAATTCCGTCTAATGAAAGTGCAGACTGGGCCTGGTTTGCAATAAACCCGTGAAATGCCAACATCCATCCGACAAGCGCACCTCCTAAAGAGAGACCTACCTTTAGCGAAAATAAAGAGGCAGCCATTACAAGTCCCGTCGCACGCCGATTGTTTTTCCATTCTGAATAATCTGCTACATCGGTATACATTGCCCACTGAAGAACGGAAACCGGGCCAAAAAAGAATGAAACAAAAATATTCAGGATGAGCATAAGTAAAATGTCTTCAGGAGGCAAAAAATAGAACAAGCTGCATAAAACCGCACTCGCGATTAAGAATCCAAGGTATGTATTTTTCTTATCGAATTTTTTAGCAAACCAATTAGTAAAAATCGAACCGATTACCGTTGCAATAGTTCCTGACGTCAGAAAAAGAGTAGTAAGTTCATCCATAGATAAGTGATAAATGTGCCCGAATAAGCCAAACTGCTGAACACCTACATAGTATTTGAAATAGTAAACAACTGATGAGCTGCGCATAACGATGTAAGTTAATTGGAATACAGTTGCTCCCGCAATTAGCAACCATGGTTTATTTTTAAATAAATCTTTAATATCAACTTTAAATTTAGTCTTCTGTTCTTTTGGTGGTTCAACTCTCTCTTTAGTAGTTAAAAAAGTAATCATAAACAAAACGAAGGCAAGACCGGCTATACAGCTCATTGCAAGCTGCCAGCCTAATTGTTTATTACCACCGCCTAGTAACTGAACAAGGAACAAAGTTACTAATTGGACAATAAGTCCGCCGGAAAATGCAGCTACAAATCTAAATGAAGAAACAACCGTTCGCTGTTCGGAGTTAGGAGTAATTACACCCATAAGAGCAGAATACGGAACATTAATAGCCGAATAGACAAACATCATAGCGGTGTAAGAAATGTATGCATAAATAAGTTTGCCTGTTGTATCAAATCCCGGGGTTGTAAAAGTTAAAATGCCAATTATCGCAAATGGAAGTGCAAACCAAAGAAGGAAAGGACGGTATTTTCCCCACCTGGTTTTTGTACGATCTGACCAAAAGCCTATTAATGGGTCGAAAAAAGCATCCGCAATACGAGTAACAAGAAGCATTGTTCCAACTGCCGCCGCAGGTAAGCCCGCAACATCAGTATAATAGAACATCAGAAATAAAATGAAGGTTTGAAAGAAAAGATTTGAAGCACAGTCACCTAAACTAAAACCAATTTTCTCCCCTACGGATAATTTCCCGCTCGTATATTTCATGACTTGCCTCCCATAGATTATTCTAATTTAAATTAGGTCACCGAGGGTAAAAATTACATCTTATATTTTTTATTCACCTTTTTATCTAAAAATTTTACTCTAATGTCTTATTCTCATATAACTTTTAGGATGACTTTTATTAGGTCTTTATCCATCGAGGAATTACCTACCATTATTTCAAAATCTCCAGGTTCAACAACATATTTAAAATCTATATTGTGAAAAGCAAGTTTTTCAGGGGTGATATTCAATGTAACGGTTTTCGTTTCTCCTGGTTTTAAAGTGATTCGCTGAAATCCTTTCAATTCTTTAACCGGACGTGTTACCGAGCTCACTTTATCTCTTATATACATTTGAACAATTTCGTCCCCCTCAACCTTACCAGTATTTGTTACATTAGCAGTAACGCAGGTGGATTCACCAACTTTAATTTCTTCTTTTTCAAGTCGAGGCTGATCATACTTAAATGTTGTATAACTTAATCCGAAACCAAAATGGAACAATGGTTGTATATCTTGTGAAATATAATCAACAAACTGAGCACCTGGTTTGTGATTATAAAACATAGGTAATTGTCCGGCAGACTTAGGAACAGTAATTGTGAGCTTTCCGGATGGATTCACATCCCCGAAAATAATATCAGCTACTGCCGTTCCTGTTTCTTGCCCCATATACCACCCCTCAATTATAGCAGGAACTTTTTCAAACAACTTATTCACTGAAAGCGGGCGTCCGTTCATTAAATAAACAACCACTGGTTTATTTAGAGCAACAATAGCATCTACAAGTTCATTTTGCTCACCAAACAAATCCAAAGACATATTATCACCTATATGCTCTTTCGCCCAAGCCTCACGACAAAGGTGCTCATTCTCACCTAGTGCCAAAATAATTATTTCTGCCTTTTTGGCTATTTCAACTGCTTCTTTAATTAGTTTAAGATTTTCTTCTTTAGTAGCGAATTTGATCTCATTATTCTTCCAGTTGAAATAGCTTGTAGTTGTATTCGTAGTTATTTTGCAGCCCTGAGCGAATAGTACTTCAGCACTATCACAAATCTTATTTTTAATACCATCAAGCAAGCTTACTTTATCATAAGGTTCTCCAGAGTATCCCCCGAAATATAAATCTTTAGCGCATGGACCAATTACTGCTATCTTCTTATATTTGTTTTTGGGCAAGGGGAGCAGGCTTTTACCATTAGTGTAAGCACTTCCTACGTTTTTAAGTAGGACAATTGATTCCCGCGCTGCTTGCAAAGCTAATTCTTTGTGCTCGCTTTTTCTACTTACGGAAATTGCTTCTTCAGTATCAATATAAGGATTTTCAAACAAGCCAAGCTCAAATTTTAATCTTAGAACTTGGGCTACTGCTTCATCAACATCAGCTAATTTAACCTTATCTTCTTCTAAAAGCTCAATTAAATTTCTATAATAGTTACTTTTGGGAAACTCATATTGAACACCTGAATTGAAAGCAACCATTGCAGCATCCTTTTCATCTTTCACAACACACTCCCTTGTTAGAAGCTGGTCAATTGCATAATAATCGGCAACTACCATTCCTTTAAATCCCCATTCTTTTCTTAGTACATCTTTTATTAACCATTTATTAGCATGTGAAGGAACTCCATCAATTTCATTATATGATGGCATTACAGCTGCCGGATTCACCTTTTCGATACACATTTTAAATGGAGACATGTGGTAATCCCGCAACACACGGATTGAATAATTGGCAGGGCCTTGGTTTTGTCCTCCTTCAGGTTCTCCATGCCCCACAAGATGCTTTAGTGTAGCAGCAACGTGATTTTTTCTAATGGTCCCATCAGCAGAACCCTGCAAACCTTTTACAGCAGCACAGCCTAAAACTCCATTTAAATAAGGATCTTCGCCATAAGTCTCTTCCACCCTTCCCCATCTTGGGTCGCGACAAACATCGATAACCGGAGATAAAGCATAATGCGTACCTCTCGAACGCATTTCATACGCAACAACTTTATATATTTTTTCAATTAGAATAGGATCCCATGAACATGCCATACCAATAGCTTGAGGAAACACTGTTGAATTAGGTCTCATTAAGCCATGCTGGCCTTCGTCATCAAATAGGGTTGGAATTCCCAATCTTGTTTCTTCCAAAAGATATTGTTGAATTTTATTTCTTAATTCAACGGTTTTCTTTATTCCAAGTGAAGAGGGGTGAATGGAATTACATCCATTTCCAAAAATTTCCTTCATCTTGACAGGATCATTCAGAGTTTCTACAGTAAAATCTTCAATGCCATCATTCCAAAGTCCCATCAGTTGAGCAATTTTTTCTTCAATTGTCATTCGGCATAATAAATCATTAACACGGTCAACGATTGACAAACCAGTATTTTTGTAATCCGGCAAAACTTCGTAGTTTGTTGTTTCACTATTAGGAACTTTTTCAGCCATTTTCAGAATCCGAAATGAATAACAATTAGCTAATGTATGAATTCACAATATTCTCAAGCATTTCTTGTCGACCACTTTTCAAGGTTGGGTTGCTTTGACTACGAACCCACTTATCAAGTTCTTCCAATCCAACTTTTCCAGACATTATATCAGCACCAATTCCTGAATTAAAACTGCTATACCTTTCATCCATAAACTCACCTAAAACATTATCTTCAATAATTTTTTGCGCTATTAAAAGTCCTCTCGCAAATGTATCCATTCCTCCAATATGTGCATGGAAGAGGTCTATAGGATCAACAGAGCTGCGTCTTACTTTTGCATCGAAGTTGAATCCTCCTGTACCAAGTCCACCTTGGTTTAGAACAACCATCATAGCAAACGTAGTATCATAAATGTTTGTAGGAAATTGATCTGTATCCCACCCAAGCATTACATCTCCTCTGTTTGCATCAATGCTGCCCAATCTGCCAGCAGCCGATGCAACTGCAAGCTCATGCTCAAAGGTGTTGCCAGCAAGAGTTGCATGGTTTGCTTCAATGTTCAACTTGAAATGATCGATTAGTTCATATTCTTTTAAGAAATACAGCGTTGTTGCTGCGTTCGTGTCATACTGATGCTTCGTAGGCTCACAAGGTTTAGGCTCAATTAGAAATTGCCCGTTAAAACCAATTTTCTTTTTGTAATCTAAAGCCATGTGTAAAAAGCGAGCCATCTGCTCCTGTTCTTTTTTGATGTTTGTATTCAGTAAAGTTTCGTAACCTTCACGTCCACCCCAAAAAACATAATTTTCTCCGCCAAGTTCATGAGTTGCATCTATTGCATTTTTGACCTGTGCAGCAGCATTCGCCATTACATGTGCATCAGGATTAGTTCCTGCACCTTGAGAATAAATAGGATTGCTAAATAAATTAGCTGTACCCCATAAAACTTTAACGCCAGTTTCTTTTTGTAGTTTTTTTGCTAATTCTACAATAGCTTCCAAACTTTTACATGTTTCAGCAAAATTGTCAGTTTCGGGTGCAATGTCTCTATCGTGAAAACAATAATAGTCCACACCTAATTTCTGAAAAAATTCAAATGCTGCTT
This sequence comes from Ignavibacteriaceae bacterium, assembly GCA_046706145.1. Lineage (GTDB taxonomy): Bacteria > Bacteroidota > Ignavibacteria > Ignavibacteriales > Ignavibacteriaceae > JBJKPP01. Next base: position 7,466 of record JBJKPP010000262.1, on the reverse strand, counting down.
CCAATGTAGCCTTAGCACGATCCATAGGATCCTTGGCCTGATGCCACTCTCTCAAGATACTCGGGGCACCGAACATATCTCTGCCTACATTCATTAGCGTGTGCCAGTAAGCCACGGAAAAACGAAAATGTTCTCCCATGGTTTTATTGCCAACTTTTTGCTGCTTATTATAATATTTAAAAGCTAGTGGGTTTTTAGAATCTTTGCCTTCAAAGGGGATTTGCTTTTTAATGTCAGGAAAGTATTTATTTAACAAATTCGTGCCTCATTTTGTTAGAATTTTATAAGAAAACACACAATATTTCTTATATCAAAATACTGTTAAAATTAAGTGCATAAATATCGATATTGTGCCAAACCCATCATTAGTTCAATTAAAATTGAACCGATTTAATATACAAAATTATACTCTAAAATGTCAACTTTTTAGCATTTCATATTTCATTAAATGTTTAAAATTAAATAGAAATTCAAAATATTGAATAACTTCATAATCTACGAATGATCTTAAGCAAAGTATTATATCTGTAAAGATATCTGCGTCATTGCCAACGCTAAATACTACTATACTACTCATTTGTTATGTTTGTAAGAATATTTTTCCAAGTTTGATAGACAGAATTATATTTTTCTGCCAAGTTCCTTGTGGGCTGTAGTTCATTAACCTTTCTTAAGCCTTTAAATGCATCGTAATCGGAAGAGTAGTATCCAACTCCTATACCAGCCCCCCTAGCTGCCCCTTGAGAACCGTCGGTATTATAAATTTCAAGACTAACATTGCACATATTTACAAACGCTTCTCTGAAAACCTTACTTTGGAACAAATTAGAATTACCCGCTCTTATAACATCAAATTCCAAACCCATGCTTTTCATAATATCCAAACCATACCTAAACGAAAATACAATCCCTTCCTGTGCAGCACGTACTAAATGTTCCTTGTTATGTATATTAAAATCAATCCCTATAAAACGGCAACTGACGTTCTTATTTTGAAGAACTCTTTCGGCCCCGTTGCCAAACGGATAACATAGTAATCCGTCCGAGCCAATATCCACATTCATTGCCAACTGGTTCATTTCGTTATAGTTATAATTATTATCTAAAATATTTTGTTTAATCCAGCTATACTGTATGCCGGTACCATTAATACAAAGTAGAACACCTTTATTTGGATGTTGATTAGAATAGTTTACATGAGCAAACGTATTAACACGGCTATGCATATCAAAAACATTCTTGTCTGTAACACCATATATTACACCAGACGTTCCTGCTGTTGCAGCAATTTCGCCTGGATTTAAAACATTTAATGATAACGCATTATTTGGCTGATCGCCTGCTCTGTAAGAAATTGGGATTCCTTCCCGCAAACCTAACTCGGCTGCAGCTTTAAAAGTTAAATTACCCTGTACACCAAAAGTCGGAACTTCATCAGCCAATACATTAGTATCAAAACCATAGTAATTAATTATTTTATCTGAGATATTACCCTTGTTAAAATCCCAGAAGACTCCCTCACTTAATCCTGAAATAGTTGTAGTAATTTTCTCCGTCAACTTCATAGCTATATAATCGCCCGGTAACATTATTTTAAAGATTTTCGAATATAAATCCGGTTTGTTATCCTTTATCCATTTAAGTTTTGAAGCAGTGAAGTTACCAGGAGAATTCAGGAAGTTGCTAAGGCAGTATTTTTCTCCTAAATCAGAAAAGGCTTTATCTCCAATCTCAACCGCTCTGCTGTCACACCAAATAATTGAGGGATATATAATTTCTTTCTGTTTATCAATCATAACCAAACCGTGCATTTGATACGAAATGCCAATCCCTATTATCTCGAAAGATTGTGCGTCAGCTTTATCCGTTTGTAGTGAAATCTCATTCAACATTTTCTTTGTAGCTAATACAACATGTTGCCACCACGTTTCAGGATGCTGCTCTGCCCAGCCTTTTTGCGGAGAGTCGATTTTCATTTCCTGCTCTGGTGATGTAGCTGAAGCAACCAACTCACCGGTTTCGGCATCAAGTAAAGAAGCTTTAATTGAAGAACTTCCTATATCATATCCAAGAAGCAATTTTTGACTCATTAAGATTCTCCCAAGAAAATACAGTTAAACATATTTTACCTCCTCAAAATTAATCATCTGTTTAATTTCTTTCTAATAGAAACAAAAGACTAAAAGAATACATCAAAAGTCAAACGGAGTATTATATAAATATTTCTGATAAACTAATTCTTTACTCTGAACTATTTTGTTTTACCAGATTATTTACAGCATTCGAAAGAAATATATATTCTCCAGCTATGTTAATAACAGCTTCATTTTCACCCCAGAAAAACGGCCAGTCGTCTTTATTCTCAAGGAAATCGGGCTGCAGCATAAGCAGACCCGGCACTACGGCGCCTGCAACATTTGTAAAGTCCGCCCTAGTACGTCCGTAAACAACTTTCTTAGAATGCGTACCTACATCCGCAACAAACGAAAGATTAGAATAAGGATGACATCCAAAAAGATAATCGATCCCCCGGAGTGTGTATTCTGGTCCAATGATGTTGGGGAACGCCTTGTGTGCGTAATAATTAACTGTAGCCCATCTTACAACTTCTTCGTCACCGCCCCAATGCCTGGTTCCTATGGGAACACCGTACGGATTTTTAACCAGCAGAGAATCGTTTTGTATCTTAAGTTTCTTTATATAAGGTACAAGTTTTTCTTTATATTCCTTACCAAAGTACGGAACTGCAATTAGTGCATTTTCGATACTATATTCGGGAAATCTTTCAAGCAACGGCCATATTCCTTTAAGAAATGCATCCTTATATTTTTTATCCTTTGTAGTAATGAAAAGCTGCAACGCAGCAGATGACGACATACCGGCTCCAAATAATTGAGCAAATCTGTTAATCCTAGGGTTGGAGGTATCCTTTTGCTGCCAGTTCCATGATTACTCGGCTGCGGTCAAGCATGCTGTTGCAAGCGAATCGTTGTATCCCTTGAAAGCACGACTTGCATTAGCAAGACAAGCTATTGCATTATAATTCATCCATGGTTCATCTGTAGTAAGGGCCCACCTGTCGTCGTTTTTTCCGCTGTAATTTCCTTTAACTTCAAATGGCTTCAACTTTGGATCATAGATTTTGTTGTCCGTTATGGTTGAAGCGTCGCCGAGATGAACATATTGATAGAGATGAGGCATTTCAATTGATGGAATCGCTCTTCCAAATGCTTTCTGCATTGCTAACTGCAGAAGAACACCGTGCTCCATCTGCTGAAGTATATCTGGTTTACCGTCCGGGTCATGAATACCAACATAACGGTGTTTTTCATTAACATAAGTTTCGTCATGTTTAGGTTTAAATTGCTCCCACGTATCAGCAAGAGCAGATATTGCCTCGCATTGTGAATTTTCCTCTACATCAAAGTCACCTGCATCGAACCACCCACCTACATTCAATCCAGAAATATGTTCTCCTGGTTTATAGTGCGTATCTGTTGATGGACCCATTCTCTTATTGTCCATTAATTGTAAATTTGGTGGCGCTTGCCTCGCGTCATCTAGAAACGGTACACCGTGCCAGACTCTGTATCCATCTTTTACAAATACATGATCCATTTGTACCGGCATAAAAACATCCAGTGTCTGATGCCATACATCATTGTAAACACGTGTATCGATAGGAAATGCATCAGTTCTTTCTTTGCCGTATTGAATGACATATAATCCGCTGTCTTTAACGGACGAAAAATCAAATCTTGCATAGTTGTATCGTAGGAAAGGGCCCCATAATTTTACATCGCCTGTATATTTTGCTTTATAGCTTCCGTCCGGCATAACCTGATATAATGTAGCTGTTTTAAGCGGAGAATCGTTTTTATCAAGTTCTATTACTGCTACTTTTTCCTGCATAGGATAGTACCCGACCTGTGAAAAACCTATTACCGGTTTGCGTATCCAGTTCTTAATTGTACTTGCTGTCAAATACCATTCAACCACTTTACCTGTTTTATGAGATGGAATAAGGCTGCGTACAACAAACCATCCATTTTGCGCAACGTTACGTCCATCATATAGCATAAGATCCCCCTCAAGTGATCTTATTTCAACTCTTTGAACCGAATCTTCAGGTGCAAGCACAAGTGATTTACCTGTTGCCATCGGCAGTGGGTCCACAAAAATATTTCTTCCCCTATTGTCAAAAGTGGAAAGACCAAAGTATTGGGGAATTCTATCCTTAATTGGCTTAACTACCATAGGCCCAGCTGGATATTTCGGGATTATTTCAGGTCTTCCATCCATTAGGTATGTTTTACCAAAATAAGCAGAGGGTAGAAATTCAAGATTAAAACCTGCATGTCCTTCAAGTTCTTTTGGTAGAGGTTTATCCAGATAAACATCAATTATCACTCCCTGATTTTTTGCGGTAACAACGACTCTAGAATCAAAGTTGTATTTTTTGTACTGAAGAGTCACTTCAATACTGTTATTATTATTATCTACCTTACGGTCTATAACCATTGGGACAAGATCCCATTGCTCCGGTGTAGCCCTTAATCTCACTGCCCCATTTGTAGCTGTCCGTACTCCGAAATGTATTAATTCTATACCAGCCGTTTTTTCATCAAAGAAGTATCCGTTGTATTGGTTACTAAATACTAATACATTGAGACCTCTTGCTTCGAAATATCCAAGCTTATTCAACTTCAATTCTTGACAAAGAACATTGATATTGAGAACAATGATAAACATAAAAACAAATGATAGGTAACATGCAAAGTGTTTTAGTAACCATGAAAATTTTTGCATTTTTTCCTCCTATTTAAGTAAAATAAGTTTCTTCGTTTGGTGGAAGCTGCCTGCAGTTAATGAGTAGAAATAAATACCACTCGCAAGACTGCCGGCGTTAAATTCAATACTATGATTTCCTGCTGTTTCTGCTTTGTTAACGAGAGTAGTCACTTCTCTTCCTAAAATGTCATATATTTTTAGTAAAACATGGCTGCGGACTGCCAGCTGATAACTGATGATAGTGCTTGGATTAAACGGGTTGGGGTAATTCTGGTTTAGCTTAAAATCAAGAGGAGAATTTCCTTTTTGTTTTATAGCCGTTACTTCTTCAGGAAGAGTTACTTCCCATAACTTTGGATAAGGATTAGCCTCATACTGTTCACCAGTTTCCATAATAAAAAGTTTATTTCCTATAAGAGCATCACTAAGTGGAGAATTTAGTCCCGATACTAACCTGTTAACATGTGCTGTATAAGTTGTATCACCGTGTTTAGTCAAGCTTACAGCCAGAAGATCCTGCCCCATGTCACCAAGAGTATCTATTTCTGGGTTATTAGAAAAAGAAACTACGAAAGCATCGCCTTTCAAATCTCCAGCTAAAACGGAATCATTGTCAAAAGCAATCCCGTCAACCGAACGATGTGGTGTAAAAGTAGGAATTGTAACACCAAGTTCGCTGGCATCTTCTATCTTTCCTGTTGCTGTATCACGAAAATCATCTGCATCTGGCCCATAGCTTAATATAGGATCAGTAAATACTATGCTATCCGGTTTAGGTGGATAGGTTGGATCGTTACTGTAGGTCACATACAAATTTCCCCCACCCCATGCGTACGGCATTAAAAGAGGATCCTTATGAGGATTGTACCAGGAAAATTGCTGGGGCGTGTTATCCAGTCCAATAATCCATGGGAAACCATAATGATGACCTTCCTGAATCCAATTTAATTCTTCGGGATCATCACGATCATCGGAATTATCCGGAGCTATTAAATCACCATTTGCATTAAATGCAAGATCGTACGAATTTCTCGTACCATCAGCCATCAAATAACCATTCTCTCTCAACCAATTTCTATCGTCCTGCAAAAGTATATTTGTGCTATCAACAGGAAGCTTTAAGATAATATCCGTAAGTCCAACCCCACGCATTCCATCTTCCATTTCTCCGTGATCGGTACGGGCACCGGAGTTTACATAAATATATTTCCCATTTGGATCAACTGCGATTCCGCTAAGCTGATGAGCATAAACATGACCATAAGGATATCTAACGGTTTTCGCTAAAACTTCCCATGTCCTATTTTCACTTCCAATGGTGTCGGGAATTCCTTTCATTATTATTCCAACAGTGTATTCGCTGTCCGGATTACTTATCTGATCTCCAGCGAGATAAAGTACACCGTTTTTTCCAAATGCCATTCCCAGAGGTGAAATTAAACCATGATCATTTGTTGTATAAACTGGAGTTAAAGTAATCGAGGTAGTATCTCTCTTAAAATTAACTCTGTTTACTGTACCATCTCGTTGAAGGATATAGATATTACCATTCGTTGGATCCTGCTTAATACGCACAGAAGTAACACCAATAACACCAAGCTCTTTTATACTAATATCAGAACGTGTAACTTTTGGCTGGGCACAAAGCAAAATACTATGAACATAAAAAATACAAAGAAACAAATAGGCTGCTTTTCTGCCTGCAGTTATAAACCTCGACAGGTAGGCAAATTTAGCAGTAAGAAATGTCATTACGACCTCCTAACTATAAGAATTATTCAGATAAAATATTATTTTTGCTTCCTTTTTTAACAACAAATAATAAGGAGACAGGTTGCTGTTAAATAACTATCCATTCGTTTTAATATTATAATTACTTTTTAAATTGATTTAATATTCTTTGTCTTAGCTCCTTCGCTTCCGCGTATTTCGGATTTATAATTAAACATTTATTTATCATCGCAAGGGCTGTTTTAAAATCTTTCTTTTTTGAATAGGCCAAAGAGAGATTATATAAGATAGTAGGATCCTTTGGGTCTGATTTATTAGCTTCGGCCAAGTATCTAATGGCATTGTCGAAATGCCCGGTATACAATGCCATGAGTCCATCCCTTTTTGGGGTATAATCTGCCAGATCTAATTCATGTTTTTCATAAAAATATCTAATTGCACCGTCAAGATCTTTTAGAGCAGGATACTCATAGATCAGGACATTCATGTACTTTAAATATTCTTTTATATTATCTTTTCTCAAATAGTAAGTAGCACCAATAAAGTGTGCATTAGCCCACGAGACTTTGCCTTCTATTTGATACATAGCAAGCGAATCGATAAAGTCTTTGGGATGAAATAAATCGTCGAAATCCTTTTGTTGAAAATTCGACATTTCTTTGCTCTTTTTTTTATAAGGCCAATTATCTTTCAGTACAGCAATACCATAATTTCCCTTAATTGAATCGAGTTTTGTAAACATAAAATTAGCGCGTGTAGTACTATCCTGCTCGCCAAACGGAATTTCAGCTTTTCCTGTTTTGGGGAGATATCCATACTTTTCCATACAATCGTAAAAGGCTTTCCCCATAAGTTGATAACCTTTTACATTCGGATGCAAATGATCAACAATTAGATTGTCTCCAACTATTCCATCCGGGCTTGCAGAAGCAAATATTGAGTCT
>JBJKPP010000261.1:0-5855 GCA_046706145.1 Ignavibacteriaceae bacterium | reverse complement strand
CCGATGCTCTTAGCAAACTTATTCAGAAAAGCATAAGAGAACTTATTTTAAAAGGCTCGGAAGTGAACCCGATAGTTTTTATAATAGAAGATTTACATTGGGCAGATCAATCTTCAATTGAATTATTACAGTCACTTTTTCGATTAGCAGAAAACAATAGGATATTATTCATCAGCACACTTAGACCGAATTACCATGAAACAGGCGATAAGATGATTTCGAGCATAAAGGAAAAATATGCAGCTTTTTATACTGAAATAAAACTCGAGCCTTTAAATAATGATGACCGCAAGCTCCTTCTAGAAAACCTCTTGAAAATGAAAACACTTCCTGACAAATTAAAAGATACTATTTCTAAAAATACCGAAGGTAATCCTTTCTTTATCGAAGAAGTTATTCGTTCACTGATAGACGATAAAATAATAGAAATTACCGGCGGCCAATTTGTTATATCCCGGGATGTTCAAGATATAGTCGTTCCGATGTCGGTAAGGGATGTTCTTCTGGCCCGAATTGATAAACTTGATGAATCTGAGAAACACATATTAAAAGTTGCCTCGGTGATCGGAAGATATTTTTCATACGGAATATTGAAGAAAGTACTAAATGATCAAGACAATTTGGATCAGAATATTAAGACGTTAATCAAACTGGAATTAATTAGAGAAAACAAAGATCAAACAGAAAGAGAATATCAATTTTATCATGCGCTCGCACAGGAAGCAGTTTACGATACCTTGCTGACGAAGAACCGCCAAGAATTACACTTTAAAGTTGCTGCGGCAATTGAAAATATCTTTTCGGAAAGGATAAATGACTATTTTGAAGTGCTTGCTCATCATTACAGCCTTGCAGATGATAAAAATAAAGCAGAAGAGTTTTTGATAAAAGCAGGAGAACGGACTTTAAAGAACGCAGGTTCTAATGAGGCTCTAAACTATTTTAAAGAAGCGCTTAACCTTTATCTTCAAAAATACGGCGAAAATGTGGACAGGGGAAAAATTTTCATGCTAGAGAAAAATATCGGCATGTCATTTTACTATAAGGGATATTTTAGTGATTCTGTAGAGCATTTCGGAAAATCGCTGCTGGCAATTGGAATTAAAACCGAGAGAGGAAATCTAAGCGAGCTAATCAGACTTGCTATTAACTTGTTTGCAATTATCCAAAAACTTTATCTGCCTCTTGGCAAACCGAAAAGAGTTCCGTCAGCACGCGAATATGAACTGTTCGATATTCTTTTTAGGACAGCAAACGCATATGCTAACTATAATGCTAAAAAAATGTTTTTTGGATTGCTGAACCTGACGAAATTGAAAATGGGATTTATTCTTACGGGAGAGGAGGGGTTTGCTACATATTCCTTCGCAAGTTCTTTATTTACCTACAGCGGGATCTCTTTCTCAATTGGTAAGAAATTCTTGGAAAAAGCTATCAAAACTACCCGGTTGAACGGAAAAGAAGAATTGTACCATGATGGTTACGACGAAACCATCTTTAAATGTCTTACTGGCAGGTGGAAACAATTTTCAAAAATAAATGAAAACCTGCTTGAAGAAAAACTCAAGGCGGGTGATTTATTCGGAGCTATATACCAGATTAGCTGGGCGCTTTATATTATAATCGGTAAAGGCGAATATGAATACGCTGAATACTTGATTAAGAAGGGAGACGAAATAGCCGATACTTACGATTTTGATTACGGCAAGCTCTACATACTTTCATTTAAAGCTGACTTAGAACTTAACAGAAGAAGCTTACATGAAGCGATAATCTTTTACGACGATTCATGCCTATTTGCTGAAAAGTTAGGATTAGCTTCTTGGATAATAGGTTTATCAGGTAAAAGAGCAAAAGCCTATATCCTGCTTAACGATTACCAATCGGCCAAAGAATCTATTGATAAAGCCGAAAAAGCCTTGAAAGAAGCCGACTCACTTACACCGATGCTGCTTTCGTACTTTACCGTTTACAAGCTTTTATATCATGTAAGATTATTTGAGAAATCGATAAAAGATAACTCATCTACTGAAGAAATTAAGATACATGAAAAGCAAGTGCTCAAATTGGTGAAGTCTGCGAGCAGGATTTCAAACAAAGTCGCTGAAATAAAACCGGAAGTAGACAGGCTCATTGGTAATTACTGCTTCATTAACCATAAATTTAGCAGAGGATATAAATATTTTTTTAAAAGCATAGATTTCGCCGAACGTCTTGAAGCCCTTCCTGAGCTCGGCAGGAGCTATTTAGAAACAGGGCGATTCCTTTCGAATCCTGAAACAAAAGTTAACAAAAAAGACCCTGAAAAGTATTTTACCAAAGCTGAAAAGATATTTAAAAAATTAAAACTCGATTGGGATCTGGACGAACTTAAGAAGATTAAGAAAACTTCTCCCGAAAAATAATTTCATATAAAAAAACGGAGCATTATATGGTTAATAATATAAGTGCTGGAAAAGACGGCTTTTATCATCCTGAAAATGAAGACCAGATTATTGCGCTAGTGAAATATGCTTATGAAGAAGGGATACAAATTCGCGTACGCGGTGCGGCGCACTCAATTGCCTGGGCTGTCTATACAGATCCGGGAGAAGGTTCTCCGAATATACCAAACACTGTGTCTGAACAATTACCGCCTAAAGGTCCGAACATTAATGTAATGCTCGACAAGTTTAATCAATTGCACTGGCTGGACGAAGAAAAAGGAATTGTGGAAGCGGAAGCGGGTATTCATCTTGGCCACGACCCGCTGGACCCAACCGGAAAGTCGACGCTTGCAAATAGCCTGCTCTATCAGGCTCATCTTAAAGGATGGACATTGAATGACCTAGGAGGGATTACACACCAAACAGTAAGCGGATTTTTAATGACGGGTTCATCAGGCGGCACTTTAATGTATTCTTTAGATGACAATCTTTTAGCATTTCGTATAGTGGACGGAACCGGGAAAGCAGAATGGATCGAAAAAGATAAACAGCCGGACTTGTTCAATGCAGTTGGACTATCCCTTGGTTTGCTTGGAGTCATCACGAAAGTACGTTTACAGCTTACCAAAGAATTTTATATTTACGGCGAAGAAATAATCTATGATATAGGTCCGAAATGTCCTATTGATCTTTTTGGCGAAGGAGATCAGAAAAATCCAGGCTTAGCAACATTTTTAAAACAAACTCCATACTCGCGGATTCTCTGGTGGCCGCAAAAAGGCGTAAATAGAATAATGGTATGGATGGCGACCCGTGGAAATAGAATGCCTGTTTTCTCACCATTCCCCTATCACGAATTCGAAAAGGTGAAATTTACTACTCAGTTGGAAGAACTTGCAGCCGCGATTTTACTTACAACAGCCGCAAACAAAGGATTTTTAAGAATATGGCCTAAACTGCAAAAGGATTTCACACAATTTAAGATGAACCTCAGCAAAAAACATGGCGGAACAAACAAAGGAAAACCCGGCCAGGGCTCGTTTATTCCTACTTGCATTACTTTAATATTAAGGCTGGTTTTCTTCCCAATTGTTTTATTCTTTGCTATATTTCATTTCATATTAGTCTGGTTATATCCCTGGATAATAGACATACTTGAACCACTCTCAGGGAAAGAAGAAGGAAAATCTTTTATGGACTATGTTTGGCGCAGCCTGCCAATGGACAACGGCGCAGACGATGTGCTAATGGGAACGGAATTTACTGAAATGTGGATCCCATTAAAATATACTAGTAAAGTCATGCAATTGCTGAAACACCAGTTTGACGATAAAAAATTTGAAGCCACAGGTTATTATGCTACCGAATTATACACTGGCATAAAAAGCAATTTCTGGATGAGCCCTAGTTATATGACTGACACTTTTCGTGTAGATCTTTTTTGGTATATTAATAATTCGGGAAACCCTGCTGGAAAGGATGGTTATTTCGGCCAGTTCTGGGAATTACTGCGGAAGAACAATGTACCATTCCGGCTACACTGGGGAAAATTCCGTCCTGAGTATGATTACAAAGAATGGGTCAGCTATTTTCGAGAGCAGCAGCCTCGATGGGACGATTTTATGAAACTGCGTGCTGAACGTGATCCTCGGAATATCTTTCTAACAAATTACTGGCACAGACATTTATTTGGAGAAACTTAAAAATATATAAAATATTCAGAGATTTATGATGATCGGGAAAACAATCTTACTTTATAAAATTCTGGAAAAGCTAAATGAAGGCGGAATGGGCGTAGTCTATCTTGCGGATGACACAAAACTTGATATAAAGGTTGCTTTAACATTCTTACAAAAAGATATTTCAGGCAGCATAGAATAAAGAGAAAGATTTAAGATAAAGGCAGAAGCAACTGCCGCACTTAATCATCCAAACAATGCTACAATTTATGCTATTTAAGAAGCAGACACGCAAAAAGGTGAGAAAAGAAATATCTATTGTTATGGAATGTATATTGGGAAAAGAATTCAAAGAAATATTATCTAAGACAACTAAATAGAATTTTTTAACGCACAACTAAATTCATATTCATAAAATTAAGTACTTGGCTCGCACTTTTAAAATTTCTGATAGTACTTGCACTAACTGTTTGACATATAATTTTTTTTAAGTATATTTTTTCCTGCCTGGGAGTATTCCTACAAAGATAGTATCCTAAAGCATGAATATTTCAATTCTTTTTTAGAGTTAAGTATAAAACCGTTATTCCGTAACTCTGTGAACTAACATGGCAAAAAATGTTGAAAAATACGAGCAAGAGATTTCCAAGCTAAGAGCAGAGCTTGAAAAATATAAGATTGCCGTAAAGGAACTTAATACCCTAAACGAACTCGCAATATCAGCTGGAAGAGCTGCAGATGTTGATCAAATGCTTAACATAATTGTTAAGAAAACTACAAAAGCGCTTGATGCTGAACAGGGCTCAATTATGCTTATAACCGAAGACCAGAGCAACCCTTTCAAAACTTACCTTCGTCAAAAAGAAGTGACAAATTCCAAGCAAACTATCCATGTGGGGTTAAGTATTTCAGGCTGGGTATTGTTACACGAAGAAGCTCTTGTAATTGATGACCTCTCAAGGGACGAGAGATTTGATGCCAGTGAAGAAGAGCATAAGAATATTCGTGCTTTGTTATGCATTCCAGTCTGGTTCGAGGGGCGAATTATCGGCTTAATAACAATGATAAATAAAAAGAGTCAAAAACATTTTAGTAAGAGCGATTTTACTTTGTTGTCCATTATTTCTGTTCAGGCAGGACAATTAATAAAGAACATGCAGCTTCAAAAAGAAACTTTCGAGAAGCAAAAAGAAGCAGAAAAATTGCAGGAGCTTGACAAAATTAAAACAAATTTCTTCAACAATATCTCCCATGAATTTAGATCGCCACTTACTCTAATTCTTGGTCCCATTGAAAAACTACTTGAAGAAAATTCTGATGAAGAAATAAAATCAGAACTACGACTGATCCGCAACAATGCGCGCAGGCTGTTGAATTTAATTAACCAATTGCTGGATCTTGCAACTATCGACGCAGGAAGAATGAAACTAAAAGTAGAAGAGGTTGATATAATTAGTTTTATAAGGAGAATTATATCTTACTTTGAACAGCTTGCTGAATCGAAAAACATCATTCTTAAATTTCAACCCAATATAGACAACTTATATTCATACCTGGACACAGATAAGTTAGAGAAAATAATTACTAACCTCATATATAATTCTCTGAAGTTTACTAATGAAGGTGGTGAAATTTTAGTGTCTGTTAAAGAAAAACAGACACAAGTAACAGCTATCGATAGGACTATTGAATTAACGATAGAAGATAACGGCATAGGAATTTCGCCTGAAGACATACAGAAAATTTTTAA
>JBJKPP010000260.1:0-8583 GCA_046706145.1 Ignavibacteriaceae bacterium | reverse complement strand
TGGGAGAATGGTGGTATGGGTAGAGTTCTCAGCAGTTTTGATGAAATGTATTTTAGAAGTTTAGTTTTTGAGAAGAAAAAATTACCATCTTCAAATGACATAGGAACTTTGCTTGTTAACAATTCATTTTTGTATGGAGGATTATATTATTTATACGGTACAAGATTTAACTCATTTCTTTCTGAAGAATTTAGTCCAGAAAAACTTTTTGCTTGGTATGAAGCCGGGAGGACAAATGACTATAGTTGCTTTGAATCTACATTTAAAAAGGAATATGGGCAAAGCTTAAATAAGATATGGAATGAATGGGAACAAAGTGAGAAAAAATTTCAGAAAGAAAACATAGAAAGAATAAAATCTTCAAGCGTTACCGATATTAAACATTTAAGTAAACGGGCAGAAGGCTGGGTAACAAATCCTGGATATGATCCAATTTCTAATTCGATAATTTATGGTTTTGACAAAGCTCATCATTTGACTTCAATAAGGGAATTGAATTTATCTACTCACAAATCACAAATTATCGGAACTATTCCTTCTCCCAGCCTTGTGAATGTGGCATCTACCAGCTATGATTCAAAATTGCATTTGTTTTTCTTTACAACCGAAAACAGCCATTACAGAAACGTTTGGAGTTTAGATCTTAATACAGGTAAAAAGAAGCTCCTTTTTGAAGAAAGCCGAATGGGAGACCTAACTGTTTCACCTGTGAATCATGAACTTTGGGGAACAATTCATTCTGACGGTAAAGTTTCCCTGGTTTATTCTCTATATCCTTATGTCAAAATAATTCCTCTTATCCAATTTGGAATTGGTGATGTTATCTACGATTTATCTCTAGATTCAACGGGAAATAAATTAGCTGCAGTACTGCATAGATCAGATGGCTCACAATCAATAGTGATAGCAAATGCAGAAAATTTAAAAAAAGGTGGGACATTTCAATATGAAACTATCTATTCAAAAGGTAGTCCTGAAAACCCTTCATGGGGTCAGAATAGCAAAACAATTTATTTCGATGCCTACACAAATGGGGTTTCTAACATATATAAATACAATTTAGAGACCGGAACAACTGAAGCAATTAGCAATACAATAAGAGGCCTCTTTAAACCTATCTACTTAAATAAGGATTCACTTTTTGTTTTTGAATTTAGCTCTTCTGGTTTTATCCCGTCAATAATATCGAATAGGCCGGCTGAATTTCTGCCCGCTATTAAATACTTTGGAGAAAAAATAGTCAACAAATATCCTGTTGTTAAAGATTGGAATCTCAATTCTACAATACTGGATTCAGTACTAGAAATCCACGAAGAAAATTATAATTCATTTCAGAATCTAAAGCTCAACACGATAATACCTGTTATTACTGGATTTCAAAAACAGAAAGTTTTAGGATTGTTTCTCCATATTAATGATCCCATTTATACTCACGATCTTAAACTTGGAATCGGATACTCGCCGTTTGATAAAACCTCTTCTATCTCGCAGAGATTTCATTTTTATGCTGACTATAAATATAAAAACGAGTATCAACTTTCAATTAGTCACAATGCTCCCAACTTTTATGATCTTTTCGATAAAAGGAAATCAGGTTTGCTGGGGACAAAAATTTCACTAGGTAATAATTTTTATTGGATTTACAACGATCCACTGAAAGTTGAACAAAAGACCACACTTTCTATATATAGAAATTTTAGTGCAATCTATGATAATTTAGTCAGAGTCTCACAGCCTAACTTTATTACCCTCGAAACAAGTTTGAAGGGAAAAAATCTTCGCAGAAGTATTGGAAGTATTTATTATGAAAATGGCAATGAGTTTGATTTTCATGTAAAGCTTTTCGGTGCAGAACTAAAAAATCCAGATATTGCAGCACAAATTTATGGACAGGTGAATTTTTACCACACATGGTTGATGAATAGCAATGTTATTCATCTGCAGGGAACCGGAGGATATTTATTCAAAAATGAAAATATTTTTCAATCACAATTTTTTCTTGGAGGTTTTGGCAATAGAGAATTAGATGATGCCGGTATTAATCAGTACAGAGATATTTTTAGGTTTCCCGGAATTCCTGTTTATAGCTTAAATACATCACGTTTTCTGAAAATCATGGTAGAAAATAATTTTCCTGCCGTTAGATTTAGTAACCTCGAGTTATTTAATCAAATTTTAAGTTATTCTGACTTGTCAGTTTTTTCTCAAGGTTTAGTTTTAGAATCTCCATATCAGAAATCGTTGGTTAATATTGGTGCACAAGTAAACTTTGGTTTTGTTCATTGGTTTAATCTGGAATCTACTTTATCAGCGGGAGTAGCAAATTATTGGGGCACTAAGGATACTTCGTTGAAGTGGTTTGTTTCCTACAAAATATTCAAAGAGATTCTATAAAAATTTCCTTTTTATTAACATTTCTTCAAAATTCTTTCTAAATATTTCGATTTCCTTTCAAAATTGAAGTCTTTGATAAGCTAGAATTGGTTTGATTTTTGTTGTCATACTGAAAAATCTGAGAATTATAAGAAGATAAAATGAAACTTTCTGAATTAAAAGAACAAGTCGAAACTTCACAGAAGCTTAATGGAAATGAGGATTCTAATGAAAAACTTAAGAATCTGGAAGTTATACTAGATATAGTAAAAAGCATAAACAGGTCACTTATTCTCGAAGATGTTTTAGAACTTGTTTTGCAGAATGCAATTAAGTTAACAAATTCAGAAAGGGGCTTTATTGTTTTAGCAAACCCATCTGGAAAGTTAGAGTTTAGACTTGGTAAAGATTCAGGAAGTAAGGAATTATTTGAAGAGAATTTTAATGTTAGTACATCAGTCGTGCAGGATGTTTTTACTAGTGGGCAGTCCAGATTTATAGAAGGTGCACAAAGTGACAGAAATTTTGACCAGAGTAAAAGTATATTAAGGCTTCAACTAGAAACAATTCTTTGTTCGCCTCTAATAACGGATGATAAGAAAATAGGTGTTATTTATGTTGACAGTAAGTTTCTTCATAAAATAAAAATAAGGGAAATAACCGATACTTTTGAAATACTAGCTGGACAAGCAGCAACAGCTATTAGAAATGCACAGCTCTACAACGGACAAATTAATGCTTACAATGCTTTGCAGGAAGCTAACACACAATTAATTCGCGCCGAAAGAAGAGCTTTAAAATCGAGTATAGATTCCGAAGTTGGACATTCATTGCAGGCCCTGGTTCACATTTCTCTTCTGGAAACAGAAAGTTTAATCAGAACAATTGAAAAAGCTCAAAAAGAATACGAAGAATCACCAACTGATTTTAATTCAATAACTTTTGACAGAGTTAAATTAAAGGGGAAGATATCCAGTGATTCCTTGAGAAAAATTCAGAAATATGCTCAAGCCCTAATGGAAACCTCAGTAATGAATTTGAATAAGGACAGCAGTGATCTGAACAAAACAATTCAATCCGTAATAAAGTATTTGTCACCTATGAAGAAGTATAGTAAGTTGTTGTTTAAAACTGAATTCAATCCAATTCCACCTTGCAGTTATGATTCCGAACAAATTCAACATTTGTTAGTTCATCTATTTACAAATTCAGCTGAAGCGAAAACCAATGCTACAGTAACTATAAAAACGTTTTACAAGGATAATTTTAATTATGTTACAATTGAGGACGATGGGCCGGGATTTTCAGGTGATAAGGAATTAATATTTTCAGATGTTCCCAGTTCAGATAATTCCGGATATGGTTTATTTTTGTGTAAAAGTATAATTGATAGACACAACGGAAAAATAGAACTTCTTGATAATAACAACGGAGCAGTCGTCCAATTTTGCTTACCTGTAGTATAATTATGAATCAAAGCCTTATAAAAAATATTGATTTATTATATGGCCAGATTCAGTTGCCTATTCAAGTCACTGATAAATCTGGAAAAATTATTTACGTTAATCATTCATTCTCTCTGATGTGGGGTTATACTTTAGAAGAATTAAAAGAATATAATCTTTTTGATGATCCCGAGTTTAAGAGCAACAATATTACAGAAATAGTTTCCAAAGTTCTTTATAAGAAAAAATCCGTAGTTACGATGAATTACGGTGATTCACTTCTAAAGACGAAACAGATTGCAAAACCATTTCTGAAAACAAGAATTTTTACAATAGAATTTGAAGGCGAAGAGTTTATTGTATTCTATCATGAAGATGAAACAGAAATGATTCTGCTGCAAAATGAGTTTATTAAAATTAGTGGTGTGAATAAAGAATCGGAAAGATTAAAAAACAACTTCCTAAATGTTTTGTCGCATGAACTAAGAACACCTTTGAATATCATCCTAGGTTATTCCGGTATATTGAAAGAAAGCATAAAGGATAAAATAAATTCCGAAGAAAAAATTTATCTTGATAATTTACATGCTGGTGGTGAAAGGTTGTTTAAGAGCATAACGCAAATGTTGGAATTTGCTCAGATGGAGACTGAAAACTATAAGATTGAAATGAAAAAAGTTGATATGAACAAGATAATTGAAAATTGTTTGGATACACTTAAAGATTCTACTATGGAAAAAAATATCAAGTTAAATACAAACTTTTCATCGAAAGAAATTTTTGTTGATGTTGACGAACAATTTATTGAGAATGCAATTAACAATCTTTTAAATAATGCTATAAAATTTACCACAAGGGGCTTCATTGAAATTGAAACAGATATTGTTGAAGATAGGGACATAGCAATTTGTAAAATAAAAGATTCCGGTGTAGGAATTTCTTCAAAATATATGGACCATCTATTCCAGCCTTTTAGTCAAGAGGATTTGAATATAGGAAGAAATTTTGAAGGGAACGGGTTAGGCCTGGCGTTATCAAAAAAATATATAGAGAGACTAGGAGGTTCTTTATTGGTTGACAGCATTAAAGGGGTTGGTACCACTGTTACTTTTACACTTCCTCTTTCGGCAGATAATCAACATTCCGATGAAGATAAAAACGGGGCAAAGAAAATTCTAATGCTCGACGATACAAATGATTCTTCCGAATTAGTAAATGCTTATCTGAAGAAAGCATTCTCTTTAGAAATATGCGATCCGTATGTTTTTAATTATGAAGTACTGGATAAAAAGGACTACCGTGTGATTCTCTTTGATGTTTATCAAAATAAATGGGATGAAAGTCTCTTTATATGCCGCGAAATAAAGCACAGGGACCAATACTCCCGGCCAATAATTATCATTTCAAGTGAATTTGAAGGTAACAAAATTCGAGAATTTTATGAGGCAGGTGCGGATAAGTTCATCGTTAAGCCCTTTTCCAAAAATGACTTGCTAAAATCTTTGGAAGAATTGAAAGTTTAATTTACCTTTCGTTACCTTAAAGCATCAAAAAAATAATTTTCCTTAGAATTTCTACTACTGTAAAATCATCTAAAGAATTAATCCGGGTTCAAAGTTGCAAAGAGAAATATATAAGTGGTATAGCGATAATTTGAACAAGGAAATGGAGGTGGCTGTTTATGGTCACTATGGATATGCACTTTTAATGTTTCCAACCGCAGCTAATGATTTTTTGGAATATGAACGATTTCAATTAATAGATAGCATAGCGGGATTCATTAATGAGGGTACATTAAAAGCTTATTGTATTAATAGTATTAATGACGAATCCTGGTTAAATGATTATATACATCCATGTGATAGAGCGGTAAGACAGCAGCAGTACAACCATTACATTATTGAAGAAGTAATTCCTTTCATAAATGATAACTGTAGAAGTAAGGTTCCTAAAATAACTTGTGGAGCATCACTTGGAGCATATCATGCGGCAAATACATTTTTTAGGAAGCCCGAATTATTTAGCGGGTTCATTGCTATGAGTGGATCTTATGATTTGAAAGCTTATGTACATGAATATTATGATGACAACATATATTTTAATTCACCGGTTGATTATTTGTCTAATTTAAATGATAGAAAAATCCTAAAAAAGATAAGGAATAAGAATATTATTATTGCTTCAGGTAGGGGAGAAAATGAAGATGTATTTGCATCAGAACAATTATCCGAGATTTTGCAATCTAAAAACATACAACATTGGCTGGATTTATGGGGAGATGATATGGCACATGACTGGCCAACATGGAAGAAAATGCTTCCTTACTTTTTGAGTAAAATAAATCCTTGGGAAAAATAAAGTTGCCCAGAATATTAGAACCTTGGCATAAATTTTTTGAAAGAAAGAATTCTCTTCTGGAATTATTCATATCAATCCTTTTTTTGATAATTGTACTTTTTGCATTGTCCAGGTTTCTCAAATTTATAGAGTTAAGAAAAGGTGTTATTCTAGACGATCCTATACTCAAGTTTCTACACCCTGCAGATTTCTCGACTCTTATATTCTTAATTATATACGTTTCAGTTTTTGTTTCCCTTTTCTATTTAATAAAAAGACCTGATTTATTGTTGATTGGGATTCAATCTTATGCTTTGTTATTAATTCTTAGAATTATAGCTATGTATCTCATACCTTTAAATCCACCTGGCAATACCATACCTTTGGTTGATCCGTTGGTTGTAGCCTTTGGAACAGGAGAGATTCTAACGAAAGATTTGTTCTTCTCTGGTCATACGGCACTTTTATTTTTACTTTTTCTGATTATAGATAATAAAAATATAAAGATTTCCTTTATTACCCTCACATTTATCTTAGCTTTCCTACTTTTAAAACAGCATGTTCACTATTCTATTGATGTTTTCTGTGCCCCGGTTTTTTCTTATGCAAGCTATAAGATTATTTTGGGTTTGAAAAACCGCAAGTAAATTTCATCGCGTTTCAAATTTGTAAATTTATCTTATGGGTATGGAGTACACATTTATGAATAGCTTTAATATCTTTATGTTTAAAATGATTACTAACTCTTGCCGCAAAAAAACGATCTAAAGGAGATGATAGAACCATGAAGATTTTGCCGAAAATGCTGACTCTCATTTTAATTTTGTATTCATTCGCATATTGTCAAAGCAATCAATTAAGAGGAAAACTAATAGATTTTAAGAATTCAAGCTCTCTTGATAATGCAGAATGGGGAGTCTATGCTGAATATGTTGATAGCGGAAAAGAGATTGTTTCTTTCAGGGCAAATCAGAGTTTGGCACCCGCATCAGGTTTAAAAGTTTTTACTACCTCTGCTGCACTTTATTATTTAGGTGATGATTATAGGTTTAGTACTAAGCTTTATTATGATGGTCATATAAAACATGACGGTGTATTAGAAGGAAATATTTATATAGTCGGTGGTGGTGATCCAACATTGGGCTCTGATAATGTTAAAGGCTCGCTTTCATTAGACTCTTTAATGATAAAATGGGTGCATGCTATTAAAACAACTGAAATAAAAAAAATACACGGTTCTATAATAGCAGACAATCTTCTATTTGATAATCAAACGGTGCCAAACTTTTGGATTTATGAAGATATTGGTAATTACTATGGAGCGGGTCCAAATGCATTAACTATAAATGACAATCTATATTACTTGTATTTTAGACCCGGAAAATATGTTGGCTCACCTGCTAGGGTTTTAAGAATGCAGCCCGAAATTCCAGGGCTAAAGTTTATAAACCATATGAAAACAGGTACTCTGACTTCTGGTGATAAGGGATATATATACGGTGCGCCAGACCAATTTACCGTGACTTTAAGGGGTACAGTTCCAGCCGGGAGAAGCGAATTTTCAATAAAAGGTTCAATCCCTGACCCGCCATTGTTTGCTGCTCAATATTTTAGAACAGTCTTAGAAAGAAATGGAATCAAGGTTTCAGGTCGTTCTAGAAAGTTAATTGAAAAGAAGAGATACGAACAAAAGAAATTAATATGTACTCAAATATCCCCGCCACTGGATAGTATTGTTTACTTCATAAATAAAAGAAGTAATAACCTTTATACTGAACAACTATTGAAGACTATCGGTTTAAAAATATTTAGTGAAGGGAGTACTGCAAAAGGAATTGATGCAATTATGAAATATCTAAAAGATAATAACTTGCCAACTGAAGGAATTAAGCTATACGACGGTTCTGGGCTGTCAAGAACAGATATGATCACGGCGAAGAGTATGGTGAAACTTTTAGTATTTATTACTAAACAGAAATTCTTTAACGCCTTTTATAATTCTTTGGGAATAGCAGGGAATCCTTATGATGTTGGATATTTCAATAGCTACGGAGCCAATACAATCCTTGCTTACAATGCAAGAATTAAAGATGGTCTTATTACGGGAGTCAGAAGTCATTCGGGGTATTTGCGTGACAGGTCTGGTAAATTAATAGCGTTCAGTCTTATTACAAATAATTTTTCTTGTCCAACCTCAGAAATTAATGAAATTCATAAGCAAGTTATGCTGCTCTTGGCAAATTTGAGATAGATGTGTTTACTAAGACAAGTAACAAATTTATGAAGGATTATAGAATATAATCTTGATGGTCTTATTAGTTACTCCTTTCAGAAGAGGAAGAATAATCTTGTTCAAGTTTGTTTTTGCTTTATTGATTAAAATTAATTTAAAGCCATCGGAATCAAAAAGTTTCTGAATTTTTTCATC
>JBJKPP010000259.1:0-17516 GCA_046706145.1 Ignavibacteriaceae bacterium | reverse complement strand
AGCAAAGAAGAGTCTAAAAAGTTTTTTATAATTGCAAGGAATGTTACAGAAGAGAAAGAGAAAGAGGTTGAGCTTTTAAGATTTTATAATGTCGTGGAAAGGTCGATATTTCCTATCCAGATTGTTAATGTTAACGGGGATATGATTTATGTTAATCAAGCCTTTATTGATACAAGTGGTTTTGCAAAGGGCGAGTTAATTGGTAAAAACCCAAGAGTCTTTGGAAGTGGAAAACATTCGGCCAAATTTTGGGGGAACATGTGGGAAACTATCAGCAGCGGAAAAGTGTGGGTCGGTGAAGTTGAAGATAGGAGAAAAGATGGAGAACCGTTTTATACTCAATTGATGATTTCTCCGATTTTTGATAATAAACACAGAATCATGGGATACTTCGCAATTCATAGAGATTTATCTGATAAAAAACTTCTCGAAAAACAATTAGTTCATTCACAAAAAATGGAGAGCATAGGAACATTGGCTGCGGGAATTGCACATGAAGTCGGTAATCCGCTTGCTTCCATTTCTGCCTTGGTTCAAGTTATCGTAAGGAGCAGTGATGATGCACTTTTGAAGGAAAGATTAGGACTGATTAAACATCAAGTGAATAGGATTTCCAAAATAATTAGAGACCTGGTTAACTTTTCGCGTCCTTCAAACTATGAGTTGAAATTAGCAGACGTAAATCAGTTATTGGAGGATACAATTAATATTGCTAAAGTTGGGAAAAAGGCTAAAGATATACAATTTGAAAAGAAATTAAGTGACATGATTCCGCCAATTCCGTTAATTCCTGATCAGATCGAACAAGTATTTTTAAATATGTTCTTAAATGCCGTGGATGCACTTAACGAAAAAAATGGGGGAATGAAAAAAATTGTTACGGAATCTTATATGATTGATGAAACAATTAATATTAAAATCTCCGATTCTGGTGTTGGAATTAAAGAAGAACATTTTAGCAAAGTCTTTGAACCATTCTTTACTACTAAAAAAGAAGGAAGAGGAACCGGTTTAGGATTATGGGTAAGCTATGGAATTGTAAAAAGTTTTGAAGGTGATATTGAAGTTGAAAGTAAAGAAGGAAAAGGCACAACATTTTTAATTAAACTTCCTGTTAAGAGTTAGTTATGAACAAAACAATTCTTGTAGTAGATGATGAAAAAATCATAAGAGAATCACTTTCTTATGTATTACATGAAGAAGGATACTCTCTAAAAGAGGCAGAAAACGGGAATGATGCCTACGATTTGCTTCTAAAAGAAAGTTTTGATCTTGTAATAACAGATCTGGAAATGCCAGGTATGAAGGGCATAGAACTACTTGAGAAAATTAGCGATTTAAATGTCCAAACATCTGTGATGATCATAACGGCATACGGCTCCTTAACAACCGCTATTACGGCATTAAGAAAGGGAGCAAGCGATTATATTTTAAAGCCGATTGAGTTTGATGAAATAATAATCAAGATAAAGCGGCTCTTCGAAATACAAGATATAATGCTGGAAAACAAAGTGCTTAGAAACGAAATCAATAGGCAATATGATTTCGAAAATTTCGTCGGCAAAAGCACTTCAATGAAAAAAGTTTTTGAAGTTATTAAAACGGTGGCAGATACGGATAGTACAGTCTTAATTACCGGAAGCAGCGGTACCGGCAAAGAATTAGTAGCAAGGGCCCTGCATTATAACAGTAGGAGAAAGGATAAGCCGTTCATTGCGTTTAATTGCGGCGCAATAGCGGAAAATTTAATAGAAAGCGAACTGTTTGGACATAAAAAAGGATCCTTTACAGGTGCAACTGTTGATAAAGATGGTTTTATCAAAGCCGCGGAGAAAGGCACTCTATTCCTTGATGAAATAAGCGAGATGCCTATGAACCTGCAGGTGAAACTTCTGAGAGTGATACAAGAGAAAGAGTTTAATCCTGTTGGTCATGTACTCCCAATAAAAGCTGATGTAAGAATAGTGGCCTCTTCAAATAGAAATTTGCAGGATGAAATAAAAAAGGGAAATTTTAGAGAGGACCTGTATTATAGACTGAATGTGGTTGAAATTGAACTTCCCACACTCAAAGACAGGAGGGAAGATATACCGCTTCTTGCAAATTATTTCTTGAATAAGTACAGAATCGAGATGAAAAAAGAAATTAAGGGGTTTGAAGATTCTGTAATTCGTGCTTTGATGAACTACGATTGGAAAGGTGAAGTAAGAGAACTGGAAAACATAATAGAAAGAGCGGTCATTTTCTGCAAAGGCGATTTGATATCCCTAAAAGATCTTCCGAATGCTTTCTATCAACAGGAACTTCAAACAGATTATTCTTCCGGTAATCTTCAAGATTCCGTAAGGAATTTTGAGAAGGAATTCATAATCAAAACTCTAAGGATGTATGATTTTGACAAAGAAAAAGCATCCAAACAGCTGGGGATCGGTTTATCTACACTTTATAGAAAAATAGGTGAACTCGAAATAGATATTTGATTTCTCACTTATTAAAAATCTTTTTCAGTTTTAAGAAATAAATTCTCCTTTTTTTAAGCTAATTCTGTATTATTATTTGTAATTATCACCAAATAAGCCTTTTGGCAAAAGGCCGTAAAAGGGGACATGAATGGCACAAATTTGGTCTCTTATTTAAGGGTATTTATCAAATGAAACGCACTCAGTTAAATAAGATGCAGAAAAGAATATTATTTTACAGTTACGATTTTTCATATGGGCTTAGTCTATTGATGTTTTTTAGTGATAATTACTACGTTACCTCAACAACTGACCTCGACAGCATTCCCAAAATGTTCAGTAAGAACAAGTACGATTTAATCCTCATAGACGAAGAACCTACTGACAAAGTATTGAGTTTGTGCAAGTACCTGAAGGAGAAAAATCCAAATCTTATCATTATCCTAACTTGTGCTTACAAATTGAAAAACAACCACAAGAACGACAAGTTGATTAATAAGTCCATTGATTTTATATTCTATAAACCTGTAGATTTAGTAGAAATATCCAAAGCACTGCATCTTTCTGAAGTAGTTTATAACTAAAAAGTAAGGAGGTAGTGTAGAAATGCTTTATAGGAACATTTTGGTTCCGACTGATTTCTCTGCAAACTCATTTAATTCGTATGAGTTTGCGAAGGATTTAGCAGTTATTCATAATGCCAACCTGCACTTGATTCATGTAGTTGATATTACAAATAGCTTACTCCAGGATAATTTTTCTTATGGCTATGGAACGACTCTACATGAAAAATATTTGGAGGCAGAGGAAAAACTCAGGAGATTTGTTCATTTATTAACTGTCAAGGAGTTTTCTGTTTACGAAGCCATTCGTAAAGGGCAAATAGTCGATGAGATAATGGATTACTGCAAAGATAAAAACATCGACCTTATAGTTGTTTCGACACATGGCAAATCCGATTCCAAAAGTTTACTTCTTGGCGAAACCACAAATAAGATTCTGAAATACTCTAAAGTTCCTGTTGTCTGCCTAAGATCCGCAGATCCTCTAAAATCCAAATACTCAATAAAATTCAAATATACTCTTGCGGAAAATTGGGTTGGTTAGCATCCTGCAAAATTGAACGTAAATAGCATCCTTATTTATATACTTTAAGGAGTAAAAAATACTCTTCCCAAAATTATTTTAAAATTTACAAATTAATATAATTTCATTCCTTAAATCTAATTTTTTTTGCTTTCCTGCTAACGTTTCTGTATTAATAATACTCAATCGTTGTTGACTTCTAAACAATTTCTACTTCGTTAAAAATCACTATATTTAAAGTCTGAATTTAAGAAAGAGTGAGCAAAATATTGTCAGGATTGGCTGCTAAGCGAAAAGAAAAAATCCTTGTAACTGCAGCATTACCATATGCTAACGGCGCTATACATCTTGGTCATTTGAGTGGGGCTTACTTGCCGGCGGATATTTATGTTCGATATAATCGCTTAAAAGACAATGATATAGTTTTCGTTTGCGGTTCTGATGAACATGGAGTGCCCATTACTATCACTGCTGATAAGGAACATGTAAATCCTACAGTGATCATTGATAGATACCATACAATAAATAAAAAGATTTTTGAAAAATTCGGGATGGATTTTGATATTTATTCGAGAACCAGCTTGCCCATACATCACGAGACCGGTAAAGAATTTTTCCTTGAGTATTATAATCGAGGACTTCTTAAAGAGAAGAAATCAAAACAATTTTATGATGAAAAAGCTAAAATGTTTCTTCCCGATAGGTACGTTGAGGGAACCTGTCCGGTGTGTGGATATGAAGAAGCAAGAAGCGATGAATGTGAAAATTGCAGCTCTCAGTTCGAACCTTCGCAGCTTATAAATCCGAGAAGTAAAATTACAGGTGAAACTCCTATCTTGAGAGAAACTTCTCATTGGTATTTTCCATTGGGGGACTATCAAAAAAGGCTTGAAGAATACATTAAAAAAATGAATAAGGAATATGGATGGAGAGAGAATGTTTTGAGCCAAACCCAAAGTTGGTTTAATGATGGACTTAAAGATAGAGCTTACACGAGAGATCTGGACTGGGGAATAAAAGTTCCTTTGAAATCTGCCGAAGGCAAAGTTATTTATGTTTGGTTCGAAGCAGTTTTGGGTTATATATCTGCAACGAAAGAATTATCTGAGAAAAAAGGTGATAAAGATTTTTGGAAAAAGTATTGGCAGGACCCAAAAACAAAGTATGTTGCTTTTATTGGGAAAGATAACATTGTATTTCACTGTATAATTTTTCCCGCTATGCTTATGTCCTGGAATGATGGAAGAGATGACAAGTACGTTTTGCCGCAGAATGTGCCGGCGAATGAATTTCTGAATTTTGAAGGAAAGAAATTTTCCAAAAGCAGAAATTGGGGAATTGATGCTAATGAATTCCTGGAACTGTTTCCACCTGATCCGTTACGTTACACTCTTGCCGCAAACTTACCTGAGACCAGAGATACAGATTTTTATTGGAAGGAATTCCAGGCTAGAAATAATAATGAGTTAGCAGACATACTGGGAAATTTTGTGAATCGTACTTTTACCTTTGTGCATAAGCATTTTGAAGGTAAAGTCCCCGCGAGAGGTAAATTAGAAAAGATGGACCAGGAAATGATAGAACTAACAAAGAGTTATCCGGCAAAAGTTTCATCATTTTTTGAAAATTATAAAATTAGAGACGGTGTATTGGAAGTTATGAATCTAGCGCGTGCCGGGAATAAGTATTTTAACGATTCCGAACCATGGATAACAGTAAAATCCGATAAAGAAAAATGCGGTACTACCTTGAACATTTGCCTGAATGCAATTTTCACTTTGGCAGAACTTTTTTATCCTGCAATTCCGTTCAGTTCAGAGAAAATGTTTAAGATGTTAAATTCCAGCAGGGTTATTTGGGATAAAGCTGGAGAAGAAAACTTGAAACCTGGTAATAAATTAAACAAACCAGAAATTCTTTTTTCAAAAATTGAAGATGAAATAATAGAAAAACAAATGGAAAAATTAGGAAAACCGGAAATATCCGGAGAAAAGCAGAAAGAATTGATTTCATATGATGATTTTATGAAAGTTCAATTAAAGGCCGCCCAGGTTGTTGAAGCTGAAAAAGTAGAAAAAAGTAACAAGCTGCTTAAACTTATTGTTGATTTGGGTGATGAAAAAAGACAGATAATTGCCGGAATTTCCCAAAGTTATACTCCGGAAAATATTCTGAATAAGAAAGTTATAATTGTAGCTAACTTAAAGCCGGCCAAAATAATGGGATTAGAGTCTCAAGGCATGTTGTTGGCTCTTGAGGACAAAGACGGAAATTTGAAAGTTTTATCAGTTGACGAAGGAATAAACAAAGGTACACGCGCAAAATAAGGACTTTTCAATATGGAAATTACCTTGATTTTCAGAGTTTTATTGGGTTAAATTGGCATTTTGAATTTTTATAATCTTCCATTTTAGGAGAATCCAACTCAATGCAGAAAAAAATACTCATTTCAATTAGCCTCTTTGCAGGGCTGATATTATATTCTTGCGCACCGCAGCATTCACAAATAATTCTTTCCAAGTTTGATAACGAAAATGTAAACATGGGTGAGTTCGAAAAAGCTTACCAGAAAAATACAGAGGGAAATGTTGAAGCTGATAAAGACAGCCTTGATAAACTTAAAGATTACTTGAAATTATACACGCAATTCAAGATGAAAGTTCTCTATGCTAAAGAAAAAGGTTATGATAAGGATTCTGAGCTGCAGGAAGAATTTAAGAATTATAAGAGCGATGTTGCTCAATCTTTATATCTTGACAGTACCATCGTCGAACCAGGTATTAAAGAACTTTATCAAAGAAGAAAATATGAGTTAAGAATTAGCCATATCATGTTTAGAACAAACTCTACGAATGAAGAGAAACAGAAAAGTTTAGCAACGGCAGTATTAGATAGTATATTGCATGGCGCAAACTTTGCGAAAATGGCTATGAGATATTCTGAGGATATTTATACAAAAACCAAAGGTGGAGACATTTCTTATGTAACTGCTGGTGAATTACCAAAATCCATTGAGGATGCGGCTTATTCTACTCCAGTTGGTCAGGTATATCCTAAGTTGGTGAAGTCTAAATATGGTTATCATATTATAAAAGTTACAGATAAGAAAGATAGAATTCCTGCGATAGAAGTTTGCCACATTTTTGTGAATTTTAAAAGAGAAAATGGTAAAGTTGATTCTGCTGCAGCCAGGCTAAAAATAGATAGTGCTTTAGCTAAGCTAAAAAGCGGTGAAGATTTTGCTGCAGTTGCTAAGGAATATTCCGAGGATCCTACGACTAAGGACAGAGGAGGAGTAATTGGTTTTGTTCCCAGAAGAAAATTGATACCTGCTCTTGATACGGTCGCATTCAGTCTTAAACTGGGTCAAATATCAGGTGTTGTTACATCTCCATTTGGTTATCATATAGTTAAAGTTGATAAAGAAGAAAAAATTCCGCCTTTTGATGAAGACATAAAAGAACTGAAAGATATTTTCAAGAAATCTTATTACCAGGATGAATATGATTCTTTGGTGAATCATTTGAAAGTAAAATATAATTTTAAAGTTGACGGTGGAAACCTTGATTATTTAATATCAAATGCAGATTCTTCTAAAGTGGGAGATGATAGTGTATTAACACAGGAGGCCAAAGGCAAACTGCTTTACACTTTTGGAGACGATTCTACTTATGCAAATCAGTTCTTAACTCAGTTGAATAACGATTCTAAATATTCAGGTATGGTACTTACTTCTGAAATTTTAACCAAAGCTTTAAGGGAACAAAGCGAGAACGGGCTTATCCAAATGGAAGCAAAAGAATATTTTGCAAATGATCCTTATTTCCAGGGCTTAATGAAAGATTACAAAGATGGAATATACATTTTTAAACTCGAACAAGATGAAGTATGGAACAAAGTTAATACCGATAGTGCTAAGCTTTATGGTTATTACTTAAAGAATCAAGATAAATACACATTTCCGGATCGTGTAAGCTTCAGTGAAATCTTTAATATGAGCGACTCGGTAATGAATGATATTTACAATAAATTGAAAGATGGAGCAAGCTTTGATTCATTAGCTAAAAAATATAGTGAGAGAACAATTGATCATAAATTAGAGGCTGTAAGTTCGTCTTTACTTACAAAAAAGGCAAACGAGCTGCAAAACCCTGGGGATTATACAGAGCCATTCAAAGATTCGGGTGGGCATGTGATAGTTATGTTGAGTGAAAAAGAAGCTGCCAGACCTAAAACCTATGAAGAAGCCAAAGCAGAAGTTGCAGCAGATTATCAGGATTTAGAAACCAAGAAGTTGACGAATGAGTTCTTAGATAAGTTAAAAGAGAAATATCACCCTGTTTATTATTATGATAAGCTTTCAGAGGCCTTTCCCGCAAAAGGGAGCGAGGCTGATAAATCTAAATAATGTCATTTTTTTCTCTTTTTGTGCTTTATTTTTTGCGGCTTGTACCCAGAAAGCTCCCCCCAAAGAATATGTTGCAAAAGTAAATAATCAATATTTGACTGAGAATGATTTAAAAAGCATGATGGGTCCAGGCAGTCAAAGTCATAAGTACAGAAGCGAATTAATAAGAGAATGGATAAATAGAGAAATACTATATCAAGAAGCAGTGAAACAAGGAATATTAAAAGATAAGGAATTTAAGAGAATCAGTGAACTATCTGAGAAAGAGATTGCCGGTTCGTTGCTGCTTCAGAAGATTTATTCAAAACAGGAGCAAACAGTCAATGATTCATCCCTGTCTAATTTTTATAAGGAAAATATGGATGATTTCAGGTTATTTTATGATGCTTATTTAATGAATCAGGTCGTTTTTAAGGATGAGAAAAAAGCGGCACGGTTTCATTCTGTGGCACTCGAAGAAAATTGGCATTCTGCTTTGGACAGTTTGGGCAATGATACTTCATTAATTTCTAACGATCAAAACAAACTCTTATACAATTATCAAGTACACTCTATCGATATTTTAAAAATTATAAAGGAACTTCTTCCCAACGAAATTAGTATAGTCGTGAAAGATGATGCCGGGAACTATGATATAGTTCAATTGTTGAAGAAGTATGATAAAAATTCCATACTTCCTTTTGAATTGGTAAAATCAAGAGTTAAAGAAAGGTACTTGATGCGCCAGAGAGATTCCTTAATTAATAATTATGTAAAGAGTTTGTATTCAAGTAATGAGATAGAGGTTAAAAACTAGGAGTGAAATGAATCTTAAGTATTTTGTTGTATTTTTATTGTTTTCCAGTTCAATTTTTGCACAGCAAGTTTTGGATAAAATTGTTGCTGTAGTAAACAATGAAATAATAACCAAGAGCGAGCTGGACTTTCAAACTGATTATGTAGCTGCACAGAAAAAACTAGATCCCAATAGCCCGGACCTGAAAAAACAAATTTTGGATCAATTGATTGATGAAAAATTAGCTTATGCGGAAGCTAATTTAGATTCTATAACTGTTACTGATGATGAGGTTGACCAGAGAGTAGATTATGAAATAAAATCTTTTGAACAACAGTACGGGTCAGTGGAAAACGTGGAAAAAGTTTATAATATGAGCCTCGAAAAGATAAAAAGGAAACTAAGAAGCGATGTTAGAGAGCAGTTGATGATCCAAAAGCTTCAGGAAAAAAACTTTGGCGATGTTCAAGTAACCGGCAAAGAAGTTCAGGATTTTTATGATAGGTTCAAAGATAGCATAGGTGTAATACCGGAAAAAGTTCAAATCGCTCACATATTTATGAGTCCCAAAGCTACTGAAAGTTTAAAGGCGAAATACAGAGCAAAAGCGGAAGCGATTTTGGATTCAATTAGACATGGAGCAGATTTTGCAGAAATGGCAAAGAAATATTCCGATGACCCTGCTACAGCTTCCAAAGGTGGCGATCTGGGTTTTGTCAAACGAGGTGAGTTTTATCCAGCCTTTGAAGCCGCAGCTTACGCCTTAAAACCGGGCCAGGTTTCCAATGTTGTCGAAACGCCCGCAGGTTTTCATATAATAAAACTAATTGAAAAAAGGGGCGAAACAATTCACGTTCGACATATCTTAATTAAAATTAAGAAAGGGCAGGACGCAGATATTAGGACAATTGAATTCCTATCTGATATTAGAGACAGCATAACTAAAGGCTATGGAACATTTGCCGATTATGCAAAAAAGTACAGCGAAGACGATGCGAGCAAACCATTTGGCGGTGATCTTGGCACTTTCTACTTAAGTCAGCTTGATAAAAGCGTGCTTGATATAGTTTCAAATCTTAAGGTTGGAGAAATTAGCTTTCCAAAGAGAATAGATTATGGCCAGGATAATTATGGATATCATATAGTTTACCTTGAAAAAAGGATTCCTCAGCATAAAGTCAGCCTTAAATTAGATTACAACGAGCTGGAAAAATTGACAGAAAATTATAAAAAACAACAATTGTATAATACGTGGATTGATAAACTTAGGAAAAAGATTTATTTCAAAGAATACTTATAAACGCCGAGGATAAAGAAAATTGAGCACTACCAACCTGGTCAATCAAGAGACTGAACTTGTTGAGCAATTAACTCTGAAAGTCAAAAAAATTAAGGGTGAGATCGGAAAAGTTATTATAGGGCAGGAAGAAATAATAGAGCAATTGCTCATTGCTCTATTTTCTAAGGGACATTGTCTTCTAGTTGGTGTGCCTGGCTTAGCAAAAACACTTTTAATAAAAACTTTAGCTGAGATCACAAATTTAAAGTTTAGTAGGATCCAATTTACACCTGATTTAATGCCAAGCGATATTACCGGGACCGAAATTTTAGAAGAAGATCAAGCAAGCAAAAAAAGAAGTTTCAGGTTTATAGAAGGACCTATTTTTGCTAATGTAATTCTTGCTGATGAGATAAATCGAACGCCTCCCAAAACCCAATCCGCACTTTTAGAAGCAATGCAAGAACATAAAGTTACTGCTGCCGGGATGACTTACACACTTCAAGAACCGTTCTTTGTTCTTGCGACGCAAAACCCTATTGAACAAGAAGGTACATATCCGCTTCCAGAGGCACAGCTTGATCGATTTATGTTTAACTTATGGTTGAATTATCCTTCCTTCAAGGAAGAAATTAAAGTAGTGCAAAGCACAACAAGCGAATATGTCCCTAAACTTGAAAAGGTAGTTTCTTCTGAAGAGATTATTGAATTTCAGAATTTAGTAAGAAAAGTTCCTGTAGCAGAAAACGTAATTGAGTTTGCTGTTAAGGCAGCTAATATGACAAGACCAGGGAATGATTCATTAAAATCTGTAAACCAATGGATAAGCTGGGGAGCTGGACCCAGAGCATCACAGTATTTGGTTCTAGCTTCAAAAGCTAAAGCAGTAATGGAAGGAAGATTTACTCCCAGCATAGATGATTTAAAATCTGTTATGCTTCCTGTTTTCAGACACAGGATAATTACAAATTTCAATGCAGAAGCTGAAGGAGTAACTTCAGTAAATGTGGTTAATACTATTATTGAGCAGATGAGTTGAACAAAAGGGGTTTTGTACTCTCTTCAACTTGAATTCTTAATTATCAAGTCTTCGCTATTTTATAATTTCTCAAAGCAAAGTAAATTTCTTTTATCGCTGTTCTTACGACAGTTGCGGTGGGTACAGCGAGCAGCATTCCTATAATTCCAAATAGCTGTCCTCCAGCTATTATGAGCAAAATTATTATAATAGGATGCATATTTGTACTTTTTGCAAATATATAAGGTTGTACAAGTCCGTTATCCAGTGCATAGACTATCACAATTAATAATATTAGCAAAGGTACTTTTGAAAGATCGCCATACTGGATTACCGATATAATTATGGCTGGAATTCCGCCAAATAATGGTCCTAAATAAGGAACAAGATGACCTACGCCCGCAATAATTCCTAAAGGCAAAGCATAATGAACCCCGATGAAATTGAAACCAAGTCCGCAGGATAATCCGACAAACGTAGCGTCAAAAATCCAGGCTCTAACAAATCTGCCAAGCTGGACACTTATCTTTTTCAGTATCCAGTATGACATTTCAAAATATTTGTTAGGCATAATATTCATGATTGCCTTGAAAATCTTCTTGCTATCTTTTAGAAGGAAGAAGGTGATAAATGGAACTATCACCGAGATTGCCGCAACAGAAAAGATGCTTGAAAGTATAGTTGTTACTTTGTCTATTGGATTAGAAACCCATGAGCGAATAAAATTTGTTACCCCTGATGTAATCTCACCCTGACTGAAGAATGGGAAGTATTTAATCATCTCATCTTCGAATATTTGAATTTGATTTTCCAGAGCCTTTAAATTAAAAGTTGCTATCAATTGATCCATTTGAGATAGTAATTTAGGTGCTAATACGGAGATTAAAATATAAACAAGAAATCCAACTACAACATAAATTATAGCTGTGGAGGTAAGGCGGTTAAATCCTTGTTTTTCCAAATGCTTTACAAAAGGCTCAAAAATGAAAGCAATTAAAATGGAAATAATGACTATAATTATAATATCGGAAATGAGGTAAAGAAGGTATAAAATTAGAATTGTGGATACAGTCCACAGAATTATTCTTGAGAATTTTATAGTTTTTTCGCTCATTGAATTATAATATAATTGATTTTGCACATCAAAGAAAAGGCTGGACAAGAAAATTATTCTATCGCTTCCACTCTTTTAACGCTTGGCACATTAAGCATTAAAGTTCTCTCTATTCCGGCACGCAGCGTCATTTGTGACATGGGACAATCATGGCAGGCTCCTATAAATTTTACCTTAACAATATTGTCATCAGTCACTTCAACTAATTCAACATCGCCGCTGTCGGCTTGTAAAAACGGTCGAACTGAATCCAACGTCTTTTTGATATTATCAATCATACTATCCCCCATTTTTAAAACTCATTTTTCGTCGTCGATAGAAATTTCGATTTTTGAACCGGCCTTGAGGCTGTGCATATGAACCTGATGTGCTAATTTTCTTGAGATTTCTGTTATTATTTTGGAGTGTTCGGAATCAGGAGAATCGAATACAATTGGCACACCTTTATCTCCGCCAATACGAATTTTAGGTTCTATAGGAATATTTCCAAGCACCGGTGTTTCTAGTTCAGTAGAAAGTTTAGAGCCTCCGCCTGTTCCAAATATATCGTATTTTTTCCCTGTATCAGGAGCAATAAAATAGCTCATATTTTCCACAATTCCGTAAATTGGAACGTTTACTCTTGTAAACATTTTTAGTGCTTTCCTTGCATCAATTATAGAAACGTCTTGCGGGGTTGTGACAATCACGGCACCGCTAAGCGGTATGCTTTGTACCAAAGTAAGTTGTATATCTCCTGTTCCGGGTGGCATATCGAAGAATAAATAATCCAGCGCACCCCAATCTACGTCGGACATAAATTGCCTTATAGCGCTGCTGGCCATTGGTCCCCGCCAAATTACGGGTGCATTCTCTTCTACTAACAGTCCGATTGAAATTATCTTAATTCCATAGCTTTCAAGCGGAATCATTTTCAGAGTTTGTCCGTCCTGGTAAACTTTAGGTTTTTGTTTTAATCCTAGCATCATGGGAATGCTTGGTCCATAAACATCAGCATCTATTAGTCCAACTTTTGCTCCTTCTTTTGCTAATGCCACTGCTAAGTTTACAGCGACAGTACTTTTACCTACGCCGCCTTTTCCGCTTGCAACAGCGATCGTATTTTTCACTTCGCCTAAAAGATTTTTACTTTCTTTCTTATTTTCTACAGGCGTTCTAGATTCAAGATTAAGGTTAATATTTTTTAAATCCTTGAAATCATTCTTTATAGCACTAACAAACTTTGATTTTAAATCTCCTGTAATGCTCAATTCTGAAATCGGTAGCACAATTTCTATATCCAGTTGATTGTCTTTAAGCTCAAATTTTTTTAAAGCATTAAGAATTAGAAATTCCTTCTTAATATTAGGATCGTTAACTTTTTTAAGTGAAGTTAGTACATTGCTCTTTGTTATATCAGCCATTTTATCCCTTGATAATTTTGAACATCTACAAAGTTATGAAAATTACGCCTCAAAATGTATGCTAATAGAACTTCATTACTATAATAGTGGAAGATTTTACAAGTATTTTAAGATGTAAAAATTACAAACAATACTTTTAGGCGAATAAATGAAATATTGCTTGAATTTTTCCTACGTCTCAATTAAACAACTCAAAAAGATATCCTAAGTTTTTGTAAAATCTTGTTTATTATCAAGAAAGATTTACAATATATCATAGCACATCTTTTTTGAAGAAGTTCACTTCATAGTGTTATAGACCCCAAGGCCATAATTGTTTATTTTTGTATTAAAAAATTGTTGCCCATAAAAGAGGGAAGACTTCATAATTCGATAATAATATTGTATAGTGTTATTTAGTTCTTAATTTTTTTATTAATAATTAAAGAATTTAAGAAATGAGAAAAAAAATATCTTCATTATTTGTTTTAACATTCCTATTAACATTTTTAGCTTCTTGCAGCACTGTTCCAATAACAGGAAGGAAGCAGCTTAACCTTATACCAAATTCTACTATGCTTTCTATGAGCTTTTCTCAGTATGACGATTTTATTAAAAGTAATAAATTAAGTACAGATCAGCAGGCTAAGGATATGGTCACAAGAGTAGGAACAAGAATAAAGGAAGGTGTAGAAAAGTATTTTGCTGAAAAGAAGATGTCTGACAAATTAAAAGATTATAAATGGGAATTTAATCTAGTAGAAAGTAAAGAGGCAAATGCCTGGTGCATGCCGGGCGGTAAAGTTGTTGTATATTCCGGAATTCTACCAATAACAAAAGATGAAAACGGTTTAGCCGTAGTGCTTGGCCACGAAATTGCACATGCAGTTGCACAACACGGGGATGAAAGGATGAGTCAGAGTTTGCTGACTCAACTTGGCGGTATAGCACTTTCGGAGGCTATTAAGGATAAGCCTCAGCAAACACAACAATTATGGATGACAGCATTCGGTGTTGGGGCACAATACGGATATCTTTTACCATTTAGCAGGACCCAAGAAAGTGAGGCAGACCATCTCGGGTTAATCTTTATGAGTATTGCAGGCTACAACCCAGAGGGAGCTTTAAACTTTTGGAATAGAATGCAAGAGGCAACTAAGGGAAACAATCCACCGGAATTTTTAAGCGACCATCCTTCGGACCAAACGAGAATTGATGATATTAAAAAGGAACTGCCTGAAGCAATAACCTATTATAATAAATATAAAGATTCTAACGAGTAAGAATGGTAAATTCTGATTTTCCCGAAAGAAAATTTAACGGACTTAAAGTCGTAATAGATAGAACTACATGTATCGGCTCTGCTAATTGTGTTAAATCTGCCCCCGAGATCTTTGTTCTTGATGAAGAAAAAATTTGTACATTTGTGGAAAAACCAGAGGGTATTGAAAAGGAAAGAATAATTGAAGGATGTAATGTTTGTCCTGTGAGTGCATTGTTAGTTTATGATGAGAATAGTAAACAAATTGTTCCTTAATTTATAAAAATTCAGATCTGGCAAGTGCAGAATTTAATTTTCACTCTTAACTTAGTAATTCCTGTCTTTCTGATTGTAGGAATAGGATTTTTGCTGAAGAAACTGAAAGTAATTAATGACAATTTCGTTTCGATATCTTCAAAAGTAGTTTTCTCATTATCGCTTCCTGCCTTAATTTTTGTGGAAACAACAAAAATCTCAATTAGTGAATTATTTAATCTAAAACTTATAGGTTTTGTCTGTGTTACCACGGTTATTTTATATTTAATTATTTGGCTAATTTCAATTCCTTATATAAAATCAGGCAGCGACCGCGCAGTCTTTATACAAGGCAGCTACAGAAGCAATTATGCTATTATAGGATTGGCACTCATTTCAAATGTTTTTGGTTCAACAGGATTAAGCAAAGCTTCGATCTTGCTCGCCTTTATTATTCCACTATTTAATGTACTTGCTGTTATAGCTTTAACACTCCCGGTAAGGAAAGATAGAAATTTGAACTTCAAAAAGTTGCTGCTCGAAATATTTAGGAACCCATTGATAATTGCAATAATAGTTTCGCTTCCTTTTTCTTATTTTGAAATCAAACTTCCTCA
Organism: Ignavibacteriaceae bacterium; assembly: GCA_046706145.1. GTDB lineage: Bacteria > Bacteroidota > Ignavibacteria > Ignavibacteriales > Ignavibacteriaceae > JBJKPP01. The sequence goes on along the minus strand of JBJKPP010000259.1, from coordinate 1,862 downwards.
AATAATTTTTAGCACTGTTAATTATCTTGCACTTCTAACTTTGCCTTTGGCTTTACTTGGAGTGGGTGGGTTCTTGAATTTCAGTGATTTAAAACGGGCCTCAGGCATTGCCTTCTCTTCGTCATTTATAAAATTAATTTTTATCCCATTGGTGGCGTCTTATGCCGCCTATGAATTTGGCTTTAAAGGAACAGAGCTGGGAATAATATTTATCTTGTTTGCTTGTCCGACGGCAATAGCCAGTTTTATCATGGCTGAGGCGATGAATGTTAACAGCAGATTAGCGGGAAATATTATGTTAATCACAACTTTGGGTTCTATTGTTACTATCACATTTGGATTATTTATATTGAAACAAAATGGTCTAATATGAAATTAACTTCGGAGTCTTTATGAGAAACTGTGGCTGGTTTTTTTATGCTTTGCTAATTATATTTTTTACTAAAGCATATAATATTAGTTACGCCCAACCAACTCAAATAAAAGGTTTGAAATTTGAAGTTTCATTCTCAAGCAACTTGAGCGATTCCGCACAGGATGGAAGAATGCTTTTGATGATTTCGAATGACAGCACAAGTGAACCAAGGTTCCAAATAAATGATGGCCCAAATACTCAGTTGATTTTTGGAGTTAATGTTGATTCGCTCGAACCCGGGCAAACAGCAGTATTTGATACTTCTGTTTTTGGTTTTCCTCTTAGAAGCGTGTCGGAAATTCCTCCAGGTATGTATTATGTTCAAGCCCTTTTAAATAGATATAAAACTTACCATCTTGAGAATGGCCACACTGTGAAACTCCCGCCGGATGAAGGCGAAGGTCAGCAATGGAATATTAAACCCTACAATTTTTATAGTTCTGTAGAAAAGTTCTATTTAAATCCCAGATCAAATGAAATTCTAAAGATAAATCTCGATAAAGCAATTCCGCCCATAAAGCAGCCAAAAGGCACTAAGTATTTAAAGTATATAAAGATTAAGAGTAATTTACTTACGAAGTTTTGGGGAACGCCTGTATATCTCGGGGCAAAAGTATTGTTACCGTATGGATTTGATGATCATCCCGATGCTCATTATCCCCTTATGGTTTTTCACGGACATTTTTCAGCCAAATTCTTCGGTTGGAGAGAAACTCCTCCCGATACAAATGTTCCTGGTTTATACAGCCCAAGATTTCGTGTTGATAATTATAATTACACAATGGAGGATTACGCTTACAAATTTTACAAGCAGTGGACAAGTCCAAATTTCCCAAGATTTATAATTATAGAAATACAGCATGCAAATCCTTATTACGATGATTCTTATGCAGTCAACTCAGCCAACCTGGGTCCGTATGGAGATGCAATAAATTATGAGTTGATACCATACATAGAGAATAAATTTAGAGGAATAGGAAAACCTTGGGCACGGTTTCTTTACGGCGGCTCAACCGGGGGGTGGGAAGCTTTAGCCACGCAAATATTTTACCCCGATATGTATAATGGATGTTTTGCGGCTTGCCCCGACCCGATTGATTTTAGGAAGTTTGGTGTGGTAAATATTTATTCTGATGATAACGCATATTACACTGGTGGGAAATGGCAAAAAACTCCAACCCCCGTTGCAAGAAATTACCTGGGTCAGGTTATTACTACCATGGAACATGCAAATCATCTTGAATTAGTTATCGGAACTAAAGGCAGGTCGGGGGGCCAATTTGATATTTGGCAGGCAGTATATTCCCCTGCCGGGAAAGATGGTTATCCAAAACCCATCTGGAATAAAATGACAGGAAAAATAGACCACAGCGTTGCAGAATATTGGAAAGAACATTATGATTTAAGATATATTCTGCAAAAAAATTGGAAAACATTAGGTCCAAAA
>JBJKPP010000258.1:0-2669 GCA_046706145.1 Ignavibacteriaceae bacterium | reverse complement strand
TCAAACTGGGGTAATTCTGTTGATATTGAAAACAGTACCCCCGGCAGGATTAATAGCATCACACCAAAGGATTACGACCTTACGATTTCTAATATCTCTTCATTACCTCAATTCCCCGTGAATGGAGATAGTGTCAATTTATCTGCAACGATAAAAAACGTTGGTTCTAATGAAGCAAAAAATTTCATAGTTGAGTTTAGTTATGATTCCAACGGCGATAACAAAATTGACAAGGACCTCGGACAAATAACGTTAAACGATTTAATTGGCGGAGATTCGATAATTGCAAATTCTCCGTATAAGATTCCTAACTTACAAACCAAAACTTTAACTGTTGCAAAAATTGTTTTTAATAAAGACGAAGACACACTTAACAATTACATGGAAGGATACATTCAAGCCGGATTTCCTAAGAAATCTTTACTTATAAATGAAGTGATGTATGCACCTGTGAATGGAGAGCCGGAATGGATTGAAGTAGTGAATTCATCTTCAAAATCACTAAACTTAAAGAATTGGATGATTCAAAACTCAAATTCTTCAAAGACTTATATTACCAATAACAATTATTTCATTGCACCGAAAGAATTCTTAGTTTTAACAAAAGATTCCTCCTTTTTTGATTATCATCCCAAAATCAAAAGTAAAGTTCTAATAACAAATATCGAGACGCTTAAAAATTCAAGTGATGAAATAAAAATATATGATTTTAGAAATGCACTTATAGATGATTTAAATTACAACTCAAATTGGGGAGGTAAAAACGGATTTTCTTTGGAAAGAATCTCATTAAACTCCCCTACCAATGATAGCACAAACTGGCTCACATCTCTAAGTAAGGATAGAAGCACGCCAGGGCAACCCAACTCTATCCTGAGCATCCCCGAATATAAGAAACATGATTTAGTAATTAATGAAATAATGTTCGACCCAGCTGTAAATAATAGTGAATTTGTGGAATTTGAAAATATAAGTTCTACCACTGTAAACGTCGGTGGTTGGAAAATAGAAGATAGTCAGGGCAACACTCACGAGCTTTCGGAGATAAGTCATGATGTTGGACCAAACGATTACTATGTTCTTGCGGCGGATTCAAGCATACTCGATAATTATGACTTTGAAAATTATGACAATACTAAAATAATAAACTCCAGTTCCCTCTCATTAAGTAACACTAACGACTTAATTTTGTTAAAAGATGTAAGAAATAATACAATTGATTCAGTGTTTTATTCCTCAAAGTGGCATAATAGTAACTTCACAAATACAAAGAATATTTCACTGGAAAGAATAAATCCTTTCATGGACGGAAACGATCCAAGCAATTGGAGCAGCTCAGCTTCCACTTCGGGAGCAACACCGGGAAAACAAAATAGCATTTACACTACTAATAAAAATTTACAGTCATCTATCTCCGTTTCACCAGACCCTTTCTCTCCAGACAACGACGGTTTTGAAGATTATACAATAATAAATTACAAGCTTTCGCAAAAAATTTCACAGGTAAGAATCAAAATCTTTGACAACAAAGGGAGACTTGTAAGAACATTACTCAACAATTCACCCAGCGGAAGTAAAGGGTCGGTAATTTTTGACGGCAAAGATAATAATGGCAACCCGCTGCGAATTGGGATATACATAGTTTTCTTAGAAGCAACAAACCAAAACACGGGTTTTGAGAAAGATTTGAAGACAGTGGTCGTTGTCGCAAGGAAACTATGAAAGACTTGCTTTTGGTAAAGTTTTTGATGATAATCAGTTAAAAAAATTATTGCTTATGATTATCGAAGTTAAGGGGGATTATTTCCTTTCGGAAATTAACAAAAACGACAAGCCTAATTTGGTCAAATATCTTAATGATTATGATATTTATAAAAATACTTTAAACATACCATATCCTTATACAGCAAAAGATGCAGAAAACTGGATTAAATTTGTAAAATTCGATAAGGATAATAAAGGCACTTTAATTCACTATACCATTAGAAATAAAAAATTGGAATTAATTGGCGGCATAAGCTTCCATTCTAAATATGGAATGAATTCTTACAAAGATGAATTCGGTTATTGGCTGGCAAGGGATTACTGGAATAAAGGTATTATGACTAATGTTGTAAAAAGATTTTGCCAACTTGGATTCGAAGAATTTAAACTGGAAAGAATTGAAGCAACTGTATTTGAATATAATGACGCATCAGCAAAGGTACTTGAAAAGGCAAATTTCCAATATGAAGGAACTCTTAGAAACTACATAAAGAAGGATAACGAGTACGTAAACGTAAAAGTATATTCTATTCTTAAGCCGTAACTCAGAACCAGACTATTACATGTTCCCTAGCGTTACCCCCGAATATTTTTCGCAAATAGCGAATTATATTCATCCTAATTTTTAATAAAACAATTAAATTTTAATAAAAATCACATGGTATGATTTTGGTGTGACCTGTATCAAGGTTTGTTATAATATTTTTGAAAATGAACACAGAAGAAAATTTTCTAAAAGGAATTATAAGTGGATTAGCATTAGAAATTGCAGCCATATTTCTGGTTGTGGTTTTACTTTTGATTATTTAAATGCCATCCTTTCAAGTTGTTTAGCTAGTCGCTAGCAAAAGTGCCCCGACTTGTCGGGGTTTCTTATTTTTCAGATAACTCAATTAATTACTTTT
>JBJKPP010000257.1:0-9806 GCA_046706145.1 Ignavibacteriaceae bacterium | reverse complement strand
CTTTAAATCCCAAACTTTTCTCTACATCTTCTTCGTTTGCTATGCAAACGTCAACATATTCCATTAAAGGAATCATTACTGATTGTGCTTCTTCAGTACTCCACAGTTTAGCTCTATAATTTAAATCTGCGCTTATAACTGTTCCTTTTTCCCTAGCTGCTTCACAAGCAGCTTTCAGCGTTTCCTGTAGTTTCTTTCCCAGCGCTGGTGTTATCCCTGTCCAATGAAACCAAGCCGCATTTTCAAATACTTTTTCCCAATCAAGTTCATTCTTATTCAGACTTGTTACTGCTGAGTCTGCTCTATCATATATCACCTTAGATGGCCTTTGGCTTGCACCCGTTTCTAAAAAATATATTCCTACCCTATCACCACCTCTCACTATATATTCCGTCTTTACGCCATATTTCCTCAGACTGTTAACCGCACATTGCCCAATCTCATGTTTGGGAAGTTTTGTTACAAAATAACTATCGAAGCCATAATTTGATAGTGAAACAGCAACGTTAGCTTCTCCCCCACCATAATTCACATCGAAATGTTGCGATTGAACAAACCTCTCATATCCTGGTGTAGATAGTCGAAGCATTATTTCACCCATTGTAACAACTTTTTGTGGCATAGCAGTTTTCTAATTTATTAGAGTGTGGGCTGTTTCTTTAAACAAGTCTCTTTTAATATTATCTCTGTTGGAATTTCAATATTCTTGGGGCTAAAGTTATCGAAGCTTCTTATTTGTTCCAGCAGTAATTCAACTGCTGCTTTTCCAATAGCCTCAGTCGGCTGATTAACAAAGCTTATTGAAGGTTTAATAAAGTCATTAAGCTCACTGTTACCAAAACAAATAATATCAACATCATCAGGGATTTTTAGATTCACTTCTTTAGCCGCCCTACAGATTCCTAGGGCTACAGGAAATGTAACGGCAAATATAAATTCAGGAATATTTCCACTATTGTACATCTTCATAAATCCGTTATATCCGTCACTTTCACCAAATCCTCCATGAATCACCCAATTAGGGTTGAAGGGAGCATCATATTTCTTAAGTGCATCTTTAAAACCCTGATATCTATCCTTGCCAATACTTATATCACGGTACCCTGCCAAGTGTCCTATTTTTCTATAACCATTTTGAATTGCCAGTTCAATAGCTTTAAAGGCACCGCCTTTATCATCAACAGTAACTTTGCTTGTATTCGTGATCGGTAAAACTCTATCCATAAATACTAAAGGCACACCAAAATTTATTACCTTTTCGAATATTTTTTTATCCCTTGTCTGTTGAGAAATCGACACAAGTATTCCATCAACTCTCATTGCTAATAATGATTCTATATGCTTTGCTTCTCTTTCAGCATTTTCCTGGGAAACAGTTAAAATAATTTCATAATTATTATAAAAGGCTACATCGTATATAGCTTCTATCAGCGAGCTGAAGAAAAAGTGAGCTATTTTAGGAACAACTACTCCAATTGTGTTAGATTTTTGCGATGAGAGATTCCTTGCCATATAGTTGGGTGTATAGCCCAATTCTTTGGCAATCTTTTTTACACGTTCGGAAGTCTCCCTTGAAATATCAGGATGATTACGCAAAGCTTTAGAAACAGTTACTTTGGAAACATTCAGCTTTTTTGCTATGTCGTCCAGTGTTATTTGTACTCTTCTATTCAACAAGTTTCCTATTGTAACTTTATAACTTTACCGATAACTTTTGTAAAAATAGTAATTTTTCTTCTCATAAATACAATTTTGGGATAAAATGTGATTGTTGTCAATTTGCTAAAGTCGGTAGGCACGTTTAACTAATCCGTAAGCTAGTTCTTTTCCTAAAGAATATGCTTCATCCATGTTAATTATATCTCTTGCAACCAAACCTGCTAGGAAATTTGAATCTATCCTGCGTGACAGATCATGCCTTGCCGGAATAGACAAAAAGGCCCGGGTATCATCATTAAATCCAACAGTGTTATAAAAACCCGCAGTTTCTGTGATCCTTTCTCTAAATCTTGTCATTCCTTGTATACTGTCATGAAACCACCATGATGGACCCAACTTCAACGCAGGATAATGGCCTGCAAGAGGGGCAAGTTCTCTTGAATAAGTTGACTCATCTAGGGTAAAAACGATAACAGTAAAATTAGCATCGTTTCCATGCTCGTTCAAAAGTTCAAATAAATTTCTGGTATATTCGGTTTGCAACGGAATGTCGCCTCCTTTATCAGCTCCAAATCTGTCATATATTACTTTGTTGTGATTTCTCATTGCCCCCGCATGAATTTGCATAACTAATCCATCTTCTCTGCTCATTCTTGCCATTTCCATTAACATGTTTGCAGTGAAAAGATTCAAATCATCATTACTCGCCTCGGAATTCAAACCGCGCTGAAAGATTGCCTCGGCTTCATTCTCAGATAACTTGTGTGTATATGGACTTGTTACACCCTGATCAGTTGAAACCGCGCCCATAGTCTTAAAATATTCTCTACGATTTTCTATAGCCCTTATAAAATTTTTGTACGATGAAATATTGATACCTGATACCTCACTTAGCAGATTAATTTCTCTTTTCCAGTTCTTTGCATTTATGTTTATCAATGAATCTGGTCTAAAGCAAGGGATTACTCTTCCATTCCAACCTGATTCTTTAATTTTCTTATGATGTTCCAGTCTATCTGATGCTCCATCTGTGGTACTCAACACTTCAATATTAAATTTATTAAAAAGCGTCCTAGGTAAGAAATCATCTGTTTTCAGTTTCCGCTGTATCTCATCATATATTTTCATAGCATTTTGAGAGTCCAGTTTTTCCTGAATACCAAACACTTTTGTAAATTCATGGGACAACCACGCACCCGTAGGAGTTCCTAAGAATAAATAGAAGTGATCTGCAAATATCTGCCATATTTTGCGATGATCGCTTTCAACCTGCATCCCATCTACAGTCGGAATACCAAGCGATTCCAAGGAAATTCCTTGCGAATATAACATCCTGAAGATGTAGTGATCAGGTATAATTATTAATTCTGTGGGATCAGGGAAATGTTTGTTGTTCGCTAGCAATTTAGGATCAACATGGCCATGAGGACTTATTATCGGTAAATCTTTGACCTTATTATAAAGTTCATAAGCAATGTTCCTTACCTTCTCATTCGGGTCAAAAAATCTATATTCACTTAAAAAAGATTCTTTCACTTTTTACTTTCTTTTTATCATCTATTAAAATTAACATTTAATAGATTATTTTTACCATTTAATCTTATAAAAAATAAATATAAAAGATTAAACTATTAAAATTGAGTTACAAAAAATTATTTGTGTGATGATTAACAAAAATCTCTATTTGATTAATCCTGCTTTTTCAAGTTCAAGTGCACCCAATATAAGCGGCCCTAGTCCTTTAAAATCATCAACTCTTTGTGGTTCACTAGAGTAATATTCAAATGTCCCATCTCTGTAAGGATCTCCTCCAAGACCAGCACTGCTTATCGTGTAATATAAGTGTTGAAAGCCGTTCTTGTCTGATTTTATAGAATGTGTAAGTAAACCTTCAAATACTTGTTTTGCAACAGACAAATATTTTTTATTTAAATAACCTTTTAACGCACCTTTAGCAAATACATACATGAACATAGCTGAAGCGGAACTTTCCAAATAGTTTCCTTTTTTATTAGGCTTGTCCAATATTAAAAACCATAAATGACTTTTTTTATCCTGATAATTTAACAGCGAACTACATAAATTTTTAAAAATACTAATTAATTTTGATCTTTGATGATTATTTGATGGGAAATAATCTAGTACATCCACCAACCCCATTAAATACCATCCCATAGCTCTTCCCCAAAAACTTGGCGAATCACCTGTTTCAGGATTAGCCCATTTTTGTTTTTTGCTCCAATCCCACCCATGATAAAATAATCCGGTTTTAGGATCTTTCCCATGTTTTGCCATCAAGATAAACTGCTTTGCTATATCATCATAATCTTTGGGTTCATTAAAAGTACTTGCATATTGAGCATAAAAAGGTTCTGCCATATAAAGACCATCAAGCCACATTTGTTCGGGATATATTTGTTTGTGCCAGAATCCTCCCTCAGGTGTCCTAGGTTGATCCGAGAGTTGTTTCCTCAACAAATCAGCCGCTTTTTTATATTTATCATTGCCAGTTTTTTCATATAAATCTATCAGAATTCTGCCGGGACATATATCATCCAATCTAAACTTATTAAAGTCATATGTTTTTATCCTACCATCTTCGGTAATAAAATTATCGATGTTGTTTTTAATGTACACAAAATATTTTGTATCTTGAGTCTTCTTCCATACATTCCAAAACGCGTAAAGAATTACACCTAGCTCGTAATTCCATTGTATTTTTGTAGTATCATAAGCTGCATAACGGGGATATTTATGCATTACTGCATTACTCAAAGTAACAGACCAAGATGTCCCATTTTCTTCTTGTATAATGCCCTTATTTTTAGCTTCCCTATTATAATAGGTGTTTGAACCTGCTGCCAAACCAGAATTAAAAATATTGATGACAAAAATCAGAAAAATCAAGAATAATGTTGAATTAATTATTTTCATAAGTATAATGAAATTATCAAATGGTTTTAAAAAAACTGTTTGACCAAACAAAGATCTACATAATTAAACACAAATACCTTATATACAATTGACTCTTGGTTGTATAGAAATCATTTTAATTTCTACAAACCAACTCAATATTAAGAATAGTGAAAGAATTTTTTGGTAACTGAAAACTTGTGTTGTAAAGTAAATGATAATTCTTTTTGTCGTATCCCCATTAAATATTTAGTCGAGGTTCACGGAAGGCTTAACTTCTAAAAATATACAGCTTCGCTTCCGTCAGTCCCATTTTTCTACAAATTCGAAATTCTCAATCAACTGTAATCCACCCATGCTTATAATAAGTCCAGCGTTCCTATTTACATCAACTGTGCATAATTCCTTAACTCAAAACTTAGAAAAACTGATTAATTTCCGTTATAGATATAAAAAACTTTAGCTTTTGTATATGCCACTTAGATAATCCCAGAAAGTCAAACTTGAATGATTTCTAATTTATCTTCGCCCTTACGTCAACGATTAAGTTATCGTTTACTTTATCGAGTTAAATTTGCAAAAATTAGATTAAAGAGTCAAGAGGTTTTTGGGAAATATAGTCTAATATATATGAAATGAGCGTTCGGTGGGTATTTTTCTTGACCAGATTTAGATAAAAAAATAGGGCTATAACTCCGTATCCACCATTTCACATTTGTTTGTGAAAATTTTTTAAGAACTCTAGATTTTCAGCCTTCGAAATCAAATACGCTATGGGGTAACCTTAATCATAACTACCCCGTGAGACGGCACCTCTGCTGAAAAACTGCCTTTAAATTCTCCAAGATTTTTATGCTGCCATAAATCCCTTACCAAAGCTTTAAGATGACTTGGATATCCAATCTCATTCCAATTAACCGTCATTTTGACTTCAGAGCTATCTTTGTTGAACAGAACTACAGCCCTGCTTCCATCTTTCAATTCTTTAGACCAAACTTCATGGGTGCTGTCATCATTCACCTTTGTGCCCTCTTTTCCTAGAGAATCTTGATCAACAGCGATTACCTCTTTATTAGTCAATATATCTTTAATACTTTCGGACATATTACGGATATCGTTACCCGCAATCAAAGGTGCTGCAAGGATGCACCAAAGACTGAAATGAGCCTCTGATTCCGTTAAAGTTAGTCCACCATTTCCAACTTCAAGCATATCCGGATCATTCCAATGCCCCGGACCCGCATAGCTTGCTAACCCGTTCTGCAAGTCTAAAATATGAGCAAACCCCATCCCTCCCCAACTTCTTTTACAGTCCCAGCAATCTTGGATATCTCCTGTAGTCCGCCATAAGTTTCCGATTCCTTTACCCCAAAGCCATGGTTTATGCACACCCCATTCACAAATACTAAAAACTATCGGTCTGCCTGTAGCCAGCAACGCTTTATTCATTAGGCTGTAAGACGCTTCAGCGTTCTGACCATCTGTATTACACCAATCATACTTTAGATAATCTACTCCCCAGGCTGCATATTGCCGAGCGTCCTGAAATTCATAACCTCTACTACCTGGACGTCCCTGACAAGTAGCCGTTCCAGCATCTGAATAAATTCCAAACTTTAACCCTTTTGAATGGATATAGTCGGCTAGTGCTTTTATTCCAGAAGGAAATCTCTTTGGATCGGGAATTATATTTCCATTTTTATCTCTACCAATCTGCCAGCAATCATCTATAATTATATATTTATATCCAGCATCTCTCATTCCACTACTCACCATTGCATCAGCCATTTCTTTTATTAATGTTTCATTAACATTACAACCAAATTTGTTCCAGCTATTCCAACCCATCGGTGGGGTTAATGCAAGACTGTCGCGGTAAATCTCCTGAGAGAAAGAAGAGTTATATAAAAAAATAACAATTACAATTGTTAAAAGAGAAAAGATTTTGCCCGAAATAATTTTATGTAGGAAGTTCATTTACTGGCTCCGTTTAATCTAAAATTAATTTCCAAATTGGGACGCATAAGATTAATAGATGTAAATTATTGTATCAAAATAGTTATTATGGCTCGTATAATCCATTTCTTAAAAGAAGCATTTTAATTAAAAGTTATATACTGGGGCGATCTTAATTTTCTTCCTTGTCTTAATGACCATTTACTGAACAATTTAAGATAGTTCTTAGGATTTTTCACTATTCCTGAATATTTCTTATCGCCTGTAATTACATCAGTAATTAATTCGCTTAATTTATACCCATAAAGCTTAAAAACCAGCGAACGAATAATTTCGCTAGCATAGACAAAGTTAGATAAAAATCTGGCCGCTTTTAATTCCTTTAATATTTGGTCTTCCATTTTTTTTAAATAGATCTTCTCTACTAATAAAGGCTGCAAATTTGATTGGAGCAATGCTTCTGCAGCTAGCTTACCACTAAGTATCGCTGATGAAATTCCTTCCCCAGTAATTGGATCAGCTAAACCCGCAGCATCTCCAGCAACTAGGACTCTTTCATAATAAATTTTTCTAGTTCCATTGAAAAAAGGAATTACGTAGCCGTGCCTTTCTATTTTTTTGTAATCCTTTATTCCGAGTATATTTAAATATTCTTGAAAGGCTGAATTTAGATTAACGCTATTTTTCTTCGTAGTAAGAACTCCGATAGACAAATGATCTTTTTTGGGAAAGACCCAACAATAACCGTGAGGTACAAAACCAAAATCAAATCTCGCAGCTCTATTATATTTCTGATAAACAGTCTCATTTGTATATACCTCATATTCCAATGCAGGGATATTTCTGTATGAATTAGTAAGTGATAAGTTTTTTATTAACTTATTAGTTGCACCAGCAGCAACAATAACAAATTTACTATTGAATGTTCCTATGTTTGTATGAACCTCTACACAATCTGACTTATTTTCAATTCGAATAACTTCGCAATTGTCCATTATATTAATACCTAACTCTTTAGCCTTCTGAACCAGGAAAAAATCAAAATCTTTTCGCATAACCATTTGTACTAAAGGAAAACTTCTTTGTGTTTTTAAACTTATATTTGATTTGTAATCATTAATCTCTGCTGAAAAGCAATTAACTTCAGAAGTTTCTTCTAATTTCAAGTCTGAAACCAGATTATTTCTGAAAATTACTCCACCACCGCAAGTTTTATAACGCGGCAAATCCATTTTTTCCAGTAGTAATACCTTCTTATTACTTCCTGCTAAATTAATTGCAGCAGTACTTCCTGAAGGGCCGCTTCCAATTATTATCACATCAAAAGAGTCATTCATTTTGATATTGTGAAACTACTCCATATTCTTAGGTTGAATTAACTTAGCTATTAATGCTGTCCAGCCCGTCTGATGTGAAGCACCTAAACCTTTACCATTATCTCCATTAAAATATTCGTTGAAGAGATAATAGTTTTTAAAGTTAGGGTCTTTCTGCAGTTTTTCGTTATTTCCCAAGAATGGTCTGTACCCATTTTCATCTGTAGTAAAGATTTTCATCAATCTTGACTTCAATTCTTCAGATACTTCTTTTATTGTTAGATAATTTCCAGAATTGGTTGGGCATTCTACTTTGAAATCGTTACCGTAATAATGATGAAATTTTTCAAGAGATTCTATTATCAAATAATTAATAGGAAACCAAATTGGACCTCTCCAGTTAGAGTTGCCCCCGAAAAGACCCGTATTAGACTCACCAGGACAATAAGATATCGTCATGTTAGAACCATCTATTTCAAAAGTATAAGGATTTTGTTCATGATATTTGGATAAAGCTCTAACTCCATATTCAGATAGAAATCCAGATTCATCAAGCATTCTTCTTAATAAACATTTCATTCTATGCCCTCTAAGTAAAGAAAGAAGGCTTCTTTCTCCTTCGCCCTGTTCATGCCACCTTGAAACCAAACTAGCCAAGTTGGGGCGGTAATTTAAGAACCACTCCAGCCGTGCCTTGAATTTCGGAGCTGTTTCCAATATTTCTGGCTCCAATACTTCCACGGCAAAAAGAGGAATAAGGCCCACAATAGAATGCACTTTTAGCTTAATATCTTTTCTATTCGGCATGTGTAAAACATCGTAAAAAAATTCATCCTCATCATCCCAAAGACTGGTACCATTTCTTCCCATGTGAAGCATTGCATCGGCTATGTACAGGAAATGTTCAAAGAATTTTGTGGCCATATCTTGATAGACAGGATTGTAACCTGACAACTCCAGCGAGATTCTCATCATGTTCAAACAAAACATTGCCATCCAGCTTGTTGCATCTGCCTGTTCTATCTCACCACCGTTTGAAAATTGCATGTCTCTATCAAAGACCCCAATATTATCCAGGCCAAGAAATCCACCTTCAAAAACATTATGATTATCTCTGTCTTTACGATTAACCCACCAGGTAAAATTCAAAAGCAACTTATGAAAAACAGATTCAAGGAATTTGTAGTCACCCTTCCCATTATTATTTTTTTTATCAATCTTATAAACACGCCATGTTGCCCAGGCATGAACAGGGGGATTTGTATCGCTGAAATTCCATTCGTAAGCAGGAAGTTGGCCGTTTGGGTGCATATACCACTCTCGCGTAAGAAGTCTAAGCTGCCTCTTTGCAAGGTTTGGATCTATCATTGAAATTGGAATACAATGAAAAGCTAAATCCCATGAAGCATACCACGGAAATTCCCAATCATCAGGAACAGAAATAATATTTGAATTATTTAAGTGAATCCACCCATTATTTCTACCTTCTAGTCTCTCTTTAGGTGGAGCGGGCATTGCAGGGTCACCTTCCAACCACTGAGGAATATTGTAATAATAAAATTGCTTTCCCCATAACAATCCTGCAAGGGCTTGCCTTTGAATATTCTTCAACTCTTTACTTTTTATTTCACCCTGAATTTCTTCGTAGAATTCGTCGCTTTCATTAATTCTTTTCTTAAAGATATTATCAAAGTTTGTAAAAGGCTGTTTTACGTTCTTATTACAGAATCTTAATCTAACTACCTTCGAAGCATTGCCTGAGATGCTTAGCTTATGTAAAAAAACAGATTTAGTACCGTCCTTATTAGGATTTACCGCATCCGTTTTTCCGTTAATTAGATAATCATTTATCCCATCTTTATAGTAAGGGACTTGGTTTTCAACATTATACAATCTTTCAATATTTGTCTCGTTATCACAGAACAATGTTTCATCATTCTTTTCAGAATAAAGAAACATCTT
>JBJKPP010000256.1:0-1316 GCA_046706145.1 Ignavibacteriaceae bacterium | reverse complement strand
CAAATAAAAATACTTTTGGTTTTCTGACTATAGCTCTGCCAACTGCAACTCTTTGTCTTTGTCCACCGGATAATGCTTTAGGTTTTCTATCAAGCAGATTTTCTAACTCTAAAATTCTTGCCGCATCGTTTACACGGTTTTTTATCTCTTCTTTAGGAAACTTTCTGAGCTTTAATCCAAAAGCCATATTTTCATAAACTGTCATGTGGGGGTATAAGGCATAATTCTGAAAAACCATGGCAATGTCTCTATCCTTAGGAGAAACATCATTTACTCTTGCTCCATCAATAAGTATATCCCCTGACGAAATTTCTTCAAGCCCGGCAATCATTCTCAGCGTTGTAGATTTTCCGCAGCCTGAGGGGCCAACCAAGACGACAAATTCTTTGTTTTGTACAAGAATATTAATATCCTTAGCAGCAATATTTCCCCCTTCATAAACCTTGGTAACATTTTTTAATTCCACTTGAGCCATTTTTATTTTCCTGTAATGATTTTGAGTTGGTTTAAGAAATCGGGATTCGAAATATTAACACAGTTAAAGTTATTAACATTTCCGCCATCTTTCAATAATAAGGATAGTATCCCAAAAGCCATAGCTATGCGATGGTCACCATAACTTTCGAACGTAGCATTGGATTTAGTAATGTCCCCGGAAAAACTAAATCCATCGTCAAATTCGTCAACATTCAGTCCTGTCACTTTAAGGTTTGCACAAATAGCTTTTATTCTATCCGATTCTTTATGTCTAAGCTCTTTTGCTCCTGAAATTTTGAATTCACCTTCGGCAAAAATTCCGGCAATTGACAAAATTGGTATTTCATCTATAATGTTGGGGATAATTTCTTCCGAAATAGTAATATTCTTTAAGTTACTTGAATGAACAACTAAGTCTCCAACATCCTCATTGTTAATCTTTTTAACATTTTCCATTTCAATCTTAGCGCCCATTTGAGTTAATACATCCAAGACACCTGTTCTTGTCTGATTCAAAAGTAAGTTTTTTATTTTAAGCTGGGAATTTTTAGATAATAAAGTTAGTACAATAAAAAAGGATGCTGTTGAGATATCTGAAGGAATAATGTATTTATCCGGCTTAGGATAATTTTCTTTGGAAACGAGTGAATATATTTTACCGTCTTTCTTCTCAACCTTTAACCCGAGCATTTTCTCAGTGTGATTTCTTGACGGAGTTGTTTCTATAATAGTCGTAATTTTTTCAGAATGTAATCCGGCTAAAAGCACAGCACTCTTCACCTGTGCACTTGGAACAGGCAATTCATATTCTATTGGTATAATTTCTTCAGCAGGAATAA
>JBJKPP010000255.1:0-4259 GCA_046706145.1 Ignavibacteriaceae bacterium | reverse complement strand
AATAATTCAATTGAAGATTGATCTGCCCAATGTAAATCTTCTATTATAAAAACTATCGGGTTCACTTCCGAGCCTTTTAAAATAAGTTCTCTTATGCTTTTCTGAATAAGTTTGCTAAGAGCATCGGAAGAAATGTCTGTTATTCTTTTTTCATATTTATCTTTTAATTGAAATCCCATTAAAGTTGCAATGAAAGGGAGTGCTTCGTCCGCCTCGTAGCTAAATAATCTGCGAACAGAATTTTCAAGTTTATTGAAGGCCTGAATTTCGTTATCATCCTCATGGATTTGTGCCCACTGTTTAATGATGTCTGTAATGGGATGAAAGCTTACATTTATTTCTGTAGATTCCGCCTTTCCTTCTAGAAGTGTAACTTGTGTAATAATGTTTTTCTTTTTTAGTTCGTTTAATAATCTGGATTTTCCTATGCCGGCTTCAGCAACTACACTTACGATGGAACCATGCCCATTTACTGAATTTAATATCAAATGCTCCAGGATGTCAAGCTCGTTAGTCCTTCCAACCATTTGAGACGAAATTAGTCTTCCGGCATTAATACGGTCGCTTTCTAAATTCGTATAAGCAGCCAAAAGCTCATAAACTACCACGGGATCGCGCTTGCCTTTTATTGAAATTGATTTCAACTGCTTTAACGGGAAAACGTCTTTTATAGACTTATAAGTATTTGGACTAACCAACGTCTGACCATCGGAGGCCGAGTCCAGAAGGGCAAGAGCAATTTCAACTGCTTCGCCCAGAACCGTGTATTCCAATTTTTCGCCGGCTGAAATGCTGCCGGCTATCACTGTGCCTCCGCTGATTGCTGCATTTAGGCCGTACTTCTCCGGTATCCTATACTTTTTTATAATTGAATTATATCCATCTTTAATTTCAACTACGGCTTTCAAGGCTTTGTGTGCGGAATTCTCTATAGTTTCTGGAAGTCCGAAATATAAAACTGCATCGCTTGAAATAGTTTTGTTTACTGTGCCGCCGTACTTTTCTGTTGTATGATTTATCAAATCATAATAATTTTCAAGCATTTCTACCATATTCTCCTGCCCAATCGCTCCCGTTAAATCAGAGTAATTCTTAATCTGCATATAAACGATCGTGGCCTGCTTCTGCTCGGCTGCTTTCTTTTCTCTTTTTTTATGTTCTTTTCTAAAGTCTTCCCGGATACTTTGAACTTCTATTTCTTTTTTTAGTTTTCTAAGGTCGTTAACAACTTGTTCTGCGCTTTGATACCTGCCCTGTTCTTCCTTCAGAATGCACTTTAATATTATCGACTCCAGCGCCAGAGGAATATCCGGTCTGATTTGTGAAGGCGGAACAGGCTGTTCGTTAAGTATAGAATAAATTATTGCTGCATCATATTTATCGAAGAAGGGCAGTTTGCCCGTAAACATTTCATAACAAACAACACCGAATGACCAAATATCAGATGTTGACTTCAAAGACTGATTCATTGCTTGTTCCGGAGAAAGGTAAGCGAGAGTACCGAATGTGCCCTTGTATGAGGACTCGTTTATGCTGTCTCTGAGCAGTGCGAGTCCAAAGTCCATAACTTTAATTTGATCGCTTGAATTGATCATAATGTTCTCTGTCTTGATGTCCCGGTGAACCATACCGTTTTTGTGTGCTTGACTAAGCCCTTCGCCTATCTGAATAGCATATGAAATTCCGTCATCAATGGACAGAGGTCCATCTGCTATTTTTTTTCTAAGAGTTATACCATCCATATATTCCATCGAAATAAATCTTCCGTCGTCTTTTTCTTCTATTGCATACACGGTACAAATATTCGGATGGTTAAGCATGGCTGCTGCCTGGGCTTCGAGCTTTAGTCTTATCATTTCTTCAGATGCGCTTGAAATATTAGAAGGTAGAAATTTCAAGGCGACCAATCGTTTAAGAGCTAAGTCTTCAGCTTTGTAAACTATGCCCATGCCGCCCTGGCCCAGCTTCTCTAATATTTTATAGTGAAGAATTGTTTCACCGATCATTTCATGCCTGTAAGATTTAGAATTATATTGCTGCGATTCCATGTTAATGGACAAAACGGATTTGCCTTTGCTGAGTAGCCTGAACTTCTTTCTGACAAAAATAGAAGAGTTATTTAAACTCCTTTATTTTAATTCTCAATGCTTTATAATTTTAGCTCGTAAAGTAAAAAGTCTTAAGAAATAAGTATAGAGGGCAGTTCTCTTTAACCGGGAAAATATAATTAAAAAAAATAACTTGTCAAATAGAATTGTTTGATGATTTGTCACGAATTTTCAGATTTGAGTAATACTTGAAGTTCATTATAATTTATTATTCCTCATCCAACAGCCAACCTTCTGCAAGACCCGGAGTAATATCGGAAATGAATCTGGAGGGTTTGGAAAAAGTCGTTCCTGCTTCTCTATCGAAGAGGTTCATTGGATAGGTTATAAATAGATTTTGTTTTGCTCTTGTGGATGCAACATACATTAATCTTCTTTCTTCTTCTAAAGAGTCGATACTTTCTGCTGACCTGCTGGAAGGGAAAAATCCTTCGACCGCGTGAATTATAAAAACAGAATGCCATTCTAATCCTTTAGCCGAGTGGATGGTAGAAAGTGTAACGTATTCATCCTGTTTGTCTGGAGCTTCAATATCGATTACGCTTTCAATCACGGGCTCGATCGCCATGTCTGCGAGCAGAATATCTAAAGTTTTATAATTTTCTACTATGTTCTGAAAGATGTCGAGGTCTTTTTTTCTCTTGTTAAAATCATCGTATTTATCTTTGAATATAGGCCCATAATAATCGAGTACAAGCTGCACTTTTTCGGACGGAAGGGTTTTTTCTGTGTGTAGTCTATATAATAAATGAAATAAACCTGAAATTTTTTCATTACGGCGGAAGGAGGTTAAAGAATCCGGATTTGATTTTATTGTTAATTTTCTTTGTGATAATTCATCCAGAATTTTTTGTGCAGTTCTTGGGCCTACTCCTTCATGTAAAAGTAAAACCCGGTACCAGCTTACTACATCTTTTGGATTAGCAGCAATTCTGAGGAAAGCAAGAACATCCTTTACATGGGCTGTTTCAATAAATTTCATCCCACCAAATTTCTGAAAAGGAATATTTGCTTTGGAGAGTTCAATTTCAAGGTCGAATGAAAAGAAAGACGACCTGAAAAGAACAGCAATATCATTCAATGAAACACCTTCTTCCATCAAATCTAAAATCTTATCAACTATAAACTTGGATTGTAAGTTTTCATTTGCAGCTGCAATAATTACCGGCAGCTCTCCGCCCAATTTCTTGGTAAAGAGATGTTTTTCATATTTATAAACGGCTTTTTCAATAATGTGATTTGTAAAATCTAACACAGGCTGAACGCTGCGGTAGTTTTCTTCAAGCTTAATAATTTTTGTGTTGGGAAAAAGATTTGGAAATTCCAGAATGTTGGTAAAGTCTGCACCTCTAAAAGAATAAATTGATTGTGAATCATCCCCAACAACCATAATATTCTTATTAATTTGAGTTAGCCCTTTTATAATTTCAGCTTGTAATTTGTTTGTATCTTGGTATTCATCCACCATTACATAGTTTATTGTTCTTAAAAAAGATTTTGCTGAAGGTGACATTTCGAACAAAAATTTCAAAAGATATAATAGCAAATCATCGTAATCGAGCAGATTGTTTTTATTTTTATAATCCACATAAATTCTCTGAACATCCAGAATTTTATCAATTTCTTCCATGAAGTGCGGGTAGTCGCTGACTATAATTTCTTCTACTTTTCTGTTGGTATTTACACTCAGACTAAAAACTTTATTTAGTGTTTGTTTGTTTGGAAAGCGTTTCTCTTTTGAGACGAATCCAGCCTGCGTGCGTATTAGATTAATGACATCCGTACTGTCAGTTTGATCAAGAATAGTGAATGAGGAGTCTAAACCGACAACTTTTGCATATTTTCGTAAGGTTAAATTTGCAAATGAGTGAAAAGTTCCTCCGTTTATCTTTGAGCATCTGTTATCTAATAAAACAGAAGCCCTGTTCATCATTTCGTTTGATGCTTTTCTAGTGAAAGTTAGAAGTAAAATTGACTTGGGGTCATATCCGGATTCAACCAATCTGGCGACTCTGTAAACCAGGGTTCTGGTTTTTCCTGTACCGGCGCCTGCTATAATCAGGTAGGACCCTTCCATGGCTGAGGCCGCTTCAAATTGTGCCGGGTTCAGCTCATTTTTATAATTTATTGTGAATTTGGTTTCGTCAATCT
>JBJKPP010000254.1:0-7004 GCA_046706145.1 Ignavibacteriaceae bacterium | reverse complement strand
CGTTTCTAGTTAAAAAAGAAGTTTGTAGAAAGTTCTTGAGGAAACAGAAATTCTCGTTTTGAGATTCCATAAATAGAAAAGGAAATTGCTTATTTAGTGTTTCTTAATTGTAAAATAACCAGCAATTGGTCGGTTGAATCATTTTGAATCACCATTTAATTTTATTTATTAAACATATTGCTATATATATAAATGTTATTTAAGTTTGACCAATTAAGTAAAAAGCTTCAATTTATGAATTTTATTTTTTTTCTAGTGGGCCACTTCTCTAAACCTGTCTATTTGTATTTTTGCATTGCTTAAAAATTAATGGGAGAATAATATCATTAAAAAAAAGTCGATTAAATCAATATCTCTTTACTGTGTCATCGAGTTCTGGTTTAATCATCTTAGTTAATAAATAACAAGTACACCAACACCATATAATTTATACTCAACAAAAAAAGGAGTTATAAATGAAGATAAAAAAACTACTTGCTATTGCTGTAGTTGCTGGCGCTCTACTTTTATTGCCTAATACTGCAAAGGCACAATTTGTTAATGGAGGCAACTATCTTGGGCCTTCAATTGGATTTTCGTTTTTGGGTTCTACTCCTGAATTCGGTCTGAATTATGAATACGGAGTTGAACTTCAAAATGTAGGAACTGTTGGAATCGGCGGTATATTCCGTTATTGGGGATATAGCGAAACTTTCTTTGATGGTAAATGGAGCTATACAAACATATTGATTGGTGCACAAGGAAATTACCATTTTAAGATTCCAGAAAGCAAGTTTGATCCTTATATTGGAATAGTACTTGCGTACGATGTTGGTTCTACGAGTTGGAGTGGACCATACAATTATGGACTTAGTGCTTCCGCTGGCGGTTTTTGGGCTGCAATTCAAGCAGGCGCAAGATATTGGATTACGCCAACGATAGCTTTAACTGCACGAGTCAGTGAAGGTAGTATAAGTTATGGCGGTTTAGATGTTGGTGTAGATTTTAAATTCTAATAAATTTTCTTTCATTTTTTCGAGAGAGAGTTTAAATAAACCAAATTTAATCCCTGCAAACTCATTATTTGCAGGGATTATAGTTTTAAATAAACTTTATTATTTTTCATATGGTGAGTAATT
Source organism: Ignavibacteriaceae bacterium (assembly GCA_046706145.1). GTDB lineage: Bacteria > Bacteroidota > Ignavibacteria > Ignavibacteriales > Ignavibacteriaceae > JBJKPP01. The sequence continues at coordinate 5,886 of JBJKPP010000254.1, read as the reverse complement.
ACTTATTAAGATAGTAATTTTTTGTATGTCTGTTAGTAATATTAAAAAGGATCTCACTCTTCTGGGAGATAAGGAAAAAGCTTTATTTCTCAAAAGGTTCTTTAAAACAGGGAAGGGGGAGTACGGAGAAAACGATAACTTTAGAGGAATAAAAGTTCCTGAAATAAGAAAACTTGCTAAAAAACATAAAGATATATCACTTACGGATACTAAAGATCTGCTTCACTCTAAATTCCATGAGGATAGATTATTGGCGCTCTTTATCCTCGTGATGAAATATCAAAAAGCGGATGAAGCGCTTAAAGAGAAAATTTACGAATTATATCTTACTAATTTGAAATATGTAAACAATTGGGATCTAGTAGATTTATCTGCAGAACATATTATTGGTTCAGCGCTGGTAAATAAAGATAAAAAATTACTTACGAGACTGGCGAAGTCGAAAATTTTATGGGAGCGCCGCATTGCAGTTTTATCCACATTTCATTTTATTAAAAATGGAGAGTATGATCAAACTGTTAAGATAGCAGAACTATTACTTAAAGATGAAGAGGATTTGATACATAAAGCGGTTGGCTGGATGCTTAGAGAAATAGGTAAAAGAAACATAAAAGTAGAAGAGAAATTTTTGAGAAAGCATTATAAAAAGATGCCAAGAACTATGCTACGGTATGCTATTGAAAAATTCTCCGAATCAAGAAGGAGGGCATATTTACTTGGGAATGTGTATTGAGGAAATCATTTCCCTAAATTAATTAATGCTTTCTTAATTAAATCTTCCAGAGTAATTTGAGGTTCTTTTGAAAGAATATCAAAAACAATTTTTTCGGCTGTTTTAGCGTTATAACCCAATGTTGTCAAAGCAGATACCGATTCGTTCCTGATTTTCAAATATCCCGAATCAACATCTTCACCACTAACATTATCCACTTTACTTTTTAATTCAAGAAGTAATCTTTCAGCGGTTTTCTTTCCTATTCCCGGTATAGCAATTATTCTTGATATGTCCGAAGACGCTATGGCTTTCTTTAATACGCTAACCTGGATACCAGATAAAACTCCCAAAGCTAATTTAGGTCCAATTCCGTTTATTGAAATAAGAAGCTCAAACATCTCCTTTTCCGCTAAAGTTTGAAATCCAAACAGACTTATTGAATCTTCTTTTACGCTGGTATAAATGTATAATGAGACGAATTCAACGTTGCTCACCTTTTCATAAGTGTTTAAAGAAATGTTTACCATATAACCAACGCTGTTAACATCTAATAAAATTTGTGTTGGCTTAAGCGAAATTACTTTTCCTTTTAAGTATCCTATCATAATTAAATTTAGCCGATCATTAATTAATTATTTTTTCGGGGAAAGCTTCTAAATAAGATTTCCAATTATAAGTTTTTTTGGCAGGGGATTTTATTCTGAAAACATGGCAAACAGCTACTGCCAATGCATCCGATTCATCCGGCTTCATTTTTTCTCCTTTTATATTCAGTAGCGTCTGGATCATATAGCATACCTGTTCTTTAGTTGCCGAACCTCTTCCGGTTACTGATTTTTTTATTTCTCTAGGTGAATATTCGCTGGTTGGAATTTCATTATTCAATGCAGATAGAATAGCGACGCCCCGTGCATATCCTATTTTTAGTGCTGACTGAACATTTTTACCATAGAAAGCAGTCTCTATTGCAAATTCGTCGGGCCTATATTTTTTCATGATTTTATTTAGTTCGTCGTAAATTACTTTTAGTCTAGAAGGAATATCTTTGGAGGTAGGCAGTTTAATAATTCCATTTGCTATTCTAAATAGCGTGTTATTCTTATTTTCAATGATTCCAAATCCAGTAAATCTTGTTCCGGGATCGACTCCTATAATAATCATTTCAGATAGTTTAGTGATTAAAAGATTTAATTATCTGTAAAATTTGCATTGGTATAAACATTTTGAACATCGTCACAGTCATCAAGACCTTCGATCATATTCATAACTTTTTCTGCCTCTTCTCCGCTTATATCAATTTCATTCTTTGCAATCCATTGGAGTGAAGCATTTTCAATTTTATAGTTATTATTTTGCAGTGCTTTTCTCACATTGTCAAAACCTTCTAATGGAGTATAGACTTCGAAAAATTCCTCTTCGGTTTGAATATCTTCAGCACCTTTATCAAGTATAACCTCTAAAATTTCATCTTCGGTTTTACCTTCTTTAGCAAAAGTGATGACACCTTTTTTATCAAACATCCATGCGACGGAGTTAGTTTCGCCCAAACTTCCGCCATATCTTGTAAAAATATGACGTACTTCTGCAACTGTTCTATTTTTATTATCTGTAGCAACCTCAACCATAAATGCAATACCGCCCGGACCATAGCCCTCATAGGTTAACTCATGATAAACCTGACCTTCTAGTTCGCCCGTAGCTTTTTTAATTGCTCTTTCGATATTATCTTGCGGCATATTTGCAGATTTTGCATTATCCACAGCAAGCCGTAACCTCGGATTGCCATCAGGATCGCCGCCGCCTTCCCTGGCTGCTATTGTAATTTCTTTAATTAGTTTAGTAAATATTTTACCTCTTTTAGCATCAATTGCGGCCTTTTTTCTTTTGGTTGTTGCCCATTTTGAATGACCTGACATTTAATACTCCTAATTTTCTTTTTTTATCTTAAGATCTTTTAATTTTAACTGTGGAAACGTTCTACCTTCCCGTACCGTTTTATCTATAGAAAATACAATATCCATTAAACTGTTATCTCTAATTTTATCAAAATAACTACCCAATCCAAAACCGATAGAATCAAAAATTTTGTCGGAACAATCCTGCTTAAAATTTATTATCAAATGATCGTTGCCAACTATTCGTGCATTAAAACCTTTTACATCTTCAGCTAAAAACATGGGGCGCATATTTCCGGGTCCGAAAGGGGAAAACTGTTCTAAAATTCTCAAAAACTTAGGTGTCATTTCTGAGAATTTTATTTTAGAGTCTATGTGAATTTCTGGAAGCAAGTCTTCTTCGGACAAACTTTCTCTTACAACTTCATTAAACTTTTTTCTAAATTCAGAAATGTTGTCTATCTCAAGTGCTAATCCTGCTGCAGCTTTGTGGCCTCCAAATTGAACAAGCAAATCTTTGCATTGTTCCAATGCATTATAGATATTGAAGTTAGAAATACTTCTGGCAGAACCCTTCGCTATTCCGTCCACCGTTGTGAGCATTATGGTGGGTCTGTAATATTTTTCTACTAACCTTGATGCAACGATTCCAATTACTCCCGGGTGCCACGATTCGTCATGCAATATAATTGCTCTATCTTGATCCAGATCAACTGAGTTTTCCACTAGCTCAAGCGCATTGTCAAAAGTATCAACGTCAATTTTTCTTCTGTTATAATTTTCTTTTTCAAGAACGCTTGCAAGTTGTATAGCCTGTGAAATATCCTTTGCAATAAATAATTCTACGGCTCTTTCAGCATCTCCAAGCCTGCCAACAGCATTAATTCTTGGAGCAAGTGTAAAAACTATATGGCCAGATGTTAAATTGCCCGGTTCCATATTACTGCTCTTTATTAAAGCATAAATTCCAGGTCGAGGATTTTCATTTATTTGTCTAAGGCCTTCTTTCACAAGAATTCTATTTTCGTCAACTAAGGGTACAATATCTGCTGACTCTGCCAAAGCAACCAAGTCTAAATATTGAAGTGGAAGCTCTTTTTTCCCGATACGTTCGGAAATGCCTTGAGCAAGTTTAAAAGCGAGGCCTGCTCCAGATAAAAATTTAAACGGGTATTTGCAATCTGGTTTTAACGGATCTAAAACGGCAAGTGCATTGGGCAATTCATCTTTAGGCTGGTGGTGATCGCAGATTATTACGTCCATGCCTAGATCTTTTGCATACTGTGATTCTTCTATCCCCGTAATTCCACAGTCAACCGAAATTAGTAACGAAGCTCCTTTTTCCTTTATAACCTCGATTGCCGGTCTCGAAAGTCCGTAACCGTCTGTTAATCTTTTAGGAATGTAATATTCAACGTTTGCGTCTAGTTCTTTTAGAAATAAATACAAAAGAGCTGCAGAGCAAGTACCATCAACATCATAATCACCATAAATACATATTAATTCATTCTGAGTGATTGCTTGTATAATTCTTGAAGTAGCTTCTTCCATTCCGTTCATTAAGAATGGATCATAAAGGGAATCAATAGTCGGTCTAAAAAACTTTTTGGCGTCAGTAAAATTATTGATATTCCTGATAACTAAAAGTTTTGCTAAAGCTTCTGAAATGTTCAGTGAGTCCGCTAAAGCCTTTACCGAATATGTATCTTCGATTTCAACGGTTTTCCAGCGCTTTTGTGTCATATGTGTTTTAAGCGGAACAAGCGGAGGGAGTAAATTAATTCAAACCTGTAAGCCGAATTCTGTAATCCCAACTGAAGTCGGGACGGCAGCCATTTGTCTAGCCCCAATGTCACCATTGGGATCAAGCGGTCTACCCGGAAGCTATACAGGGCGAACAACCCTGCTGTTCATTTGCATGAACAGAGCTTCTCTACATGACCTTGCTTCAGGTGGGGTTTGTCCTGTCCCAACAATAGTTGAGATCCCATTTAAGGACCTTTGACGTTACCGTCAAAGCGGTGAGCTCTTACCTCACCTTTTCACCCTTATCCCGATATAATCGGGACGGTATATTTTCTGTGACACTTTCCGTACCCTGACATTAGTCGGGGCCCCGGGAGTTACCCGGCACCTTGTTCTATGAAGTTCGGACTTTCCTCCCCGACAAGTCGGGGCGGCTGCCCGGTTTGAACTTTTTTACATTCGCAATAAATGTTATAAATCCGCTTATTCCTAAGAATTATATTTTATCTAAGCTAAATATAACAAATTAGAAAGCATAAGTCATCAAAACTTACAAGTTAAGAGAAATACTGCTGTTGTTTATTATTGATGAGCAGGGGTAAATTGTGTAATTGTGAAGTATGGTTGTTACACCCTAATCTTCGCCAGGAGCATATTTTGTACGCCCTGACGAAAAGTAAGAATAGGTTTTTTAGACAAATCTAAGATTCTACAGTTTCAACTATTTCCGTTGAAACAAGAATTCTTCCGCAATGTTCGCAGAAAAATAATCTATTATTTCTCCTAATTTCTAACTGTTTTTGAGGTGGAACAATGTTGTGGCAACCGGAACAAGCTGATCTTCTTATAGTGGCTACAGCCATTCCCTTTTTGGCCTTCCTGATACGCATATAAGCTGAATAATCTGCTTTTTTAACTTTTCCTTCAATTTCTTTTCTCTTTTGCCTCAGTTTTGATTCTTCTTTTTCATTGGCCTTAATAATTTCTTTTAGGTCGGCTTCCTTAACTTTTAATTCGGAACTGAGCTCATCAAGTTTTGGTTTTAATTCTTCTACCTCATCGGCTAAGGTTTTGCTGCCGTCAGCAAGAGAATTGTTTTCCTCTTCAAGTTTGTTCACTTCCTCTTCAGTATGATCAATTTCCTTTGTGAGTGCATCATACTCTTTATTATTCCTAACCTGATAAAGCTGTGCTTTGAATTTCTTCTGCTTTTCTTTTAAATCTTCCACCTGGTCATCATTTGTTTCTCTTTTTTTTAAGGATTCTTTTCTTTCTTTCTCCTTGGAATCAATTTGTTCCTTTAGATCATCAATTTGACCTTTAAGCTGTTCCACAGCATTAGGAAGATCGCCGCGCAATTCTTCGAGTTCATCAAGTTGATCATCAATCAATTGTAACTCATACAAAATTTTTAATCTTTCTAACAACTTATGTATGCTCCTTAATTATTATAAAAAATTATTGGGTTCGTTGATTTGGTGTATTTGTAAATTCTGACTTGCCTGTCCGGCAGGCGGGTTCCTTTATTTT
>JBJKPP010000253.1:0-22133 GCA_046706145.1 Ignavibacteriaceae bacterium | reverse complement strand
TCGATAATGGCCATAGTTATTATCATTTCGTTTATTAGCAACAGAAGCACCAATTTAATAAACTCAACATTTATTGCTGCTCTGGTCATTTTAATTTTTAGCCCAGGCGATTTATATAATTCCGGGTTCCAATTGTCTTTCTCTGCTGTCCTTGCCATTGGGCTAATTTACCCGGTCTTAAATCAAAGAGTCGCAAAATCGGATTTTATAATGTCGCATACTTTATTGAAACGGCTCCTTCAATTTTGCATTTTGACGATCAGCGCTCAACTTGGAACTATTCCTTTTGTATTGATTTATTTTGGCAGGCTTTCTCTCATCTCAGTTCTCGCAAATCTTGTAGTAATTCCGGTTATCGGAATAATAATAGCCCTGGGATTAACGGCCTTACTTTTCAATATCTTTTTTTCACATGTTGCGTTCATATATGCTTATGCTAACGAAATAATTGTTCACTATACTTTGAAATTAATTAATTTTAGTGGGAGTCTAAGTTTCTCGCACGTTTTAATACAAAACTTTTCAACTTATGATGCGATTGTCTTTTATATTTTATTAGTAATAAGTCTGTTTGCAATCAAGAAATTTAAGTCCGCTTTAGCAATAGCTTTAACACTTTTATTATGTGGTTTAACTTTTTCAGTTTTTTCTTCTTTAGATAATAAGCAAATTTTCAAGCCTGGACAGTTGAACCTTATGATGATCGATGTAGGGCAGGGTGATTCTTTTCTTCTAAAATTCCCTAGCGGCAAAACAGCTTTGATAGATGCTGGAAGAGTTTCCGAATATTACGACAACGGTGAAAGAGTAATTATTCCACTATTGAATTATTTGGGAATAAAAAAGATTGACTATGGTTTTGTCTCACATATGGATTTAGATCATTACGGAGGGTTTTTATCCTTGGTTCATGAACATAAAATCAAAAGAATTTATAAGACAAAGATTGATTCTCAGGATGGAGTAGATGTAAGATTTGAAAAATTCTTAAGGGAAAATCATGTGCCGTATTCTTATTACAGCAAAAGGGAAATAACTTTACCGCACTCCAAAATTTATATGCTAAATAATGAAAACAATGCTTTTTATCAAAAAGCATCAAAAAATAATAGGAGTGGCGCTATAAAGGTTGAGTATGGAGGCAAATCAATTTTATTTACTGGCGATATGGAAAAACCAGAGGAAAAACGGCTGGCTAAAACTTACGGGAAATTTCTTCATTCAAATGTTCTTAAGGTCGCTCATCATGGCAGTATCACAAGTTCTTCTGAAAAATTCATTAAGTTTGTTAAACCGAAATTCAGTCTAATAAGTGATGGAATTCAGAATAGTTATCATCAACCTTCGCAAATTGTTGTGAATAGACTCAGGTCTTTCGGTTCTAAAGTTTATAGAACTGATAAACTTGGCGCAGTTTGTATTAGAATAAACCAGGATTCGGTTTATGTCTTTAACTGGAGAAATATTTCTAATTGAGCAATAACTGAACATATTAAAAAGGAAATTTATTGGAAAGAACTTGCATTGGAATTCTTGGAGGCGGACAGCTAGCACGTATGTCGGCTTACCAGGCTTATAAGCTTGGATTCGATATAGCAATTTTAGAAAAAATAAAAGACTCTCCTGCAGGACAATTAACACACAATGAATTTGTAGGCTGGGTTGAAAATAAGAAACTTCTTAAAAATTTTAGTGAAAAGTCTGACATCATTACACTGGAGAATGAATTTGTAGATTATAAATATCTTGAGTTTATCGAAAATTTGGGTAAAAAAATGCTGCCGTCATCTTTGACTATCTCTTTGATACAAGATAAACTAATTCAAAAGCAAACCTTAAAAAGTGCTAAAATTCCTGTCGCCCGGTTTATGGAGATTTATAAAACTTCTGAGTATGAAAAAATTTCTTTAGAATTAGGAAAGAAATTTGTACTAAAGTCCAGAAAAATGGGTTACGATGGTTATGGTAACTCTCTAGTAACAAGTAAGAAAAGCTTTAATGACGGAGCAGAGCAATTAACCAAACGTCATTCCGCACTTATGGGTGAAGAATTTATTAATTTCACTAAAGAACTTGCAATAATGGTTGTGCGGACGAAAAGGGAAGTGAAAGCTTATCCTTTAGTGGAAACAATTCAGAGGGATCATATTTGTCATATTGTTATTGCACCTGCACAAGTGAGTAAGAAAATTAAAAATGAAGCAGCAGAAATTGCTATTGAAGCAGTAAAGGCAGTTAAAGGTTTTGGGATTTTCGGTATAGAAATGTTCCTGACAGACAGTAATAAAATATTGGTAAATGAAATGGCTCCGCGGCCTCACAATTCCGGTCATTACACTATTGAAGGGTGTACAACCTCACAATTTGAAAATCATGTACGTTCGGTGCTAAATTTACCTTTAGGTTCAACAGAAATGGTAAAACCTTTTGCTGTAATGATTAACCTTCTTGGAAAAAGAATTGGACCGGGAATAGTTGAAAATTATAACAAAGCACTTAGGGATGAGAATGTTCATCTTCACATTTACGGAAAAGAAAAATCCAGGCTTGGCAGAAAGATGGGACATATTACAATTCTAGGTGAAAATCCTGATTATATTTTAGCAACAGCAAAGAAAATCGAAAAAGCAATAATCATTTAAGGATTGACCAAAATGGCTAACAAGATAGAAGTTGGAATTATTATGGGAAGTGACTCTGACCTTCCTGTTATGAACGAAGCCGCAAAAATATTGGATGAATTCGGAATCAAATATGAAGTGAAAATAGTTTCTGCACACAGAACTCCAAAATTTATGGCTGAGTATTCATCTTTAGCACACGAGAAAGGGATTAAAGTAATAATCGCCGGCGCCGGAGGTGCGGCACATCTCCCGGGTATGACTGCGGCACATTCTCCTTTACCGGTTATAGGTGTTCCTGTAAAATCGAAATCTTTAGATGGGTTGGATTCTTTACTTTCTATCGTACAAATGCCGGGAGGCGTACCGGTTGCAACTGTTGCGATAAACCAGGCAAAAAATGCAGGTATTTTAGCTGCTGAGATATTAGGAATATCAAACCCTGTTCTTCAAAGAAAAATTATTGCCTACAAAAAAAGGATGGAACAAGAATCTTTAGGCAAAAACAAGAACTTGCCTACTGGCAGGAAAGATTGAAAGCGTGATTATTTGAATTGATACTTTTTTTGCAAATAGATATTTTTTTGTTTATCAAATAACTTGGACGAAATGAAAAAACTTGTATTTCTATCGTTTGTAATGCTCCTAATTTGGGGATGCGGAAAATCTGACACAGCCTATATGCAAGAAGCAAAAGCAAACTTAAAGAAGCAAAATTACTCAGATGCTGCACAAGCTTTCAAATCATTGGTCAATAAATACCCTAATAGCAAACTTGCTCCGGATGCTCTTTTTCAACTGGCAAGCATGTATCGCAACAACATGATAAAAGATATATCAAAAGATGAATCGCTAAATTATGCGGCTGAGTTTTATGGTGAAATTGCCAGCAAATATCCTAAGTATTCAAAGGCACCGGATGCATTATTTATGCAGGGGTTCATATATGATAATGATTTGAAAGATTATGATAGAGCTAAGGATTCCTACAATTTATTTCTTCAAAAATATCCTGAAAATCAACTGGCTCAATCAGTGAAAGAGGAACTAAAATATATGGGAGTTCCTGCTGAAGAAATACTTAAGAGAAAAGGCGAAAAACCTATTTAATGAAAAATCCCCTAGTTGATTCTAAGAAGTATTTAGACCCTGCCATAGTCTCAAAATTAAACTCGCTTGAATTAAAAGCCCGCATGGTAGTTGAAGGATTTATTGTTGGCCTTCACAAAAGTCCTTATCATGGATTCAGTGTGGAATTCTCGGAACACCGTCCATATATGCAAGGAGATAATTTAAAGACAGTGGATTGGAAAGTGTACGGAAAAACAGAAAGATATTTCATTAAACAATTTGAAGAAGAAACCAACTTAAAAAGTTATATATTATTAGATACAAGCAAATCAATGGACTATGCATCTAAAGATAATATTAAAAAATTGGAATATGGACTCATACTAGCAGCATCACTTTCGTATATGATGCTTAAACAGCAAGATGCAGTTGGAATTTCTTTATATGCAGAAAAAATAAATGAATATCTTCCCCCAAAAGCTTCACGGATTTACCTGCACGAAATTCTTAAGACATTAAACAGGGCCGAAGCTTCTTCCAAAACAAACACTGCCGAATCGCTGAACGAAATAGCCGACAAAATTAATAGAAGGGGGCTTGTTGTCATAATCTCAGATTTGTTTGATGAGATAAGCTCCGTAATTAAAGCATTAAAGCATTTTAGCTATAAGAATAACGAAGTGATAGTTTTTCAAATCGTCGACCCTTTGGAAAGAAGTTTTGCTTTTGGCAGAGATGCAGTTTTTAAAGATATGGAAACTGAAGAGGAAATTACTACCCAGCCCTACCAAATTCAAAAATCTTACAGAGATGCAATGAATGAGTTTATTGACAGGATAAAAACCGAATGCAGAAACTCAAACATCGAATATAACTTGCTTGATACATCCTTCTCGTTTGATAAAGCACTTTTTAGTTATCTGCAAAAAAGAAAGAAACTTTATTAAATAAACAGATACAAGACTTAGTCCTTTTTTACTAACTGTTTTTCAATTGCAGAAGTAATAGCTTCACTTAGAGGAGTAACTTTACTTCTGAATCTGGCTACAATATTTCCATCTCTATCAATAAGAAACTTCTCAAAATTCCATCCGATGTCAGATTTTCCGGTTATATCGTTATCAGTTAATTTAGCGTAAAGTGGTGATTTTTCTGGTCCTAAAACTTTAATTTTATCAAATAACTTAAAAGTAACATCATATTTTGAAGTGCAAAACTGTTTTATTTCGGCATTGGTGCCAGGTTCTTGATGTCCAAAATCATTACAAGGAAATCCAAGTATTTCAAAACCTTTATCTTTATAACGTTTATATAACTCTTCAAGTCCTTTGTATTGAGGCGTGAAACCGCATTTACTTGCAACGTTAACTATAAGCAAAACTTTGCCCTTGTAAGAAGATAAATTTACAACTTTGTCATTCATATCTTTTACTGAAATGTCGCTGATGTTGTCTGCCGATGACTTCTTTCCCTTATCCAATTTTGACTCCGTTATGTTATTGTTTGGTAAATAAAAAAAGAGAGAAAGTGAAACAACAACTGCAAGGAAGGCTATCTTAACAAATTTCATATGTCGTTCCTTATAAAGTTTTAGCACCAATTAAATTATTTCAATTCAATTTATGGAATATTATTTAAATATTCGAATTGGAGATAAAATAATTTTAACAATACGGATATCTAAATCAATATAGTGACTATTTAATATTTGTTTGGTTCCTTTCCTATTTAAGATTATATTTCATTGAATTTTCGAGTTGCATACTTATATTTAATTGGAGGGGCGTTGGAATCAAATAATAAGTTCGATATAAAAAAATTTCTTTACACTGTAATTTGTGGATTGATATTCAGCATAATTATAGGAGTAATATTTTTTCAGACACATGTGTTTAATCATCGTTCTCCAAGTTTTGCTTTTATAACGTTTGGCTTGGTGGGAGCAATAGCTTATGCCGCTTTAAAATTTCGGGATAAAAAAGATTCTATTCTATTTACAATTATTTTGCTAATCATCAATTTCACTATTTATAGTGAACATACCTTTAAATTTGCTTTGAGGGATATTTTAAGTTTTGCAGCAATCTGGTTAAGCCTGTATTTGTACAAAGTTTGGTTTATCCCGCAGGTACAGAACATGAAATATATTCGGGCACTCGGGTTAGGAGTTATTTTGGGCGCATGTAATATTGTAGCATGTTTAATTTTAATTTTGTTCTTTACGCTCCTTTTTGATATGAGAATTCAACTTATTCCAATGCTATTTTTTTATTTACAAATGGGAATGTTAATTGGATTAGGCATGGGAATTGGATTTGATGTTGCTGAAACTTTAACACTTAAATTGTAAAAAATATCGATTATTGTAGGTCATCAAATTCAATAATTCAAACTAAAAATTTCTTAATAACAAAAAATAGATATCCCAAAAATTAATTTAGGAACGAAGAAATCCATGGGAAAAGAACGACTTTTAGCTTTCAGTGATGGGGTTATTGCAATCATAATAACTATTATGGTGTTGGAATTAAAGATACCCTTTGATGCTAATCTATCCGCGTTAAAGCCCCTTATTCCTGTACTAATAAGTTATATCTTAAGTTTTGTCAACATAGGAATTTATTGGAACAATCATCATCATCTATTCCATGTTGTCACAAGAGTAAACGGGAAAATTTTATGGTCCAATCTTCATCTACTTTTTTGGCTTTCACTTTTTCCATTTGCTACAGGGTGGATGGGTGAAAATCATTTTGCTGCAATACCTGTAGGTTTATATGGAATTATCCTGCTTATGGCAGCTATTGCCTATTTTATACTTGCACATGTTTTGATTCAGCATCATGGAAAAGATTCAACCATTGCAGCAGCATTGGGTAATGATTTTAAGGGTAAGATATCTGTTATAATTTATATAATCGCAATTGGTTTTTCTTTTTTCTCTCCCATTGTAAGTCTTAGTCTTTATATTGCAGTAGCAATCATGTGGTTCATTCCAGACCGGAGGATAGAAGGTAGGATGGTATCCTAAAATTAATATCATAACCTTAATTTAGTCATTTCCAAAAAGTTTGTATAAAACTACCTCGATATTGTAAAAAAGGGAGGTTTTCCGAAATTTAAAGGCTCACGATATTACCCCAAATCGCCAGAAAACGTTATTCTGCAATAAAATAACGGCATTATTTTTGTCTTTAGGACAAATATTAATCTCCGATCTCCATGGGAGATTCTGTTAAAATGCTCTTCTGCCATTGGGGTTAAGGGAATGAATATTTTCTATTACTGAAAATTAAATATATGTCAAACTTTGAGGTGAGATAATATGTTTGATAAAAATAAGCCGATGCTTCTAGGCGACCTTTTTAGTGTTGGTTTTAATCTTATTAAAAAGACATTTACTAGAAATGCTATTATTGCATTAGTATTTTTGATTCCAGCCGGAATCGTAATGGTGTACGGCTTTCATACTTTTTTAACTATGATGGTGCATTCTCTTAAAACGTTAAAAAATAATACTTCGGGTCATGCCGCTCCAAGTCAAGTTATGAATATGATAGGAGGAGTTATGATTTATTACTCTTCCTTTACTATTTATTTCCTGGCTCATTTAGGTGTTATTATCGGTATTACTAAAATTGGAGCAGACGCTATACAAGGAGAAAGAACCAGTTTAGCTGATGCTTTTAGAAAAATATTTTCCGTTACATATTTACGCAGTTTAGGACAAGTATTTCTTTTATCTTTTGTACTAGCTGGTGCCTTCATGTGTGCAATAATAGTGTTTGCAGTTGCCGGAATTGGAAAGATGGTTGTTCTCAAACTCATTGCAGGTGTTCTTATTATAGGAGCAGTAATATTTGTTATTTATTTATGGTTTCGTTGGTACTTTGCATTCTTCAGCATTGTTTGTGAAGATAAACATGTTATTGAATCTTTCTCAAAAAGTTCATTTTTAGTTAAACATTATTGGTGGCGAGTATTTGGAATTATAGTTCTTCTCGGGGTTCTTATTCAATTTGCCATATCAATCATTTCAACTCCATTGTCATTCGTTTTTATGTGGGATTTTATGTCTAAATATTCAACTGTAGCATTACATAATGGTAATCTTGTCCGAAGTAATCCTACGGCGGTCTTTGAAATGATGAGGTCGTTTGCAGTTTGGCTGGGTGTAGTAATGATAATTACAGGAATACTCAAATCATTGGTTTCGCCGTTATTCAAAATTGCACTTTATTTTGACCTAAGAATAAGAAAACATGAATTTGCCGATAACACACTGACTGCTGAAAGCCTCTCTTTTTAATAATATGGAAGAAGAACATACTGTACCGGAAACAAAGTCTAAAGTAGAGGACTTCATAAAATTAACTGGAACTTGGGAGCATAAAGGCAGAAGCATAACAGCCGCTGCTTTTACCGGTTTAATCGGAATTGGAGCATTATATTTCAATGTCCAATCTATTCTAGCATCTATAGTTACAATAATTTATCAAGGAATATATCACACGCAGGTTTCTGGAAATATACTTGAGAGAATTAACACCATTACCAGAGAACTGAAAATTCCAATGTTAATAATTGTGCTAATAACTCAATATACTTTGATGTTGATTCCTACTTTATGGATTGTTAAGAGATGGCACACAACGGAAATAAAAAAATATCTTAGGATCAGATTTTGTTCCATTAAAGAAATAGTTTTGGCTGTTCTTATCACGATATCGTTACTGCCGCTAAGCTATTATATATCGTACTCAATTTTGGAACGTTTTAAACTACCGGAAGTTTTTAACAATGTAAGCTCTACTTTATTTACTGCAAATTCATGGGGACAGTTTATATTTATGATAATTGTAGTTGCAGTTACTCCTGCAATATGCGAGGAAATATTTTTTAGAGGTTATGTGCAGCGTACTTTAGAAAGAACAATCGGGGCAAAGAGTTTTATTGTAACAGGAATAATATTCGGTTTATTTCATATGCAGCCTTTAAGTCTAATTTCACTTTCACTTCTAGGAGTTTTACTTTCATTCTTTTATTACAGAAGCAAAAGCATATTTCCCTCTAGTGCATCCCATTTTACAAATAATCTAATAGCAATTATGCTTTTATATTGCCAAGGTAAACTTGAGAAATTAGGTGTTCCCGTAAATGGAAGTATTTCTGTCACTTTATTAAGTGTTTCTCTTCTTGTAGCTTTAGGGCTATTCGTAGTTTATTTGAAAATTACTAAAAACAATAAATATGAAGAAACTCCACTTAGTCAAATGATAGAAATAGACAATGAAAATATCAGCGAACCTTATCATTTTGCTTGATTGGTAAATTCGTAATCTGTGCAAACCTTTTTTAAAACCCTTCAATATTTTAAAATTTTACCAAATTCTTTATATTTCTACTCAATTAATAAATAGTTTTTCCTTTGAATAGAAAAAACTTCGAAATATATAATAACGTAACTCTGTTTCTTGTTGCGCTTGTTCTAATTCTGATGATATTGAGGGTTATTCCTTATGCATGGTTTGTTCCTATTTTGGGAGTAACTGTTGCGCTGTTTTTAATTAGAATTATTCTTAGAATATATTTTTATTTAGAAGATAAAAAGAAAAATTAAGGAGAACGTCTTCGAACAGACAAAAAGTTATAACGGGAAACTCAACGCCAAAGTTCTTATACTTAATCAAAGTTATGAGCCTTTATCTATTTGTAACATAAAAAAGGCCTTTATTTTGATGTACCTTGGGAAAGCGGAACTTGTTCTGAATAACGAAAAGAAACTCTTAAGAAGCGTTTCAAAAAACTACCCGTGGCCGAGCATAATTAGATTAAGTCATTTCGTGAAAGTTCCTTACAAAAAAGTTGTTCTTACTAGAAAAAATATACTACGAAGAGACAGCTATAAATGTGTGTACTGTGGAAGGAGCGACATACCTTTAACTGTTGATCATATAGTCCCTAAAGCAAGAGGAGGTACGGATTCATGGGAAAACCTAGTTACAGCATGCACAATCTGTAACAATAAAAAAGGAGATAGAACTCCTGAAGAAGCAAGAATGGACTTGTTGATCAAACCTTTCAAGCCTAGCCATATTATGTTTATAAAAAATGTTGTTGGTAGGCTAGAAGATAGCTGGAAACCATATCTATACCTTTCGTAAAATCATTCTCTGTTAGCCAAGCAGTAAGTAGTTTTTTAATAAGATTCATCTTTTCAGAAAAAATAAGTTTTAATATTGTATGAGGAAATGGCTTTTCTCTCATAAGAAACTTTAAGAAATTCAATTTATTGAAGAATATTAAATACTTTATTCGTATTTTTTCTAGATAAATTAATACAGTTATAATGCTGCATAACACGTAACGCGGTAATTTCTTCACACTATTGAACGGTATATGAGCAAAAAAAGAATATTAAGCGGAATGCGTCCAACTGGCAAGTTGCATATTGGGCATTACGTTGGTGCACTGGAAAATTGGGTAAATTTACAAAATACATATCAAAATTTTCATTTAATTGCAGATTATCATGTTCTTACAACAAATCTTGATACATCTGATATTTATGAAAATTCTATAGAAATGTTGATAGATTGGATTTCGTCTGGGCTCGATCCAGAAAAGAGCCCGATGTTTAGACAATCTGTGATTAAACAGCATGCGGAATTGAACTTAATTTTTGAAATGTTGATAACTGTAAATAGACTTGAAAGAAACCCCACTTTAAAAGACCAAATAAGGGATTTAAATATTGACTATGTAACTTATGGTCATCTTGGTTATCCTGTGCTGCAGACGGCAGATATTCTTCTATACAAAGGTGAGTTAGTCCCAGTTGGAGAAGACCAGGTGCCGCATGTGGAAATATCGAGAGAAATTGCAAGAAAGTTTAATAACCAATACGGCAAAGTTTTTCCTGAACCAGAACCAATGTTAACAAAATTTTCAAGACTTCCTGGTTTGGATGGGAATGCTAAAATGAGTAAGTCGTTGAATAATACAATTCTTCTTTCAGATGATCCTGAAACAATAAAGAATAAACTTAGGAAAGCTGTTACTGATCCTAATAAAATTAGAAAAAATGACCCGGGAAACCCTGATATTTGTTTAGTTTTTTCTTACCATAAAAAATTCAATCCAGCCGAGGTACCTGAAATAGAAACTGGCTGCCGTTCCGGTGCTTTGGGATGTGTAGAATGCAAGTTGAATTGTGCTTCTAAAATTGGTGATAAATTAGAACCAATAAGAGAAAAAAGACATTACTATGAAAGCAGGAAAAACGAAGTTATAGAAATTTTGGAAGATGGTGAGAATAGAGCAAGAAAAGTAGCAGAGGAAACAATGAGCGATGTTCATCAAAAAATGAATATAGGCTGATGGATGTACAAGATTAAACTCGAACAATTCGAGGGGCCTTTAGATCTTCTTTTATTCTTTATTAAAAGGGATGAACTTAACATCTACGATATACCCATTTCTAAAATCACAAAGGAATTCCTGGAATACGTCAATCTTATGCAAATGTTAGATCTGGAAGTTGCAGGTGACTTCATACTGATGGCATCTACCTTAATGTCTATAAAAGTAAGGATGCTTTTACCGCGCGAAGTTGATGAAAAGGGTGAACAGATAGATCCTAGAGCAGAGCTTGTTCAGGCTTTACTTGAATATAAAAGATACAAAGAAATGTCCGATGAGTTGTCATTTTTTGAATCAAATCAGAGGAAAATAAGTTTCAGAGGAAATTTTAAGGCAGATTCAAAAGAGGCACCAAATGATTTGGAAGCAATGCTAAAAAACATATCCGTTTATGATTTGGCCAAAGCTTTCAAGTTTGCAATAGAAAATGTGCGTGAAGAACCAGTTCATGAAGTTAAAAAATTGAATGTTACTATCGATGAACAAATCAACTTTGTGCTTGAAAAATTGGATGATACACTTGAGATACATTTTCTAAAACTAATAGAACTAATACATGAAAAGATAAGGATAATTGTTACATTTATTGCACTGCTGGAATTGGTGAAAATAGGGAAGATTGGGATAAAAGAATCTGAAAATTTCAATGATTTTATAATAGTAAAATTATAAAATGGAAAATATTTATACATCTGTAATTGAAGCATTAATTTTTGCTTCAGAAGAATCAATCTCCGCAAATGAAATTATAAGAGCCATTAAAGAAATTGATGGCGAGGATGTTCAAATTTCTCCGCAAGATATAGAAAACTGCGTAGAGGAGCTAAACAAGAAATATTCACAATTCAATTTATCGTTCAAACTGGTCAAAATAGCGAACGGATACCTTTTTGCTACAAACCCTGAATATGCAAAATACATTGGTTATCTGTCATCTGAAAAAAGCAAGAAAAGACTTAGTCAGGCTGCACTAGAAACGTTGTCGATTGTAGCATATAAACAGCCAATTACAAAGCCGGATCTGGAAGCAATAAGAGGAGTAAATTCTGATTATATCCTAAATACACTACTTGAAAAAAATCTGATAAAGATTACCGGTAGGGGAGAAACCGTAGGACGGCCATTACTTTATACAACTACTGATGAATTCTTAAAATATTTTGGCCTAAATAATCTCTCTGACCTGCCAAAGCCAAGAGAGATTGAGGAAATAATGAAAGACGAAGATTTTATTGAGCAAAAAAGAAAAATTATGATGAATTTACTAGAAGAAAAAATACAGGATGAAACACCGGATGACAATAATGAATTGGATGAGACTCAATAAATTTTTGGCCGAAAGTGGGGTAGCTTCTAGAAGGAACTCTGAAGAGTTTATTCTACAGGGCAGAGTTTCAATAAATGGTAAAGTAGTAACTGGTTTATCACAAAAAATAAATCCCGAAAATGATATTGTAGAATTAGACGGTGAAAAGGTAAAACCTAGAAAACATGTTTATTATCTGTTAAATAAACCTGCTGGATTTATTACTACAACTAAGGATGAAAAGAAAAGAAGAACGGTGCTTGACCTTATTAAATCAGATGAAAGAGTATTTCCCGTAGGAAGACTAGATTACAACACAACAGGTTTGCTAATTTTGACAAATGATGGCAACTTTGCAAATTTACTTACACACCCAAAGCATAATATTCCAAGATCTTATGATGTTATATTAGATAACATATTGAGTAATAATGATATAGAAAGATTATTAAAAGGTATTTATATTGAGAGAAGAAAAGGAAAATTTACAAAAATAGACTTTCCAAAAAGTTCAAACAAGAAGATAGTAAGAGTTACTACCGTAGAAGGTAGAAATCATTTTGTAAAAAATATGTTTGATGCCTTAGGTTACAAAGTCTTATCGTTAAATAGGTTATCTTTTGCAGGGTTTAAAATAGACGTTCCGGTGGGAAAATATCGGAAAATATCCATATCAGAAATTGAAAATGCGGTTCAACAATATTTGTAAAATCATATCTCTTTTTTTAATAATTCCATTTTCGTGTGGTTTTGCGCAGCAAAAAGCTGATACAACTTCAAAACCGCAATATTCTGTAGTAAAAGAACTCGGACAGGAATTGGATACTATTTTTAATGATCCCAATTTTGATAATGCAACATGGGGAGTAGTAATACAATCGCTGGAAAACGGAGAATACTTATACCGAAGAAACGAAAATAAACTCTTTATCCCGGCTAGTGATCTTAAGATTTTTACAACTGCCGCAGGCTTAATACTTTTAGGACAAAATTATCAATTCAAAACAAATATTTATGAAAATGGCAAAATAGATGGTTCTGTCTTGGAAGGCGATCTTGTTGTTGAGGGACGAGGAGATCCAACAATTTCAGGCAGATTTTACAATGATAATAAATTCAAAGTATTTGATGATTGGGCAGATACCTTATCAAAAAAATATGGACTTGATGAAATAAATGGAAATATAATTGGAGATGACAATGACTTTGACGATGTGGGAATGGGCAAAGGATGGGCATGGAATGATGAAAGTTATTGGTACTCGGCGCCTTCGGGCGCAATCTCATTTAATGATAATGTTGTTGATATAATTGTAAAAAGCGGCAAGAAAGATGGTCCTGCTAAAATAACTACCAATCCTACTACTAAATATATTGCTATACTAAATAATGTTCAGACTGTATCAAAAGATTCCAATACTTCTGTTGATTTATACAGGCAAAGCGGTACAAACTTAGTAAATGTTTTTGGAACTATAAAAGAAGGCGATTCGCTTGAGACATACGTTACAGTAAACAATCCCACACAGTATTCTATGGTCGTTTTGAAGAAAGTTATTGAACAGAATAACATTCTTGTGACAGGCTTTCCGATGGATATAGATTTTGTTACTAAATCTTTGGATCCTAATAATTTCAAGAAACTTTTTACTTATTATTCTCCTCCATTAAAAGAAATAATAAAAGTTATTAACAAAAGCAGCGAGAATTTCTATTCTGAACAACTTTTAAAAACAATAGGTTTGGAAATAGAGGGATATGGTACTGCTGAAAATGGAGTTAAAGCAGAAGAAAGAGTTTTTCAAAGAATGGGGGTTCTTCCAGACAGAATGAATATTGTAGATGGAAGCGGATTGTCGAGGTTGGATTTGGTCACACCTATGCAAGTTATAAGAGTTTTGAATTATATGTTCAGGAGCAAATATTTTATTCCTTTTTATAATTCACTGCCAATTGCAGGTGTTGATGGTACATTGGGATTAAGAATGAAAGGAACCCGCGCAGAAGACAATTTGAGAGCAAAAACTGGAACCCATTTTGCTGTAAGCAGTATTTCTGGTTATGTTTACACAGCAGATAATGAACCTGTTGCTTTTTCAATTATCGCCAACAATTTTACAGTGCCAGTCGAGTTGGCTGAAAACATTGAAGACCTTGTCTGCCTAAAATTAGCAAATTTTAAACGTAAATAATTATAAACGGAGAACTTTCTTGGATAACTCTACGGAAGATATAAATGTTTTAATCGCAAGAAGAAATGATGAGCTCAATGAATTAAGGAGTAAAGGATTTGAACCTTATCCATATAATTTTGAAATTGATTCTAATTCTCTGGAAATAAAAAATAATTATGAGAAGTTAGAAGGCAAAGAGGTGAAGCTTGCCGGTCGTCTTATGGCTTTAAGAAGAATGGGAAAAGCTTCTTTTGCTCACATCCAGGATAACAAAGGGAAAATACAAATTTATTTGAGGAAGGATGATATTGGCGATTCTTACACAGCTTTCAAATTGATGGATATTGGTGATATAATAGGTATAGTAGGTTTTGTTTTCAAAACCAAAACGGGTGAAATTTCAGTACATGTAAAGTCTTTGACGCTTCTTTCAAAATCGTTAAGACCAATACCAGTAGCTAAAGAAACAGTTGATGAAAAAGGTAATAAGGTAATTCACGACCAATTTTCCGATAAAGAATTACGATACAGACAAAGATATGTGGACCTTGTTGTTAATCCTGAAGTTAAAGATGTCTTTATTAAAAGAAGTAAAATAATTTCAGCAGTCAGAAATTTCTTGGATTCCAACGGGATTTTAGAAGTTGAGACTCCAATTATGCAGCCGCTTTACGGCGGTGCAGCTGCAAAACCTTTTATGACGCATCACAATGCTCTGGATATTGATTTCTATTTAAGAATAGCAGATGAACTGTATTTAAAGAGATTAATTGTTGGCGGACTTGAAGGAGTTTACGAAATATCAAAAGATTTTAGAAATGAAGGAATGGATAAAACTCATAATCCCGAATTTACAATGTTGGAGTTTTATGTTGCTTATAAAGATTATAACTGGATGATGAATTTTGTAGAAAATATGATTCAAAACGTTTGTTCTTCAGTCTTCAACACGTTAGAATTTGTTTACGATGAGAAGAAAATCAATTTCGGAAGCCCATGGAAAAGAATTTCAATGGTTGAAGAAATGGAAAAGAAAATTGGTTTAAATATACTTACTTCCGGTTTCGATGAGTTGAAACAAAAAGCAAAAGAAATTGGTGTTGATATTTCGGGAATTCAAGGTAGAGCTAAATTGATAGATGAACTGTTCTCTCAAACGATAGAGCCTGATTTGGTGCAGCCAACTTTTGTGACGGATTATCCACTAGAACTTTCCCCTTTAGCAAAAAAGCATCGTTCTAAAGAAGGATTAGTTGAAAGGTTCGAAGTTTATGCCGCCGGAAGAGAGATTTGCAATGCATTTTCAGAACTAAACGACCCGATAGACCAAAAACAAAGATTTATGTCACAACGTAAAATGAGAGAAGAAGGTGATGAGGAGGCACATCAAATAGATGAAGATTTTATCCGTGCATTAGAATACGGTATGCCTCCAACAGCAGGTTGCGGAATAGGAATAGATAGACTTGTAATGCTTTTGACAAACCAGTCTTCAATTAGAGATGTTATCTTTTTCCCGCAAATGAAACTTGAAACAAAATAAAATTCATATTTGATATTTTAATTTTTTTTATGAACTTATTTGAGATTAAAGTAACTCTCCTAAAATATAACTTTCCTATATTCCCGATAGATTTTAGATATTAATTTTCGGGACTCAATTTTAATGAACATTGTTAAATACAGCATCATAGTTCCCACATTAAATGAAGAGAAAATGTTGCCGAATCTGTTGAAACAGATTTGTCAGCCAATCTTAAAGGAACGTTACCAATATGAAGTAATTGTGTCGGACGGCGGGAGTTCAGATAATACCGTTGAAATAGCAATGAAATATTCTGATATTGTAAAAGTTCATTGTAGCAGTTACAGACAGAATATCGCGGAGGGAAGAAATATTGGCGCTAGTTTTGCGAAAGGAGAAGTATTAATATTTTTAAACGCAGATGTTATGCTAAGCGACCCGGATAAATTTTTCCAGTTTTTGAACAATTCATTTTGCAAGAGCAAATATTTGGCCATGAGCTGTTTTGTTAAAATTTTCCCATCAGAAGAAAATGTAGCAGATAAATTTTTCCACTCAATTTATAACCGGTATTTCCGGCTTTTGAATTTTTTAGGAGTAGGAATGGGAAGAGGAGAGTGCCAAATAATTTGGAGAAAGGTTTTTGACAATATGAATGGTTACGATGAACAGTTGGCAGCCGGAGAAGATTTTGAATTATTTAAAAGAATCAGAAAGACTGGAAAAATTCTGTACTCGAAAGCTGTTTATATTTTTGAATCTCCAAGAAGGTTCCGAAGGTTGGGCTACAGAAATGTTACTTATGTTTGGATTCAAAATGGATTGTCCGTTTTCTTTAAAAATACTGCAATATCCAAAGAATGGGAGCAAATTAGGTAGATGAAAAAATTATTCCTTCTCATCGTTTTTATTAGTGTTGGAGTATATGCTCAAGATGAGTATGTACGAACTGACAACTCCATTTATAATTTCTTAAGCAGGATGGAAGCGCTACATATAATTAACGATTATAACTCTTTCGAAACCCCTAAAACCAGGAGAGAAATTGCAGGCTACTTAAAACAGGTTATCGAAAACGAAAATGAATTGAACAGCTTTGATAAAAAAATATTGAAAGATTATGAAACGGAATTTGAATACGAACTTTTTGGCACCTTGAAAAACTCACAAGGAATTTTTAACCAAAATGGATATGACGTTCTATCACAGAAACAAAAATATTTATATATGTATAGTGTTCCTCAAAAATTTAATCTTTTTATAAATTTTCTTGCTCAAGGCGAGTTTATAGGTGATAATGGCAGCATTCCAAAATTAAACAGTACTGCTGTTCCAGCTTACATTGGAGGCGAAATTAGGGGCGACATTGATAATAAATTCGGCTTTGATTTATGGGGAATTAATGGAAATGTTTTTGGTAATAGAGAGGCAGCTTTCTTAAGGCATGATTTGCAATATAATGGAAAATTGAACTTAAGCAACGATCTAAATTACTTTGATGAAACGCAGGGATATCTTACTGCTAATTTTGATTATGTGAAGTTTAAATTTGGTAGAGATAGAATAAATATTGGTTATGGCCCTATAAAATCTTTAATCGGAGATCAAGCGCCTATATTTAATTACCTTGCTATGGACATAAAGTATAAATTTTTCACTTTTTCATACTTTCATGGCGAGCTTTTAGGTAATGAAACTTTCGCATCCGACACCGTTACTGGAGGAGTAGCCGTTTATGAGCAAAAATATATCGGTTATCATAGAATAGGATTTAATTTATCCGATGCCGTCAATTTTGGTATTGGTGAATTTATTATTTATGGAGATAGACCAATTGATTTTTCATATTTAAATCCATTTGCACTCTATACATCTCAAGAGCATTCAAATAACAATAGAGATAATGCATTAATGTTTTTTGATTACAATAATAAATCAATTAAAGGATTAAAACTTTACGGAACTTTTTTGATAGACGATATAAATTTGTCAAAAATTACAACTGCAGGTTGGTATGGTAACAAATTTTTATACAATATTGGCTTGGACTCATACAATTTATATAATATTGTTCCAATGGACTTAAAATTCGAATACGTAAGAATCGACCCTTACACTTATTCTCACGAATTAAAGAACGATAGCTTCACTAATGATGGTTACAGTCTTGGGTCTTCACAAGAACCAAACAGTGAATTATTTTTTACTCAAGCTAATTATCATATAAACTACCGTCTAACATTAAATGCAAGTTTCGCATATACAATTCACGGTGCTAACATTTTAGATAAAAACGGAAATGTTATTAAAAATGTAGGTGGAAATATATTGTTAGGTTACAGGTTACAGGACTCAAAAATTGCTAAATTCCTCGACGGTTATAGAGAATATCTAAGGTCATTCCAAATAGGAGCTAATTATGAACCATTCTACAATATTACTTTCAATTTGCAACTTAGGTATGTTGATAATTCCCTTGAAGTACAAAATTTAAAAAGGTTAGAATCATATTTTACAATAAATGCCCAACTTTGATATGAGAGCTAAAGATGAAACCTAAACTTTTGAAAATATCTTATGTAATTATTTTACTTTTTGTTGGAATATTCCTCGGCACTAAGTTAGAACAATTATTTCCGAGTAATAAACAACAAACTCAGATTGCTACTCTAAATGACGTCATAAAGTACACCGAAAAATATTATGTAGATAAAATTGATTCTCCAAAACTAATTGATGCTGCAATAAACGGTATGTTGAGTAAACTTGACCCGCACACTGTTTATATACCTGCAAAAGATGTGCAATCAGCTAACCAGGAATTGGATAGTGATTTTCAGGGAATAGGAATCGAATTCCAAATTGTTAACGATACAATTGTTGTTGTGTCAGCAATAAGTGGAGGTCCGAGTGAAGCTTTGGGAATACAATCAGGAGATAGAATAGTAAAGATTGACGGTAAGAGTAGTGTTGGGATAACTAATGACCAGGTACGGCAAAGACTGCTAGGAAAAGCAGGAACTCATGTTGACGTAAGTATCAAACGATACGGTGTTAAGCATTTACTAAATTTTAATATTACACGGGCAAAAATTCCTGTGTATGCAGTCGATGCCTATTTTATGCTCAATCAAAATATCGGATATGTAAGTCTTACCAAATTTTCGGAGAATGCTTACAACGAGCTTGACAGTGCTTTAATTTCCCTTAAAAAGAAGGGTATGACACAATTAATTTTAGATTTACGCGGAAACCCGGGAGGTTATCTAAATCAGGCGGTTGATGTTGCAGATCTTTTCATAAAAGACCACAGAAAAATTGTTTACACTAAGGGTAGATTAAAACAATTTGACGAAGAATTTAACGCATCAAAATCGTCTCCATTTGAAAAGATGCCTCTAATAGTTCTTGTAAATCATGGAAGTGCATCAGCCAGCGAAATTGTTTCTGGAGCCATTCAAGATTGGGATAGGGGACTTATAGTAGGAGTAACAACTTTTGGCAAAGGCTTGGTTCAACGACAATTTAGTCTTCCCGATAGCGCAGCTTTAAGACTGACAATTGCAAAATATTATACCCCTTCCGGAAGATGTATCCAGCGAAATTATAAGGGTCTGAAAAACAGAGAGGATTATTTTACAGAACCAGAAAGTGAATCAGAAAAAGCTGGTAACAATTTGTATCATACTGAGGAAAAAGATACTACGCAAAAAATATACAAAACTCATGCTGGTAGAACAGTTTATGGCGGCGGCGGAATCACCCCTGATTACATTGTCAATAGTAGGACTTTGAATGATTATGCTATTGACTTAATGAAGAATAATATTTTTTATCAGTTTATGCTACGTTACATTGATGAAAATCAAAAAGCGATACAAACAAAATATTCTAATTTAAAATCGTTTGTGAATGATTTTCAGTTTAGTAACAAAACTATGGATGATTTTATAAAATTTGCCGCCAAAAAAGGTATTAAATTTGTTAAGGCCGATTATGATAAGGACAAAGTTTATATTGAAACAAGATTGAAAGCACAAATAGCAAGAAATTATTGGAAGAATGAAGGTTGGTACGAAGTGATGGAAAATGTCGATACTCAACTAAAAAAGGCCGAGACTCTCTTTTACGAGGCAAAAGATTTAGCAAGTCTCAAATGATTTCATATTTAAAATCTTTTCTAATTTTTCCTCTTATCGCAACAATATTATTTAACAATGCTAAAAAGCGAGAAAAGGTATACGATGTTGCTTTCTCTTCAAGTAAAAAAATTGAGGTTGGTGAGGAACTGGATTACGTAGTGAAATATGCTTTCTTTGTTCTAGGACAGTTAACAATTAAGGTGACAGGTAAGACAGAAAAAAACGAAAGAACTTATTACCAAGCAGAAGCATACATAGACTCATACCCTGAAATTCCCTTTATGGATATTCATCAAATATACAAAACTGTTTTTCCAGAAGATAGTGTCTATTCATATCATTTTAGCGGAATTGTTAAAAACGATAAATACAGCAGTTACACGGATTACAATTTTAATTATGACAGTTCCATTGTGCACATTCAAAAAGGCAAAGTCACACCTCACGAAGTCTGGACTGACTCAACTGCTGAAATAGACAAAAAATATCAAGACGGTTTATCCATTTTATATTATGCGAGAATGAACTCCGGTCAGGAAAAGAAAGAAAAATTACCGGTTTTCATTAAAGAAAAGAAAGAAATTACTGATATAAATTTCTATAAAAATGTGAGCGGTATCTCAATTGACGCAGTTGACTATCCAATAGCGTGTGTAAAGGTTGATGGTGAGATGAAATATGTTAGTATATATGGTCTGACGGGAGAATTTGAAGGATGGTTTAGTGATGATTCCGCCGCTGTTCCTATTTTAGCAAAATTGCATGTTATTGTTGGTAGTGTCACAGTAGAATTAAAGGAATGGAAGAAAAAAGGATGGATTCCACCGAAGTACGAAGAAAATTAATAGAGGAATCATTATATCCTTATGAAGGAAAATATCCGAGTTTGGGAGAAAATGTTTTTATTGCCCCTGGAGTAAAACTAGTAGGTGATGTAAAGATTGGTGAGTATTCAAGTGTATGGTATAACACAGTAATTAGAGGTGACGTCCATTATATTAATATTGGTAGGTTTACAAACGTTCAAGACTGCTCGATGCTCCACGTAACAAATGGCACGCATCCTGTAAACATTGGTGATTACGTAACAATTGGTCATTCTGTAAAATTACACGGATGCACAATCGAGAGTTTAATCTTGGTAGGCATCGGCTCAATAGTTCTTGATAATGCAATTGTTAAGGAAAAATCGATAGTGGCAGCAGGATCGGTAGTTGTTCCGGGATTTACAGTACCGAGCGAGAAATTAGTTGCAGGTGTACCTGCAAAGGTTATTAGAGATTTAACAAAAGAAGAAATTGATGACCTTGAGAGATATGCCCTTAGATATAAGACATATAGTGAAATAACATTACAATCATTAAAAGAAAAATATATAAAGAAGTAAAATGCGTTTGAAATTCTGGGGGACAAGAGGTTCAATACCGATACCTGGGAAAACAACTTTGAAGTACGGTGGTAATACTCCGTGTGTTGAGGTAAAGGCTAGTAATAATGATTCTATCATTTTAGATGCGGGCAGCGGTATAAGAGTTCTTGGGAATCATATGGATGGTCAAAAAATTAATGAAGATATTAAAATATTCTTAACTCATTATCATTGGGACCATATTCAAGGTTTACCTTTCTTCGTGCCATTATATCAAAGTAATTCTAATGTCATTTTTTATGGAGAAAGTATAAAACAAAAGGGTCCAAATGAAATCTTAAAGAAACAAATGCTGCCAAATTATTTCCCTGTATCAATGGATAATCTTCGCGCAAAAGTTAGTTACAAAAATATTGAAGCAAAAAAAACTTATAATGTAAACGGACTTAAAATAGAAACAGAATCGGTCAATCACTCAACCCCGACTTTATCATTTAAAATTA
>JBJKPP010000252.1:0-2766 GCA_046706145.1 Ignavibacteriaceae bacterium | reverse complement strand
CTCATTCCAATTTCCTGACAATCTTTTATTTTATTTCTGACATAAACTTGTGAAGCAGGATTTTCACCAATTAAAAATGTAACCAAACCGGGAACGTTCTTCCCTTCATCTTTAAGTTTTTGGATTTCAACTTTCAGTTCGTTTCTTATATCCGATGCTATTTTGTTTCCGTCAATTATTATTGCTCTAATTTTTTCACCTTTAATTTTTAAGAATATATAAAATATTGATTTATTTTGAACTCATGATTTTCCTATATAAACTCTCATCTTTAAGTTTTTCTACCAAAAAAGCGACCCATTCTTTCGTATATATATACTGATTAAATGTAGGATCAAGAATACAATATTTCTTATTTGTCTCTTCTGGGTTTCCTGTGTAATAACCAACTTTTATTTTGAAATACCTAACACATTTCGTATGATGATAACTTGCAGAAAATTTCCATTCTTTAGGCTTATAAGTTTTTAATTGTTCATAAACTTGCTTCGAAACCTCGCCTGGTCTTAGATAATCACCAGGCACCCTTTTGTCTTTTATAACGTACAATAATTTTTCATAAGAATCATATTCTGCCTCTTTACTTGGGTCATATTTTATAAACTCAACCGCGAGATCTGAGGTTTCAACATGATTTCCAATTTTGGGAATCATAAAAACTCTAAAAGAATAGTGAATACTCTGAAAAATTTCTGGGGCCAAATTACTTCTATACTGTTCTATGAACTGCATAATAGAATTTTGTTCTGACAAATCATATGCTTTTTTTGCTTTTAACTGTTCACTCTTATACTTTCTTGAGAATTGCAAGGAATAAGCTAATGAATTATTAATATTATAATTGGGACCAAAGTTATCACTTAGAATTTCTTGATAATTGAATAAACAAGCCTGGCATTCACCAAAAACCCCATCGTCTAAATCAGGAATAATTCGGTGCTCAATTAGATCCCTTAATCTAGTAAGGAAATCCAGATTAGCTTGTATCTCTTTTTTCAAAGGCCCATTGTAAATAGTAAGACATTTATTTAGTTCATAATATTTCTCCTCACCAGAATTCTTTGTCTTATATTTATAGTGAACAGAGCTATTAGAAAAAATAGCATGGAATAATGAAGTCCAAGCTATTATCATCATCACAATGTAACCTTCGGTTCTATAATCTATAGTTGGTTTGTTATAAACTTCAACAGCTAAAAGAGCTGATTTGACAGATTTGTTTAAGAAAATCCTTGAACTAGGCGAAATATAATTTTTTAGATTATTAAGAGTGGGCCATAATTCATTACCAAATTCTCTTCTGGAAGCAATAATTTGATTCCGAAGCTGCATCTTGGTAAACTTTCTAAACTGGTTATGTTTATTCTTGAGAAGAGAGATAAAAGTATTTAGATTTGCGCTTATTTCATTTTTTTTACATTTACCAATGTAGAAATGATATTCATTATATAAAATTCGTAATTGATCTTTATTTAATAATTTAATTTGACTCATTTTAACTAAAAAGAAATGATAATTTCCTTTTTAAAAAGTGTAGTCATAATTTTCTTTCAAATGTCTAATTAATTTTTTATCAGACATTATCTCGTCAGCAAATGGATTTGAATTTTGCCAACCTGTTTTAGCACAATTTCGTAGATGCTCAAGCCTTCTTAAAGTAATTTCACAATAAATCGGCTCTATGTCTGCTGTAAAACATTTTCTTCCAGCAATATCAGATGCAAGCAAAGTTGTTCCTGAATGTGAAAAAAGGTCAATAACAATGTCATTCTCTTTACTGCTGGCTTCAATTATTCGTTTTATTACTTTTAAAGGTTTTTGAGCGTAACATCCATTAACATTTTCCTGTTGCCGATAAAAGACTTGTTGAATATCTACCCAAACGTTGCCCGCTCTTATAAATTTAGATTTGCTTCTGGTAAAATTATTTGTTTCTTTTCCATGAACTTTTTTATAATAACCTCCAAGAATCTTTGGAATATCTGTATATTCAGCATTAACATTAAATTCAGGTTTTCCTTTAATATAAAAAAGCAATTCTTGTCTAACGGACATCCAGTTTTTTTGAGTTCCATAGCCCCTCTGATTGCGCATCGTAATTAAGCTTTTGGATTTAAAGTTGGATGTTCTCATCATGAAGATAAAATCTGGTAGCGGTTGATAGTGCTTATTTTGGTCAGCGCCTAGCCAAACATAAAACGAAGAATTATTTTGTAGTATCTTATAAGTAATAGAAACCCATTTTTTACACCAATCAATAAATTCTTTTACTCTTTTCTCTTCAAAAGCTACGAAGTTATATGGAGGATCATAAATAGCGAGTGCAGCTTTTTTTCTCCCCATCAATTTTTTTATTTGACTTTCATCCGTCGCATCGACACAGGCAATTTTATGTCCTTTCTTTTTATCTATCCATATGTCTCCTGGTTTAAATCTGCAATAAGGAAGAAGCATTTCCTTAAGCTCATCATCTTTATCAATTCTTGGAAGCGGAAAGTTTGTCATTTCTAATAGATTATTGACTATCTGTTTTTCTAATGAAATCCGGGAAAAATATTCTTTCTATTTCTACTGATTTGCCAGATTCCGAATCAACTTTAAGGAAGATTCCGCAAATATGCGGGTCACCTTCTGCAGTTTCATATTTTTGAGGAGTCTGATATAAAAATCTATTTATGGCAGGAAGAACTTTCATCCCAATGACAGATTCATAAGGGCCTGTCATTCCTACATCTGTAATAAAAGCAGTTCCTTTAGGAAAAATTC
>JBJKPP010000251.1:0-1770 GCA_046706145.1 Ignavibacteriaceae bacterium | reverse complement strand
AATTACTTTCTTTGAAGCAACAACTGCTTTAGCGTTTAAATATTTCAGTGAGTCAAATCTTGACTATGCAGTTATTGAAACCGGACTAGGCGGCAGGCTGGATGCTACAAATGTTCTGCATCCGCTCTGTTCCATAATTACTTCAATTAGTTATGAACACACAGAAATACTTGGGAAAGAATTGGAGCAGATAGCTTTCGAAAAAGGTGAAATAATAAAAGAAAATTCAAAAGTTTTTACAGGCAAACTTCCACCTGAGGCACAAAAAGTAATTAAGAAAAAATGTGAACAGGTGGGAAGTAGACTATTTAATCTCGAAGATTATATAATTGAGAAAAACGATTCAATTATGTTGTACACGGAGGAATTGGAAATTGATGACTGGAATATTCCCCTGAAAGGGTTTTATCAAAAAAGAAACGCTGCACTTGCATCATTGGCTGTGTCCAAGATTTTAGATACCTCTGATTTTCGTTTAATAGAAAAGGGTATAAAAGACGTTGTGAAAAACACCTCCATTGAAGGAAGGTATGAATTTTATCGAAGAAATCCTGATGTTATATTTGATTCTGCTCACAACCCGGAAGGAGTTTCAAATTTTATCCGGGAATTTTCAAGAGACAGTATAAAATATAAAAAGAAATATTTATTATTTAGTGCTTTAAAAGACAAAGAAATTGCAGAAATGCTGAATATGGTTAAAGACGGCTTCGATGAGTTTTATATCACGCAAATTAACATTGAGCGGGCCTCCAAGCTTGAAGATTTAGAAACAATTGCGGCATCAGTTGGTATAAAGACCAAGAGGGCCTACAACCCGGTTAATCTTCTAAAAGAATTTGAAAATGAGAGCAACGACAGTTGCCTAGTCGTTTTAGGAAGCATGTATTTGCTCGGGGACATTAAATCAAAAATCTCCGCTGAAGTTACTTGACATTAAATTTATTTAGCATTATGTTTCGAATAAACCCCATATTCCTATCAAAAAATAAATTAGTATTAATTGACAAGGGCCCCGAATTTCCAATTCATCTGTCTATAAAATTAGATCACATTGAATATTAGTTCACAAAATATCAATAAACTACAAATTAATTTAGTAAAGGGATAATTATGCCAATGGACATTTCTGAACTTAAGTCTAAGAAGATTGTTGAGCTAAATCAGATTGCAAAGGAACTGGACATTGTTGGATACAGCGATCTCAGAAAGCAAGACTTAATCTTTAGAATTTTAGAAGAACAAACCAAAAAGGATGGGTTAACGTTTTCGAAAGGTGTTCTTGAAGTACTGCCTGACGGTTACGGTTTCTTGAGATCTTCAGATTACAACTATCTGCCATCGCCTGACGATATTTACGTTTCACCTTCACAAATCAAAAAGTTTAGTTTAAGAACCGGAGATTTTGTAAGCGGACAGGTTCGACCGCCAAAAGAAGGAGAGAGATTCTTTGCTCTTTTAAGAGTGGAAGCTGTAAATAATATCGACCCGGAAATGATTAGAGAAAGAACACTCTTTGATAATCTTACACCTGTTTATCCTACAAAGAGAATTGCGCTTGAATCTGCGCCAGGTGAATATTCCATGAGAATCATGGATTTGCTTTCGCCGATTGGAAAAGGACAAAGAGGATTAATTGTATCTCCTCCAAAGAGTGGAAAAACCGTTCTCCTGCAGAAAATAGCTAACTCTGTAACCCGGAATCATCCGGAAATTAAGATGATTATTTTGCTTATAGATGAAAGACCGGAAGAAGTTACGGATATGGAA
>JBJKPP010000250.1:0-3475 GCA_046706145.1 Ignavibacteriaceae bacterium | reverse complement strand
CGAAGACTTTTAGTATCAAAAGAGTTAACATTGATTATGACCGTTCCACCTTTATTCAGCTCAGATAGATTTATCTTCAAAGCAGCAGGATTCATAGCTACCAAAACATCCGGGGCATCGCCAGGCGTTTGTATATCTTCACTGCTAAAGTGAATTTGAAAACCGCTGACACCATAAGTAGTACCGGCGGGTGCACGAATTTCTGCCGGGAAATCAGGGAAGGTGCTAACGTCGTTGCCAACGATAGCAGAAGTATTTGTAAATTGACTCCCCGCCAATTGCATACCATCGCCGGAGTCTCCGGCGAATCTAACTGTTACTTGTTCGAGTTCTTGTAGTTTCTTTTCCATTTCAAAACAAATATTTGTTTATTGTTAAGTTATTAAATAATGTAATTAAAGTTAATATTTTTTTGCACAGCAATAATTATTTGGTATCGGGGTTAATTTCAAGATTTGTCATTCCGAACTCGTTTCGGAATCTCACTGGAATGTGAATCAGATTCTGAATTAAATTCAGAATGACAACTTTATTTAATTCTTTCAACATGAAATTAGCCCAATACTCAAAATTTCTTTTTCAATCAACATTTTTTAGAATCTTGTAAAATTCATCAGCATTCACAAAACCAGTTATTCTTTTTTCTTCCTGACCTTTATCGTTTAAAATCAAAACAGTCGGAACTCCAATAATGTTGTATTTATTTCTCAATTCTTCAACTGCGTCAGAAAGTGATTTTGTCATATTTGCTTTCAGCATATTAAAATTAGTTGACTGCTGAATTACTCTCTTGTCCGTAAAAGTGCTCTTATCTAATTCCTTGCAAGGAATACACCAATCCGCATAAAAATCAATTATCACGCCCTTTTTACTATTACCAATATTTTGAATAGCTGATTCCGAATACGGCTGCCATTTGATTTCATTTTTGTTAGATGGAATAATTGCATAAATACTTATAGCAATAACAATCAAAGAAAATGCCGACTTGAATATTCTAAATCCTTTTATTTTGTTTGCGTTCTTATCAACAAATAAGAGGTATAATGCAACAAAAATCAGGTAAACCGGCAAAATGAAACTTTGTACGGATTCAGGTAGAAGGGGCAGTAAAAAATAGATTGCCATCCCAATAAGTATAAAACCAAAGATGTGCTTTACTGCTTCCATCCATTCACCTGACCTGGGCAATGCTTTTATCTTGCCCGAAAAAACTGCCAGAAAGAGATATGGCAATCCCAAACCAAGAGCCAAAACAAAAAACATCAAGAAACCATAATAAGGGTCTCCTTTAGCGGCAACATAAGTAACCAGACCTATCACAAATGGTCCGATACATGGGGCAGCAACAATTCCCATTGTTAATCCCATAAAGAAAGCACCATAATACCCACCTTTAGCGCCTCCAGCTTTAGCAACAAGTTTATCCGGAAGTTTAAATTCATAAACACCAAACATGCTTAAAGAAAGTACAACTAAAACGAGAGCAACAAAAATTATAACCCACGGGTTTTGCAGCAAAGAGCCAAATACAGCACCTGTAAGTGAAGTAACAACTCCAATCACAGAATATGTTAATGCTAAACCAACGACAAAAAATGAGCCCATCAATAAAAGTCTGCCTGTACTTCCCTCGCTTTGTCCGCCAAAAAAACCAACTGTAATGGGTATTAGAGGATAAACACATGGAGTAAGATTCAAAGCTAAGCCACCGAGAAAGACGAGAATCAAACCTAAGAAGAGCCCGCTTTTCTCAAGAGTTGATGAAATTGTTCCAGAGGAGTTATTTCCGGGAGCAGCTACGGTAGTATAGCTTAAATCTATGTTCTTAAAAATATTTTGATTAATCTCATTTACCGCGGCTTTCTTGTTGGCTACTTCAACTGTAATTGTATCCACAGCAGTAGTTGGCGGTAAACATGTAATATTATTGCACGATTGATAATCAAACTCTACAACTGTTTTATAATTACCAGGGTTAATATTTTCCGGGATATTCAATAATCCACCAACAAAAACATTTCCCTTCCAAACAGAAAGTGGTTTGTCTGAAAAACTAAACTTGATATCTTCAGCTTTTGGATAGACTACCTTCTCAAGTTTAAACTGACTGCTTGTAAGCTTTAGTTCACTGGGAATTAAAGTCTCATCTTTAGGTTTGTTGGAATTAATATGCCAGGTGCTGTCAATTTCCACTTTTACAGCCAACTTTAATTCACCGCCAGGATAAACTTTATCAAAAGATTGATAAGTTTTAATCTTTACGTGATTGGGGAAATTTGGCTGACTAAAAAGAAGAGTGCTGAAAAAAATTAAAAACAGAAAGGAAGTTAAAATTTTAAATTTCATCTTAATAACTAGTAAGCCTCGGGCTTAGGTTTTTGAGCTAACTTCTTCGCCATCCTTGAACAATCGGATATCTTCTACCGTATCCAAACGCTTTCGTAGAAACTCTTAAAACCGGAGCAGCTTGCTTTCTCTTAAATTCATTTTTATCCACCATCCCTAATACTCGCATGACTATCTCTTTGTTTCCGATCTCCCCAACAATTTCATTTTGCTCTTTATTTTCCTCCAAATACATCTTCAAAATTTTGTCCAGCAAAGGATATTCCGGCAAAGTATCTTGATCCTTCTGGTCAAACTTTAGTTCGGCAGATGGAGCCTTTTTAATAATTTCTTCCGGAATAATTTCTTCATCCTGATTTATAAAATTCGCTATCCGGTAAACGTCAGTTTTATAAACATCTCCAAGAACAGCAACACCGCCACACATATCACCGTATAATGTACAGTAACCTGTGGCCAATTCGGATTTATTTCCAGTAGCCAAAAGTAAATAATTATTTTGATTTGAGAAAGCCATTAAATAAATACCTCTAACTCTTGCCTGCAGATTCTCATGCACAATATTATTAATATTATCGCCAAGAGCAGGTTTCAATTGTTGCATGACCTTTTCGGCTACAGGCTGAATAGAAACATTGTCGTCTGAAATGTCCAGATTCTTTATAAGTTTCTCTGAATCTTTGATGCTTCCATCGCTTGAATAAATTGAAGGCATTAGCACAACATGAACGTTTTCTTTTCCCACAGCTTGTACAGCAATATAAGCCGTCAGTGCTGAATCTATTCCTCCGCTTAATCCCAATAATAGTTTCTTAAATCCTAATTTTTCACAATATTCCCTGAGACCGAAAACCAATGCGTTTAAAACTTCTTCCGGTAATTTTTTTTCAATCTCGTCATCATTTATTGTTTCATATTTTTCTTCAGTATCAAAAATAAAATGATCTTCTCCGAAAGCTTCACCAAGTTTTACTAACTCTCCTTGAGAATTCAAACACATGCTTGCACCATCAAAAATTAATTCTGTTTGGGCACCAACACAGCAAGCATAAACTAAAGGAATATGATTTTGAGAAGTCAATAACGACAACATCTTTTTTCTGTCCAGCCTCTTTCCATAACCATA
>JBJKPP010000249.1:0-4833 GCA_046706145.1 Ignavibacteriaceae bacterium | reverse complement strand
CATGTGTCAGAAGTTGTTAAGGCTACACGGGAAGGCGGTGCTTCACTCAACATATTGTCCGGACTTGTAGCAGGTAATTTCAGCGGTTTCTGGATTGGCATGGTAATCTTATTTTTAATGTTTATCGGCTATTATGCAAGCACTTTTTTCCCCAGCGGAACTATGCTTTACCCTGCAGTCTTTGCCTTCGGCCTTGTTGCCTTTGGTTTCTTGAGTATGGGTCCGGTGACGATTGCTGTTGACAGCTACGGCCCGGTAACTGATAACGCCCAGTCGATCTATGAATTATCGCTGATTGAAACCATCCCTGATATCAAAAAGGAAGTTAAAAATAACTTCGGTTTTGACCCGGATTTTGAGCGGGCAAAGCACTACCTGGAAGCCAATGACGGCGCGGGCAACACCTTTAAGGCTACTGCCAAACCGGTGCTGATCGCTACAGCGGTGGTTGGCGCCACCACGCTGATCTTCAGTTTGATCCTGCTGATCAAACAAGTACTGGGCGTTGCACCTGAAACGATCCTCAACATACTCAATCCGTTCAGCATACTAGGATTTATAGCGGGTGGTGCGGTAATCTTCTGGTTCACCGGTGCCTCCATCCAAGCCGTAACGACCGGAGCTTACAAGGCAGTTGATTACATAAAACGTAATATACATCTTGATGAAAATGCCAATCAAATGGCTGCTACGGAAAATTCCAAAGAAGTAGTTAAGATCTGCACCCAATATGCTCAAAAGGGTATGTGGAATATCTTTTTCGCCATTTTTTCGTTCGCTCTGGCTTTTGCCTGTCTCTCGGCACCAACCGGTAGTAATGCACCTGTAAGCCTCTTCGTTTCATACTTAATCGCGATTGCAACATTCGGTTTGTTTCAGGCTGTCTTCATGGCCAATGCAGGTGGAAGCTGGGATAATGCTAAAAAAGTGGTCGAGGTTGACCTGCAGGAAAAAGGAACTCCACTGCATGATGCTACAGTAGTAGGCGATACTGTTGGCGATCCTTACAAGGACACGTCATCGGTTTCTCTAAATCCGATTATCAAGTTTACCACTCTTTTCGGTTTACTGGCGATGGAGATTGCAATCACCCCATCGTTCAGACATGTTGCTTCGATAGTAGGAGTAGTCTTCCTTTTTATCGCTTTCTATTTTGTATGGCGTTCGTTCTACGGAATGAGGATACCCTCGGAAAAATAGTCTGCCTATGTTTATCTTCAATAAAGCAAACCTCCAAGGTTTTAGACACTTTGGAGGTTTTTATTTAGCTTTTATGCAGCTTTCTTTAATTTATGTCTTAAGAATTCTGTTATCCCAGGCAAAATGGATATAAAAATTATCATCAAAATCACTATAGAAAAATGATTCTTAACAAAATCCAAATTCCCAAAGAAGAAGCCGCCATATAAGAACATGGTAACCCAGGCTATACCGCCAATTACATTGTAAACTATAAATCTGGAATAAGTCATACTTCCAACTCCAGCAACAAACGGAACAAAGGTTCTTATGATGGGAATGAAACGTCCAAGGATAATGGTTTTTCCACCATACTTTTCGTAGAAGTTATGCGTCCTTACAAGGTATTCTTTTTTTAGAAAACGTATTTTTTCTTGTTCAAATACTCTTGGCCCAATGTAATGTCCAATCCAATAGTTTATTGTATCTCCGAGGACAGCCGCAACAACCAGTATTACAAATAAAAGGTTAACATTCAAAACACCTTTCGCAGCGAAAGTTGCAGCAGCAAAGATAAGTGAGTCACCCGGAAGAAATGGTGTAATTACCAATCCTGTTTCGCAAAATATAACCATGAACAGAAGCAAATAAGTAAAGGCGCCATAATGAGCAATAATTCCACTCAGATGTTTGTCCAAATGCAAAAACAGATCGATTAGGTAGTGCACTATTTCCATTTCAGTAAGAAGGTTGAGTTGAAATAAAATTATTATTAATAGAAGTGAAAATAAGACAAAATAAATGCCAAAAAAA
Source organism: Ignavibacteriaceae bacterium (assembly GCA_046706145.1). GTDB lineage: Bacteria > Bacteroidota > Ignavibacteria > Ignavibacteriales > Ignavibacteriaceae > JBJKPP01. The sequence continues at coordinate 2,841 of JBJKPP010000249.1, read as the reverse complement.
ACCTTTACAACATGCAGAAACCCTCCCTAAGCTGAAACTCTTAGAGATCTCCTCTTTTTGCTTCTTTTCAATGCAAAGCTGACTATTTTTCTAAGTGCCTTACCGTACGAATACCCTGCTGCCTCGGCAGAACGCATAAAGCCAGCTCCTTCGGTCAAATCCGGATTTGGATTAACTTCCAAAACATAAAGCTCCCCTCCTTCGGAAAATCTCATATCGACTCTTGCATAATCTCTGCATCCCATTGTTTTATAAGCTTTAACCGCTATGGCTTCCGCCCTCCGCGCAACTTTTTTGGGCAGCTTAGCCGGGCAGATTGGAATTGTTTTATGATAAGCTTCGTGAGCGGGCTCCCATTTTGCTTGATAGCTCACAATGTTAAAAAGATAATCCGGCATCTTTGTAAAGTCAATTTCGCTAATAGGTAAAGCCCTAGGTTTATCATTCCCCATAATAGCAAGATTAAGCTCTCTACCTTTTATGTATTCTTCAACAAGTGCAGGCTGCGCAAAATAATGAAGTACATATTCTATTCTATTTTTAAGCTCCTTGTTGTTCCTTACGATTGATTCATTTTCGATTCCCACACTTGCATCCTCAAAGGCGGGTTTAACCATCAGAGGAAATTTGAGGTTATGCTGATAATGTGAAGAAAAACGAGGAAAAACCTTAAAATTTGGCGTTTTAACCCCAGCCATATTCAGCAAACGCTTTGCAAGAATCTTACTCTGGCAGTTTGCCAGTGCCAGTGGAGGCGAGCCTGTATAAGGAATTTCTAGTATTTCAAATAACCCAACTATATTCATTTCTAAACGTGAATTTTCTTTATAAATTTCAATAAAATTAAATATCACGTCGGGCTTGTTTTTTTGAATATCGTTTAATAGTATGTCAATGCTATCACGAATGTTTAGAGTGTATGATGTATAGCCTGCAAAACTTATCTTTTTTGAGATGATTTCGTATTCCTCCATCGGAGTAAGATCTTCCACCTCAAAGTAAGGAATGAAATTCATACTGTTAAAGTCTTCTTTGGGCTGTTTGTGATAATATTCCGGGTTAGGTTCGTTGTAGGCGATAAGAACCTTAGTTAAGTGATCTTTCATAAATTAAAAATAATTAATTTCTTTTTTTTAGCAAAATTATGTTAAGTTTCATTTCAATAATTTTTTGTAATATGGAGTTAATTTTCAAAAACTGAAATGAGTTTTTACCCACAACCTTATAAGTATCAATGCGGACCTTTCGCTTTAAAATACGGACTCGTAATGTTAGGCAAATTCGAGAATGAAAGAGAGATCGGCAAAAGAGCGGGCAGCACATGGTGGTACGGAACCGATGAAATCGGCTTAGCAAAAGCTGCCAAATCTTTCGGCTGCAAGATGAAATACTTTAGAAGAGAAATTGCGGAAGATGCAATTAAAGCTTTACATAAACATTTGAAACAAGGATTTCCATGTATTTTAAGTGTAGATAATTGGGAGCATTGGCTTACGGTAGTAAATGAACAGAAAAATAAATTCATTGTTGTAGATAGTGCACTCGATAAGGTTATTGTGATATACACTGCAAATCAATTATTAAAAAGATGGAAGTACATCGACGACGAAGATGGTTTTATTAGTTACGATGGTTACTCATTAACACCTACTTTTAAAATTAAGACAAAAGCAAATTTCTCACTAGAGAAAGCAAGATATGTAATGCAGGAAAGGAATAAAGAATTTGCAGTGCATTGGGATACCTATTTTAACGATATGATTAATATTTGCAGGCCCAGAACGCCAAACTCTATAAAGACAATTTCTTTTAATGAATTCTTGAGAAGGAACGAAAATTTACTTGTAAATGAGGTCGCCAATTGGCACGGCTCGCCCACTTATAGAGAACTAAGAAAAATATTAACTAACATGCAGTTTGTAGCAGATGTATATGACCTGGTAATTTATAGTGAAGATCAAAAAAAGGCACTCGTTGATTTATCAAGCATACTTACTATGTATGCGTGCGGTAAATATGGCATGGATCCACTCTATTGAAAACTTAAAAAAGATACTCCTTAAAACTTCTTGAGTCTGTCTTTGAGATTCTTGCACACCTAAAACTTTGAATCTTTTACTTCGCGTGAGGCTTTGTGCCTACTTTGCGAAACTTAGTGAAATTCAAGCAGATGATAATATAGAGTTACATAAAGATTTTATTTTAACTTCACTATTTCGACCCTATTATTTTTATTTCTACCCTCTTGAGTATCATTCGGAGCAATAGGGTCAGAGGCTCCTAGGCCATTTATTTGAAATTGGAATGATGGAAGTCCGTGATTTACGAAATATTGTAATACTGCATTGGCTCTTTCATAGGATAAAGTAAGCTGCTTGCCTTCTGGTGTATGGCTGTCCACATAACCATCAATCTTCCATTTTGTAAAAATATTTTTGCCAAGAAAGTCAACTATATCGTTCAACTTTCCATACGCAGCCGGATCTAACTTCGACGAATTGCCTGAAAATATCTCATCGCTTTCTAAAACTATTTTGCTGGTATTGCTGGAATAAGTTGTCTTCTCATTTGTACTCTTTTCTTTAGGAACTGTTGGTTCCTCGCTATTATTCTTTTCTGCAGTAGCTTTTGGTTGAGACGGAAATACCGGCGGGGGTTCTTTTTTTACTTTTTCTGTATTATTTCCGGTTTCGTTTTCTTCTTTAGGAACTTCCCTCTTAATAACTATAGGACATCCCTGAGAATCTACTCTTACTCCAGGTGCGGTATTTGGACATTTGTCAAGATAATCCGGAACACCGTCGTGGTCTGAATCTAATGGGCAGCCAACAGAATCAACTT
>JBJKPP010000248.1:0-4336 GCA_046706145.1 Ignavibacteriaceae bacterium | reverse complement strand
TTTTTCCACAAAATAAGGAAATGACTACTTCAAAAGATCCGCTAGCATTAAAAGTTGCGGACGCTTACGGATTGAGTTCGTTTTCAAAAGTTAAGTCTATTGAATTTACGTTCAATGTGGACTTTGGTGGCAACAAAAAAGTTAAAAGAAGCTGGACTTGGGATCCGCAAACAAATATGGTAACTTTCGATGGCCCTGGTCCAAATGGAAAAAAGATTAAATTTTCTTACAATAGAAACAAGTTGGATAAATCTAATAAAACAGAAAAATTTGTGGATGAAAGGTTTATTAACGATTCGTACTGGCTTTTATTTCCTTTCCATCTAGCCTGGGACAATAATGTGGATATAATCAACAAAGGAATGCAAAAACTACCTATCGGCAAAGGAAAAGCAACGGAGCTTACAGTACAATACGAAAATAATGTTGGTTACACTCCTAACGATGCATTCGATTTGTTTATTAATAAAAATGATATGATAAGCGAGTGGATTTACAGGCACGGCGGAAGTGAAACACACAAAGCTCCCTTTACATGGCAGGATAATAAGAATTTCGATGGTGTTATAATATCAACAATGCATTATGGTGCACATAAAAAAGGAAAGGTTTGGTTTACAGATATAAAAGTTAGTTCATAGTTGGGTGACTTGAATTCCTCAACGGTTTGACGGAATTCTCCAGAGTTTCATTGTTTGATATTTTATTCTCGCCAAGACTAGTTCTTGGTGAGGGTACTTAATTTATCAGGTTCTCTTATATTTTCCCATCAGTTCCCCTTCAGCAACAATATGATTTTTCATTGCTCTAACCAGGTCCTTCTCTTCTATTCCGGCTTCGAGCTTGATAGCCTCATCTAAACCGTAAATTCTAAAAAAGTATATATGAGTTCCTGTAGGAGGACAAGGACCACTGTAACCAATGTGGCCAAAACTATTTGTTCCCAAAGAAGCTTCTTCCGGTATATTTCTCATTGGAGTAACATCTTCAGGAAGACTTAAAATGGTATCTGGGATGTTAAAAATAATCCAATGGATAAAATTGCCGCCAGGTGCATCTGGGTCATTTGTAATAATTGCGAATGTTTTGATTTTTTCCGAAGGTTTATTCCAACTCAATTGAGGAGAAATATTTTTGCCATCGCAAGTATATTTTGATGGAATAAGACTGTTTTTAACAAATGACCCGCTTGTTAGGGTTATGTTCATGGTGCCTCCGTTGTTTTCTTTTTGAGAAAAAACGAGGAGAGTAAATATGGCTAGTATGACAATTACTGCAATCAGTGAAATTTTCTTCGTCATCCTGTTTGCTCTCATCTTTAAATTAAGCTACGCAAAGGAGTTGCAACATTATACGATTCACGTAACCATAATTTATAATATTTTCTTGAAATATCTGAGCCAAAACAAAGTGCAATTCTCTACTTAGTTTCAAAAGAGTACTACACTTAGGTTCTACCTTTTGAAGCAAAATTTTATTATCATAATGTGAAATATTTACTATTTCCTTTCCTTCTGAAAAACAGGAGATTTTTTGAATCAGGAACTATTGCTTGGATTATCATCAATAATCTTTCTTGGAATGGCTGCACAGTGGCTGTCCTGGCGAATCAAAGTACCCTCGATCCTTCTGCTATTAATTTTTGGAATAATAGCAGGTCCAATACTAGGTTTTGTTAAACCGGATGAATTTTTTGGAAATCTATTATTCCCTATAGTTTCAATGTCCGTTGCTATTATATTATTTGAAGGCGGATTAAATCTGAAAATATCAGAGTTGAAAACAGCAGGAGGTGTAATTAGGAATTTAACTACCATCGGTGTTTTATCCACATGGATTTTGACAACTCTAGCAGCATTTTTTATTCTTAAAATTAAACTTTCACTTTCAATTTTATTTGGTGCTATCCTGGTTGTTACGGGTCCCACAGTAATTCTGCCAATTTTGAGGCAGGTAAGACCAACCGGCCAAGTCAACTCGGTATTAAAATGGGAGGGAATTGTTAATGATCCTGTTGGTGCATTGCTGGCTGTTTTAGTTTTTGAAGTTATTTTGACTAAAAGTCTCGGGGAGGCTACGGTAAGTGTAGTTTTAGGGATTGCAAAAACTGTATTGTCAAGCTTAGTAATTGGTTTGTTGAGTGCATATATAATCGTTTTTCTAATTCGATATAGGCTTATTCCCGACTTTCTTCAGAATTCTGTTTCGTTGGCAATGGTAGTTGGTGTCTTTTCACTCTCAAATTTGGTTCAGGAAGAAAGCGGGCTTTTTTCCGTTACTGTTATGGGAGTTTTTCTTGCTAATCAAAAGACTGTTACTGTAAAACACATAATAGAATTTAAAGAGAATCTTAGAACAATTCTTATTTCCGTTTTATTCATAATCTTAGCTGCACGATTAAATTTTTCCGACTTAAAACTTTTAAGCTTTGGAAGTATAATATTTACAGTCGTACTTATCCTTTTGATACGTCCGGTATCAGTTTATATTTCAACTTTCCAGTCTTCGCTGAACTGGAAAGAGAAGTTGTATATATCTTGGATGGCACCACGAGGAGTTGTAGCCGCTGCAGTAACTTCCCTTTTCGCATTGGAACTTGTAAAGCAAGGATTTAATAGTGCGGAAGGTTTGATTCCCCTAATGTTCTTAATTATAATAGTTACAATTGCAGTTTATGGTCTGAGCGCGGAACCACTAGCTGTATGGCTCGGTATTTCTAATTCAAATCCACAGGGCTGTTTAATTTTAGGAGCACACCCATTGGGCAGGGCAATCGGAAGAATTCTTAGGGATAACGGCATAAAGGTTTTAATGATAGATAGCAATTATAATAACATTAAGATTGCTAAGATGGAAAGTTTGCCGGCTTTTTATGGCAGCATATTATCTGAATATATCCTGGATGATATTGATTTAAACGGGATTGGAAAACTCCTGGCTATAACACCTAACAAAGAAGTGAATTCATTGGCTGCGCTTCACTTTTCGAAGATGTTTGGGCGTAACGAAGTCTATCAACTTTCGGTTGAAGAAGACGAAGGGACTAAAGGGAAAAAAGTTTCTAAAGATTTAAGAGGAAGAATTCTTTTCGGCACGCATTTAAGTTATGGTCATCTGGCAAGAAGATTTCACAACGACAAAGAGGTCGAAGCTAAAACTATGACTGACGAATTTGATTTTGATACATTTACCGAAAAACATAACGGTGACAATATGATTCCATTTTTTATCATAGATCAAAATAAAAATCTTATTGTTTATACAAGTGAAAACAAACCAAAGCCCGAAAAGGGGCATGTATTAATAGGACTTTTTAAGGAAACTTGATAGATTTAATTTGGTAACCTTTTAGAAACATAATACACATGAAATATTTTAATTCTAAACTTCTTTTAATCATATCATTATTTGCTTTCTGCTCGTTAAATATTTTTGCACAGTTGCCACAGTCCAAACATTTTAATTTAATCAAACTTGCTGATGGTGTTTATGCGGCTATCGCATCTGACAGTGGTTATGCAATTAGTAATGCTGGAATAGTTGACCTTGGGAACAAATCGTTAATTTTTGATACTTTTATAAATCCTGTAGCTGCTGAAGATCTTAAAAGAGCGGCAGATTCTTTAACTCATCATCCGGTAGGTTATATTATAAACAGCCACTTCCATAATGATCACATTCAAGGAAATCAGGTGTTTCCGGCTGATGCAAATATAATTAGTACTGCATGGACGAGAGATGAAATTGTAAAAGAGGAACCGGAAGAAATCAAATGGGACAGCGAATATGTTCCTAATGAAATTGAGGAAGTGAAGAAAAAATTGAAAGATACACAAGACTCTTCAAGCAGAGCAAATTTGTTTAAGTCCTTAACATACTTAAAGGCAATTGAAACCGCATTACCAACATTGAAGATTAGGCCACCCAACATAACTTTTGATAATGAACTCATTATTCACGGTTCCAAAAGAGAGGCGCAGTTGATTACCTGGGGAAAAGGTCACACTGGAAGCGATTGTATTTTAAATCTTCCTAAAGATAAAATAGTATTTGCAGGGGACCTCTTGTTTGTAAAAGCAAATCCATATTTAGCGGATGGATTTCCCGATGAATGGAAAAGAGATTTAAGAGATATTGACAGATTAAACCCACAGGTTATTGTTCCTGGCCACGGACCTTTGGGTTATTCGGAAGACCTATCCGCCTTGAGTGATTATATATCAGCTCTTCAAAACCTTGCTAAGGAAATGATTGCTAACGGTAAGACTTTGGATGATATTAAAGATAAGAAAATTCCCGAACCTTATAGAAACTGGGCATATCCAGACTTTTTCAA
>JBJKPP010000247.1:0-8365 GCA_046706145.1 Ignavibacteriaceae bacterium | reverse complement strand
CTTTTTTCCATTTTGAAAAATACTATGCCAAATTGAAAAAGTTTTTGTTCACTATTCAGACAGCTTTAAAAACAATCATCAACATAACTCTAATAATTTAGCTGTCTTACAAACACATAAATAATCGTAGATGTTATGGCACTCTTTTGGAATTTGGGATCGAAAAAAGGTTTATGTGTTGTCAATATTAATGATAATTCTCGGCCTTCTGGTTTTTCTCTTGTTGTTCGGCTCGATCAAATTTTTTGATAAGATATAAAGGAACTATCCAATGGTGATTCTTTTAGTTATAAGCATACTCGTTTTCGGATATCTTGGTTATGCACTTATTCAACCCGAAAAATTCTGAGCTAAGCCTATGAACTCTCAAATTTTAGGAGTCGTACTTATAGTTTTATTAATGTTTACCTTAGCATATCCACTGGGTAAATATATAAGCAAAGTCTTCAAAGGAGAAAAAGTTTGGAGCGATTTCCTTAATCCAATTGAAAGTTGGATTTTTAAGTTGACGTCCATTGATCCAAACGAATCAATGGATTGGAAAGATAATATGAAAGCTATTTTGAGACTAAACTTGGTCTTCTTTCTTTGGACAATAATTATACTTCTTACCCAAGGCATAATTCCTATTTGGAATCCAGTACATATTGCAGACATGGAAGCATCACTTGCTTATAATACCGCTGCAAGTTTTGTTTCAAACACTAATCTTCAGCATTATTCGGGAGAAACCGGATTATCTTATTTTTCCCAGCTGATGGTTGTTTGCTTAATGCAATTTGTTTCTGCCGGGGTTGGTATTGCGGCTCTTGCATTGTTATTTAAAGGTCTTATACAGAAAAAAGCTGCTGAGCTCGGAAATTTTTATAACTTGTTTTTGAAAAGTATAACCAGAATTTTACTTCCACTTGCTTTACTGGTAGCAATTCTTGTATTAGTAAATGGAACCCCCGTCACTTTTAATGGTCTGCAGAAAGTAACTACTATTGAAGGTGATACATCTTATGTTGCAACAGGCCCCGTTGCTCCTGTAGAAGGAATAAAACAAGTTGGAACAAATGGTGGAGGGTTCTTTGGTTCAAATTCTGCACATCCTTTTGAGAACCCAAACTATTTTACTGACATTATAGAATGTGTTTCGATCATTTTGATACCTGCAGCACTCGTTTTTGCATTTGGGTTTTATTTGAATAAGAAAAAACTAGCATGGATATTTTTCTGTGTTATGTTCGTTGTTTATATTCCACTTGTTGGTGCGGCTGTGCATCTTGAAGATGCCGGAAATCCGGAGATAGCCAAACTTGGTATTGCGCAGCCATCGGGAAATATGGAAGGAAAAGAAGTTCGATTTGGACCGGCGGCTTCTGCGCTCTGGGGCGTTTCCACCACTTGCACTTCGAATGGCTCTGCTAATTCCTCACATGACAGTCAAACTCCTCTTACCGGCGGAATTTTCTTATTAGATATGATGATCAATGGAATTTTCGGCGGTGTTGGTGTAGGTTTTATTAATTTTTTTATGTTCGTGATAATTGCAGTTTTTATTGGCGGCTTAATGATCGGGAGAACGCCGGAATTTCTAGGGAAAAAAATAGAGGCAAAAGAAGTAAAAATCGCTTCAATAATCATTCTTCTGCACCCGTTATTAATACTTGCGGGAACTGCTATTGCAGCACATCTTGAAACACTGCACCCCAACAATGGCTGGTTGACTAATCCATCATTTCATGGTTTCAGCGAAATGCTTTATTCTGTTACCTCTGCTTCGGCAAACAACGGATCCGAATTTTCAGGATTAAGCACAAATGTACCTTTCTGGAATATTCTCGATGGTACTATTATGCTTATTGGACGTTATCTTCCCATTATCGGTCCGATCGCAATTGCTGGCTCTTTAGCCTCCAAGAAAACTGTACCGGAATCAGAAGGGACATTAAAAGCAGATACAATTGCTTTTGGAGTTGTACTTCTTGGCGTTATCATAGTAGTTGCTGCATTGTCATTTTTCCCCGCGTTAACATTAGGACCAATAGCAGAATATTTTTCACTTTAATTTATTATATAAAATGTCATGAAACGGCAAAGAACAATTAAATTATTCGAATCAAAACTAGTTAAAGAATCTATAATCGAATCGTTTGCAAAGTTGAATCCGAAAACGATGATGAAGAATCCCGTTATGTTTACGGTTGAAATAGGAACAATAATAATGACTATTATAACCATAATATCTATTGTTTCTGCGACAAACAAACAAGGATCATTTTCTTATAATTTAATAGTAACTATTCTTTTGCTCCTCACAGTGTTGTTTGCAAACTTTGCTGAAGCAATTGCTGAAGCAAGAGGTAAAGCACAGGCAGAATCATTAAGAAGAACGCGGGAAGAAACGCCCGCAAAGCGTATTGACGAAAACGGTAACATTGAAAGCATAAGTTCTTCAATGTTGAAAAAGGGAGACATATTCTTTGCCGAGGCTGGTGATACAATTCCCGCTGACGGAGAAATAATCGAGGGCCTTGCATCAATAGACGAATCAGCAATAACCGGCGAATCTGCACCGGTAATTAGGGAAGCAGGAACAGATAAATCTAGTGTTGTAGGTGGAACAAGAATATTATCAGACTCAATAAAAGTAAAAGTTTCTGCAAATCCTGGGGAAACATTTCTCGATAAAATGATTGCGTTAGTGGAAGGCGCGTCCCGTCAAAAAAGTCCTAATGAAATAGCTTTAACTATTCTGCTTGCTGGATTCACAATAGTATTTTTACTAGTTGCAGTTACCCTCCAGCCATTTAGTTCTTATGTAAAAACCAACGTTACTGTTGTAGCATTAATTTCATTGTTTGTATGTTTAATCCCAACTACTATTGGCGGTTTATTATCTGCAATAGGAATAGCTGGTATGGACAGAGCACTAAGAGCTAACGTAATTGCAAAATCGGGCAAAGCAGTAGAAACAGCCGGAGACATAGATGTTGTTCTTTTGGATAAAACGGGAACCATAACTATCGGGAATAGAAAAGCAACAAACTTTTATTCAATCAACAATACCAATGATCGCGAACTCACGGAGTTTTGTTTGCTAAGTTCACTTTCCGATAACACACCTGAAGGGAAATCAATTACAGACCTTGCTTATAAAAAAGAAAAGCTGGTTGTACAAGATAAAATAAAGAATGCCAAATTTGTAAATTTTTCTGCTGAGACAAGAATGAGTGGTGTGGATCTTGCATATGGTTCACAAATTCGTAAGGGCGCCTGGGATGCAATCAAAAAATGGTCAATCACTGACAGTGCTATCGAACAGCAAGTAAATAACTACATAGAAAAGATAGGGGCAGACGGAGGAACTCCATTGGTTGTTGCAGTCGACAAAAAAGTTGTTGGGGTTATTCAACTTGAGGACATAATTAAGCCTGGAATTCAGCAGCGTTTTGAAAGACTAAGAAAAATGGGAGTAAAGACAGTAATGGTTACCGGAGATAATCCCCTTACCGCCAAATTTATAGCTAATCAAGCTGGTGTGGACGATTTTATTGCGGAAGCTACACCCGAAAATAAGCTTGAATATATTAGAATAGAACAGCAGCAAGGTAAATTAGTTGCAATGATGGGTGACGGAACTAACGATGCACCTGCTCTGGCACAAGCTGATGTGGGCGTGGCTATGAATTCAGGAACACAGGCGGCAAAGGAAGCTTCTAACATGGTAGACCTTGATAATGACCCTACTAAGTTGCTGGAAGTTATTGAAATAGGAAAACAAATGTTAATTACAAGAGGCAATGTTACAACATTTTCGATCGTAAATGATGTTGCTAAGTATTTTGCCATTGTACCGGCTATATTTGCTGCCTCTATTCCGGGGCTAAATGCTCTAAATATTATGAAACTGGAAAATCCACAATCTGCAATTCTTTCAGCAGTCATATTTAATGCATTTATTATCCCTGCTTTAATTCCGCTCGCTTTGAAAGGAACTAAATATAAGCCCATTGGGGCAGCAGCTATGCTTGTTAAGAACCTTTTGATTTATGGCCTTGGTGGTTTGATAATTCCGTTTATAGGAATAAAAGCAATCGATATAGCACTAACATTGTTCTTTCACTAATATATTTGTTGAAAAATTAATTGCCTTTTTAAAATGAATTTATAGCAATGATATTTAAAAGATTTTAATAATGAATAAAATTATTAAAGATATAAAATTACATTTCTTAACTTTAATCCTATTCGGATTGTTATTCCCTTTGCTTTTATGGTCAATCGGTCAAATTTTGCCTAATCAATCAAATGGATTACCGGTTTACAAGAAAGGAACACTTATTGGCTTTGAAAATATAGGGCAAAAATTCACTTCGGATAAATATTTTTGGGGAAGGCCTTCTGCTGTTGATTATAATGCTGCTTCCACTGGGGCATCTAATATGGGCCCTACAAATCCAAAATATCTTGCTGAAGTAGAAAAAAGAATCGAACAATTTCTTAAAGAGAATCCCGGAATCAAAAGAGACCAAATTCCCTCTGATTTAGTTACTGCTTCTGCAAGCGGAATAGATCCGGATATATCAGTTCAAGCAGCAATGATTCAGATACCCCGTGTTGCCAGAGCAAGAAAATTGAATCAGGATGAAATACGAAACCTAGTAAAAAAGCACATACAAAAGCCTTTTTTAGGTTTATTTGGTCCGGAAAAAGTGAACGTTCTTTTGCTCAATATTGCTCTGGATAATCTTCAAAAACGAAATTAAGTTAGAAAGAAATTTTTATTTTTTAACGTGACTAATTCAGATTTTACAAATAAGTTTTGAAAGTATTTTTGCGTTAGCATAATAGCTGAATTAATGTGTGTAATATGACCGTAATTAAATAGAAAGAAAAAAATTTATTATGGACTCAGAGGTTTCGTTTCCGAGTTCAGTGCTAAGATTTTTAGATATGATTAAATCTTCCCAAAATGGGAAGTTAAAAATTTATATAGGATTAGCTGCAGGGGTGGGCAAAACTTATCGTATGCTGCAAGAAGCACATGAGTTACTGAAAAATGATGTTGATGTTATTGTAGGATTTGTTGAAACTCACAACAGAGTCGAAACTCAAAATCTTGTTAACGGCCTATCGGTTCTCGAAAGGAAAAAAATTTTCTATAAAGGGAAGATGCTCGATGAGTTAGATGTTGATGCATTAATATTAAGGAAACCTCAGGTTGCACTAATTGATGAATTGGCACACACAAATGTTCCAGGTAGTAGAAATGAGAAAAGATGGCAAGATGTTCAAGAAGTTATTGAAGCAGGGATAAGTGTGATAAGCACGTTAAATATACAACATATAGAAAGCTTAAGAGAAGAAGCAGAAAAGATAAGCGGGGTGGAAATAAGAGAGCGTGTACCTGATGTTATGATTCAAAAAGCGGACGAAATTGTTAACATTGATTTAACAATCGAAGAGCTTATTGATCGGCTAAAAACGGGAAGGATTTATGAAAAAAGTAAAATTAATCAGGCACTCCAAAATTTCTTTCAGAAAGACAAATTACTTCAGCTAAGAGACCTTGCACTTAAAGAAGTTTCACACCAAATATCCAGCAAAGTTTATAGAGAAATCCTTCCTGCCGAAAGAACAAAATTAAATGCTCTCGTTACTGCTTTGAGCACTAATCATAAATCCGGCTCAAGATTAATAAGAAGATCATCAAGGCTGGCCAATTTATACAACTCTACATGGTATGTTGTTTATGTTAAGACGCCCAAAGAATCTCTAGAAAAGATTGATACTTCGCTGCAGCGTTATTTACTTAATAATCTCAAGCTGGCTAAAGAACTTGGTGCAGAAATAATTCAACTTGAAAATAATGATGTGGCCCGCGCAATAGCTGACTTTGCGAAAGAGAAAGAGGCAGGTTTAATTGTAATGGGTAAACCTGATTTTTCTATTCTTTCTGAATTATTAAATAAAAACATTTTCAAGAGATTAGTAAATTATACTACCGAAAGTAATCTAGATATATTATTAGTGACAAATAATGAAAAGTATAAAGACTAAAATATTTGGCGGACTTGCTTTTCTTTTTATTGTTATCCTAATCTTAAGTATCTCGGGGATAATTTTTCTTAATAAACTCTCTCAGGGTTCTAAAGGCACAATTAAAAACAACTATGCCAGCATACAATATACTGTCGAAATGTTAAGAGAAACAGACAATGTCTATTCTCTGGTATCTAACTTGAAATATACAGTGCCTGCAAAAGATACAATAACTAAAGTTTATGATACATCAAAAAAAATACTCTTTGAAAATTTAAATCTTCAAAGTAATAACATCACCGAAGTTGGTGAAGCTGCAGTGTGCAAAAAACTTCAAGTTGATTGTGCCAAATTCATTGCCTTATCTGATTCAATTATTACAAACGAAAAAGAAATAAAAAATGACATTCTACTTCAGAATTTTAACAGAACATATAAAGAATTCAAAAATGAAATCTCAATAGCTTACGGACTAAATATGAGGGCAGTGTTAAGGAGAAATGAAACAGCGGACAAGACAGCAGACAGTGCCATTATTATAATGGGAATAGTAGGTGCTTTAAGTATTATAATTACACTCTCTTTCATTCTCGGTTTTCCAAACAGAATCATAAATCCAATAAAAGAACTAACCGCTAAAATAAAAGCAATTTCTGAGCGCAATTATAATCAAAAACTTGAAATAAATTCCCATGATGAACTTGGTGAGCTTGCTTCCGCATTTAATATTATGTCGGTTAGATTAAAAGAATACGAACAAAGTAATCTTGCTAAGCTTTTATTTGAAAAAAAGAGAATGGATGCCGTAATTCAAAATTTGCAGGATGGTGTGATCATCATTGACAAGGATAAAAAAATCATACATATAAATAAGACGGCACTATCCTTAAGCGGTTCAAAAGAAGAAGATGTAATTGATCATAATATAGCTGAAGTAGCAAATAAAAACGATCTTATAAAAGAAATAATTGATTTGATGGCACCAGGCACAGAAGTGGGTCGTGCACAAAAGCCAATAAAAATAATAATGCAAGGAAAAGAGCAGTTCTATTCTGTAGAAGACTATGATATATCAATAAATTCTGGAACGAACGAAGGCTCTAATGTAGTTGGAAGTGTTTTTATTTTAAGAAACATAACTTCTTTCCAACAGCGCGATGCAGCAAAAACAAACCTGATTGCAACTGTTTCCCATGAATTTAAGACTCCCCTTTCATCAATAAACTTAAGTCTTAAACTGCTGGAGGATAATCGTATTGGACAGCTAAATGATGAACAGAAAAAAATTATGAGTTCTATCAGGACACAAAATAATAGATTATCCAAAGTAGTAAATGAATTACTTGATTATTCGCAGGCAGAGACAGGAAATATAAGATTAAAACTTGGCCCTGTAAGACCTGAAGATGTAGTGGATTTGAGTATTACTGCTTTAATGATGTTAATATCAGAAAAAAATATCCAGTTAGAAACGAAAATCGAAGAGAATCTGCCGGACATCCATGCTGATCTTGAGAAAACAGTTTGGGTGTTAGTAAATATTCTCAGCAATGCTATAAGATTTACACCAAATAATCAAACAATCCATATTGCTGCCAACCTTGAAAAAGATTCGGTTTACTTTTCTGTTAAAGACGAGGGTCCCGGAATATCAGAAGAAGAACTTCCCAGAATATTCGATAAATTTGTTCAGGTGGGTAAAGCAACCAAAGGCACAGGATTGGGACTCACAATTTCAAAGGAGTTTGTTCAAGCTCAACGCGGAAAAATCTGGGTTGAAAGCAAATTTGGCGAAGGTAGTAAGTTTATTTTTTGTTTGCCGATTTTTATTTCGGCCTAAAGCTTTCTATCTTCTTTACAATCATCCCAGAAAATTTCATGCTCATCAAGTTATTTATTTTTATTTATTATCCATCTTCTTCACAATTTCAGGAATTGCACTCTTCGGAAGCATAATGCCAAGCATTTTCAGTTTGACATAATCCTCGCTATAAAAATCATAGCCAGGATGCGAACTATTTCTCATGCCCGAAGCAGAATCTTTTATCAAATACCAGTCTTTTCCATCTTTGTGAGTATAACCTATGAGATGAATTCCATGGTCGTCTGTTGTAGTGTGATTGTAAAATCTAAAAATTCTTGCACTTGCATTAATATACTGCGAAGGAATATCAAAAGAAGGTACAACTGCTATACCTGCATGTCCGTTGTATCCTGGTTCGCTGACATCACCCCATAATTCCATGGTATATCCATCACGAACAGAATTTTTTATGACCGACATAAATACATTTAGCGGAACGTTGAAATAATGTTTGCTGTGCCACCAGTTGTC
>JBJKPP010000246.1:0-7812 GCA_046706145.1 Ignavibacteriaceae bacterium | reverse complement strand
TCGGCAATTTGTTTTTCGATAAAATCAGGTAACGGAATATTTATATCTTTCATTCTGCAACCCTTTCTTTATAAAATGTTATTCTGTTCTTAAAGCTTTAACCGGATTTGCTACCGCAACTTTGATTGCTTGGTAGCTTACGGTAATCAGTGCAATTAAAAGAGCAAGTAAACCTGCTAAAATGAAAATTCCGACATTTAAATTTGTTCTGTAAGCAAAATTTTCCAGCCAATTATTCATAAAATAGAACGCTATTGGCCATGCAATTAAGTTTGCTATTAAGATCCACTTTGTGAAATCTTTTGACAATAAGAAAACAACTGTGGAAATAGAAGCCCCTAAAACCTTTCTAATGCCAATCTCTTTAGTTCTTCTCTCTGCGGTAAATGCTGCTAAACCGAACAAACCTAAACATGCAATAAATATCGCAAGGATAGAAAAGGCAGTAAAAATCTCACCGGTTTTCTGTTCCGATTTATAAAGGTTGTTAAAATCATCGTCCAGGAAGAAGTATTCGAAAGGTTTATTAGGTACAAATTTCTTCCATTCGCTTTGAATAAATGAGACTGTTACCGTTAGATCCGCAGCTCTAATTCTTACAGGCAAATATGCTGTTTGCCCTGTATTCAAAAAGATTGCCAATGGTCTGATCTTTTGGTGCAGTGATTCAAAATTGAAATCTTTTAGAATTCCAATTACTTTATAGGGTGTGTTATCCGTCGGACTTCTACGAGGATGCAAAACTCTCTGGTTAAGGGGGTCTTTTAATCCGAGAGTTCTAACTGCGGTTTCGTTCAATACCAAGGCAAGTGTATCGGTGGAATTATCTCTGGAGAAATATCTTCCTTCCGCAAGTTTTAGTCCCATGATTTTTGCAAAATCATAATCAGTTGACATTGTTGCTAAAACGTATTGCTGCAAACTTTGGGAACTTTCCGGTCTGAAAACAGTCTGATCAAAGTTTCTGCCGGGCATATTATCTGAATTTGATGCTCCAATAATATGCGGATTATTCATTAATTCGTTCTTGAAAGTTGTTGCTTTATTTTCCAGTGCCCACGCTCTATTTATTACAAGAACGTGCTCCCTATTAAAACCAAGATCCTTCTCTTGCACGAATTTCAATTGCTGATAAACAACGAAGGTACCTATGAAGAGAATTATAGATACAGAGAATTGAAAAACAACAAGTCCATTTCTTAACCAGGAACCTCCTAATCCATTAAGTTTGCCTTTCAATACAGCAACAGGTCTAAATGAAGAAAGATAAAGTGCAGGGTAGCTACCCGCCAAAAGTCCTACAACTAAAACAGCAAGAACTAAAGAAGGCAGAGTGACGACATTGTCGAAGAAAGAAATATGCAGATCTTTACCGGCTAATCTTCCGAAAGAAGGAAGAAATACTTCAACTAAAGCAATAGCTAGTAATGCCGCGAAGAATGTCATTAATATGGATTCTGCTAAAAATTGTTTTATAAGTTGAGATTTATTTGAGCCAAGAACCTTTCTGATGCCAACTTCTTTTGAGCGCATTTGCGACCGTGCTGTCGAAAGATTCATAAAATTTATACAAGCAATTATTAAAATGAAGAATGCAATAATTGAAAAGATGTACACATATTTAATATCACTGTTTGGCTCTAGTTCATAATCAAGATGAGAATGTAAATGAATACTTGTTAAAGGCTGAAGTTCAAACTCATAATCATTTCCCGCTCTCCTAAAATCTTTGTAAGACGTTCCAAGTAATCTTAGCAAGTCAGGACCCGCATATTTCACAACAAACTGTTGCAGTTTTTTCTGGAGGCTTGATTCGGAAGTTCCTTTCCTAACGACAATATAAGTTATGAAATTGTTACTAAGCCATATCTGCTGATTCTTGTCCAGTCCTAGACTAGCGATGGAGGCAAACATGTCATAATGAAAATGAGAATTTTGCGGACAATCCTTTACCACGCCTTTGACGGTATATGGAGTTCCATCTTCAAAAGTCATTATCTTATTCATTGGATCTTCAGAACCGAAATATTTTTTTGCAAGAGTCTGTGTTAACACAACAGTATGCGGCTGTGCCAAAGCGGTTTTAGGATCTCCTTCGATAAAAGGTATTGTAAAAACATCAAAAATTGTTGAGTCTGCCCAGTAAAATCTCGGTTCATTAAATACATTATCTTTGTAACGAATGAGCATCGTTGGGTTGGGTAGTATTCTTGTCGCCTGCAAAACTTCCGGGTAATCACGAACCAAAGTTTCTCCAAGCGGAGCAGGCGAGACTGCAATGTTTATTTTATTCCCAGCAATATTACCAATGGTATGGACTCTATAAATCTGATCGGCTTTGTGATTGAACTTATCAAAGCTTAATTCGTCATCAATATAGATTAAGATCATCGTACAAGCCGCTATACCTATGGCAAGGCCTAAAATATTTATGAATGAGTAAACTTTGAATTTCAGAAGGTTTCTTAAGGCTATTTTTAAGTAATTTTTTAACATATTATTACCCCTTTATTCATATCTTAAACTATTCACTGGGTTAGCGATAGCAGCCTTTATGGCCTGAAAACTAATAGTAGCTAGAGCAATTACTAAAGCAATACCGCCTGAAAGGACAAAAATCCATATATTCATATTTATTCTGTATGCAAAATCCTCCAGCCACTTACTCATGAAATAGTAGGCTAAAGGCCATGCTATAATATTTGCAATAATTATCCATTTTAAAAATTCTCGTGAAAGCATGAACATTAATGAAGAAATAGAAGCACCTAATACTTTTCTTATTCCAATTTCTTTGGTTCTCTGCTCAGCAAGAAAAGCGGCAAGTCCAAATAATCCTAAACACGCTACAAGGATAGTAAGTATAGAAAATATTAATGCTGTTGTACCAAAACGTTGTTCATCCTTGTACATGTCGTTGAATGCATCATCCATAAAACGGTAGTTGAAGGGCATTTCAGGTGCAAGTGCCTTCCATTTATTTTCAGCTTGCTTAACTATACTCGATACATTGGAAGCATTTGTTTTAAATGAACACATCATCGAATTATTACCAAGAACAAAGCAAAGTGGTCCAATTTCATTTCGAAGAGACTCAAAATTGAAATTTTTTACGATTCCAATTATGTGATAAGCTACAGGTTTTCCCGCCATTGAAAGTGTGTAAATATTTTTGTTCAATGGGTCTTTGTAGCCCAAAGTATTAGCAGCGACTTCATTAAGAATAATTGCCGAAGAATCTGTTCCAAAATCCTTTGAGAAATTTCTTCCCTTTATCAAATGCATACCCATTGTTTCTAAATATTTATAGTCAACAGCCCAATCCGACATTATAAACCCACTTTTAACATCCAAAGTAGATTCTTTGAAGAAACTATTATTATTTCTAATTGAAGGAGTCGGCAGAAAACCGGAAATAGAAGCTGAGACTACACCGGGGATATTCAGCATCTCATCCTTAAACGTTTGCATATTGTTACCAAGCGAGTAAAAATTATTTATTATTAATACATGTTCCCTCTGATAGCCTAGGGATTTATTTTGCATATACTTCAGTTGAGAGTAAATAACCACCGTGCAAATAATAAGCGCTATTGAAGTGACAAATTGAAATACAACTAGAGTGCTTCTTAATCCTCCGCCTTTACGTCCAGAATAACGTTTTGTTTTTAATATTTGTATTGGATTAAACTTTGAAAGATAAAAAGAAGGATAAGCACCGGCCAAGAATCCTACAATAAATGGAAGTGCTATCAATACAGGCAACAAATATATCGTGAATAAACTGCTAAATCCCAAATCTTTCCCGGTAAGATTATTAAACAGAGGTAATGCATCATACACAATAAAGAGAGAAACCAATACAGAAAAGAACACAGCCATTATTGTTTCAGTAAGAAATTGAGCAATTAGTTTTTTACGCTCTGTACCTAATACCTTTCGGATTCCGACCTCACGGGCGCGGTTTGCAGAACGGGCAGTTGTGAGATTCATGAAATTAATGCAGGCAATCAATAAAATAAATAATGCTACAGCCGAGAGTATGTAAACATATTCTATAGTTCCACTAGGACTTAGCTCAAACGCGCGTGTTGAGTATAGATGAATAACAGTTAAGGGAGATAATGAATTAACAATTTTATTTCCGGATTTTTCAAAATCTTCTATGCTTTTAAGATGTATAAACTTCATTGCGAAAGGGAATACATATCTGATATTGTAATCCGCAAACTTTTTTTCGAACTCTTTATAATTTGTCCCTTTCCGTAGTAATAGATATGTGTAAAAATTATAGTTTAAGAAGTTACCCCAATCGTAATTCAGATTAGACATGGGAAAAATGAAATTAAATCTGAAGTGAGAGTTCTTTGGCATATCTTTTATAACTGCAGTTATTTTATAAGACTTGCCCCCGTTATCTTTTGTATTCAAAACCTCGCCTACAACGTCCGTGCGCCCAAAATATTTTTTCGCTATTGACTCGGTAATCACAACGGAGTTGGGTTCATCCAGAGCTGATAAAGTATTGCCTGAAATTGCAGGGAATGTAAAAACCTTAAAAAAAGTAGAATCAGCATAAACAATGTTTGTTTCATCGTTGTAAAGATTATTATTCTTTACTTGTTTAGTTGAAACAAATGTATAAAGACGGGTGTATTCCTCGACCTGCGGATAGTCTTTTTTCAAAGTTTGTCCCATCATATCAGAAGTGAGAGGGACGTCCATTTCTCTACTTCCGAATTTTAGGTCGGAATTAATCCGGTAAATGAAGTTCGCATTCTTATTGAATTTATCATAGCTCAGTTCATCTTGTATAAAAAGGAGTATCAGAAGACAACAAGCTATACCGACAGCCAGTCCAAAAATGTTGATGAAAGCATAAGCTTTGTCCCTTTTAAGATTTCTGAAAGCTATTTTTAAATAATTCTTTATCATGTTGTTACCCCTTTATTCATATCTTAAACTATCCACCGGGTTTGCTGTTGCTGCTTTGATAGATTGGAAACTAACAGTAACTAATGCGATCAACAAAGCAATTCCACCGGCTAAAACAAATATCCACCAGTTTATACTTATTCTATACGCAAAATCCTGCAGCCATTTATTCATAAAATAATATGCGGCGGGAAAGGCAATTAAATTGGATATAACAATCCAAAGCAAATATTTTTTTGAAAGCATAAACACAATCTTTGTTACATTAGCGCCCAGCACTTTATGTATTCCTATATCTTTAATTTTCCGCTCAATCATAAAAGCGGTTAAACCATAAAGCCCAATGCACGCAATAAAGATCGCCAGAATCGAAAAGTACTTGAAAATGTCACCCATTCGTTGTTCGGCGAAATAATTTGCGTTCTGACTCTCATCTACGAAGTAAAAACTAAATGGTTCGCCGGGGAAGAAACTTTTCCAGGTATCTTGAATATATCTTACACGCTCACTTACCAAATTTGGATTAATCCTTACTGATATTTCCCGGTAAAATATATTTCTTTGGTTATGGTCAGGGATCCTTAATATAATCGGTTCAATCAAATCGTGAAGAGAGCTAAAATTAAAATCTTTGGTTACACCGATAATTTTTCCTTTCCTTCCCCAAACGGAAATTTCTTTTCCAATTGCCGGTTTAAGCCCCATTTCCCTCTCTGCCGTTTCATTAATTACATACGCGCTTGTTTCATCGGAAGGATATTCATAAGAATAAAATCTACCTTCTTTCATTTGGATTTTGTAAGTCTTTCCAAAATCAGGATCGACATGCAGCAACCACGCAGAGAATCCTTTTTGTTTTCCCTGCCAATCTATTCCTTCGGTACTCGACAACGATTTTCCGTTCATCGGTTCCGACTGTGATACACTGAGTACTTGAGGATTAGCCAGCAGCGTGTTTTTGAACGCATTATACTTATCATATATATTTCCATTTACCTTTATGTCTAAAATATTTTCTTTGTCATAACCCAAGTCGGCATTATGGATAAAATTTAGTTGCTGCATAACGATAAATGCACAAGTCAGTATAGCTATAGAAAGTGCAAACTGAAGAATCACCAATCCTTTTTGAAGATTTAATCCGTCAAATTTGTTTTGAAATTTACCCTTGAGAATTTGTACCGGTCGGAACCGGGTTGCAAAAATTGCCGGGAAAATCCCCGAAGCAAGAATCGTAATAAATGTTATTAAAATAATCGATAATATTAATTCGGGACTCGTGTAATTAACTGAAAGCTGCTTGCCGGATAATTTGTTCATTAATGGTAAAAGCATTTCAACAAATAAAGAAGATAAGCCTAGAGCTGCTATTGTGATGACAAACGTTTCACCGTAATACTGCAGAATAAGATCACGCCGACTTGCGCCGATTACTTTTTTAATGCCGATTTCTTTTGTTCTCTTCAGCGAAAATGCGTTAGTAAGATTGATGTAGTTCACGCATGCAATAAGTAAGATAATGCATGCAACTGCTGAGAATATATATACGTATTTAATATCGCCGGTAGAAGCAAAGAATTCTAAATTATTCGAAAAAAGATGGATCTTACTCAAGGGGAAAAGAGAATAACGGGTTGTTCCCAAATTTAAATTTGCCGCATGCCTATTTTCACACTCCAAAATCTTTTTTTCAAGTTTCGGTTTATCAATTTTTCCATTGGTTAGAATAAAAGTCTGAACACTATAATTATACCAAGCATCCCAATTTGCACCGAACTGCTTAATGAAATCCAATGGCAAGATGAGGTCCCTTTGGAACTGAGTGTTATGCGGGATGTTTTCAAGTACGCCGGTAACTTTTACTATTTTTTTAATGCCGACAAAATTTAATACAAGCGATTTACCTATAGCGTCCGAATTTCCAAAATATTTCTTAGCCATTCTTTCAGTCATTATAATCGAATTCGGATCGTCAAATGCCTTATACGGATTTCCTTCAATGAATTTAAAGTTAAAGATTTCGAAGAAATGCGAATCGGCTAAGGCAAATGATTCTTCAAATCCTTTTTCCTGATATCGCAAGAACGGTTTAAAGGTTTCCGGGAGAGGAGCGTAATCCGTCTCGTTAACAATTTCAGGTATTTCAGATTTGATTGCCGGGCCAAGCAGTTTAGAAGTTATCGCTGACACTTTACCGTTCCAAGTACGGAGTACCAAGTAAGTATTGTCGGCATTTTTATGAAACTTATCGTATGATAATTCATCCTCCACCCAAAGAAATATCAGAATGAATGCCGTAAAACCTATCGCAAGACCGAGAATGTTAATTAATGAATATTTTTTGTTAATTAATAAATTTCTTATCCCAATTTTCAAATAATATTTTAACATGTTATTACCCCATCAAATTTTTGACACTTTTCACAGTTTAATTGGCCTCACCTAAATCCTCCGCTTTGCGGAGGACTTTCAAAGCCCTTCCTTTTGGGAAGGAGTTGGGCTTAGGCTGACCTATTCATATCTCAAACTTTCAACCGGATTTGCAAGCGCGGCTTTAACAGCGTGGTAACTAATTGTAAGTAGAGCAATGACTAACGCTGCTACTCCGGCTGATATAAAAACAATGACATTAATATTTATTCTATAAGCAAAATTTTGAAGCCAATTCTTCATTACGAAATAAGCAATCGGCCAGGCTATTAAATTTGCCAGAATAACCCATTTCGTGAATTCTCTTGAAAGCATCAACACAAGCTCGGACACTGAAGCTCCGAGAGCTTTCCTAATTCCAATTTCCTTTGTTCTTTGTTCTGTAACGAATGAAGCCAATCCAAACAAACCAAGGCATGCAATGAAAATTGCAAGTCCCGAAAAGAC
>JBJKPP010000245.1:0-5268 GCA_046706145.1 Ignavibacteriaceae bacterium | reverse complement strand
GAACTCGGTTCGGTTTATCATTCTCTGGGTACTAAAGTATCGGTAGTTGAAATGACCGATGGGCTGCTTCCAGGTGTGGATAGAGACTTAGTAAATTTTCTTTCTAGGAATCTTCAAAAGAAATTCGACAAAATAATGCTCAACTCAAAAGTGACGGAGATGAGCGAGACTAAAAACGGAATAATAGTAAAAATCCAAGGAGAAGATGGAGAGACATCCAAACAAAATTTTGACTATGTTCTTGTTTCTGTTGGAAGAAAACCTGATACGCGTGGGCTTGGACTTGAAAACACGAAGGTCAAAACAAACGAAAGAGGCTGGATAACTACCAACAACCAAATGCAAACTAACGATCCAAACATTTATGCTATTGGCGATATTGCCGGCGAACCTATGCTGGCACACAAGGCCTCCCATGAAGGAAAAACTGCTGTTGAAGTTATAGCCGGACATAAAGCAGCCTTTGAGCCGCACGCTATTCCCGCAGTTGTATTTACTGATCCGGAAATCGCATGGGCAGGTTTAATCGAGAATCAAGCCAAAGAAAAAGGAATAAAGTACGAAGTATCAAAATTTCCGTGGACAGCTTCCGGCAGAGCAACAACTATCGGAAGAAACGACGGAGTGACCAAATTAATTATCGACCCTGCAACTGAAAGAATACTTGGAGTTGGAATTTGCGGAGCAGGAGCCGGAGAATTAATCGCAGAAGGTGTACTAGCTATTGAGATGGCCGCAAATCTGACTGACTTAAAACTCAGTATTCACCCACACCCAACCTTGTCGGAGACAATATCAGAAGCAGCGGATTTATTTTTTGGACAGAGTAAAGATTTTTATAAACCCAAAAAGTAAGCGGAAAACTTTTTCCGAATTGTTATTTTTTTAATGGACTGCATATTTCATACGATTTTTATGATCAATTACGATCTTAAACGATCATAAAAATCTGTGTTCTATTTAATGATTGGAAGTAATTTTCTTAAACCAACTCATCATCTGAGTTGAGTTTAGGCTTAACGAGCTGTTTAGCGTAAGGCCTGAAGGCGGCGAAACATAAGAGGCAAGCTGACTGAAAATAGTTGCTTTGTACTTGGCCTCAACTCTAGCCAAAAGATGCCAGAGAGATACTGCATCGCTTTTTTGTGCTACTGATAATACCTGTGCAATGGCATATTGTTGCCCTCCAAAAGTGTAACTTCTTAAAGCCTGAACCATATAAGGCGATGCATTTTCTGAGTATGGAATTCCTACCCCGTTTGTTTTGTTAATCTCACAAGTAAAACCAGCAGGTACATATGCAGAAAAATTACTGCCCTTAACTTGCACCAGCCCGCTATCTATAGACAACGAAGCTGTTTGAAGGTTATTAGTAATATTATAGGAATTATATGCATCTAAGGTTTTTGCTTGTGCCCCTAAACAAATGATTGAAAATAAATCGCTTGTCCTTACAGTTTTATTTATATATATCTTACCATGTAAGAACTGAATTCCATCTTTGCCGTCTTTACTTATAACTGAGTTCTGGGTTAGGCTAATCAATCCAAAATTGGGTACTTCTACTTGTGCAGAGCCGCCTGGACCGGTTACAAGTTTTTCACCGTCAGAAAGTACACTCCCTGTTGAAACATCTGATTTGCCAATCATAGCAGTTCCTTTTACAGTCTGGATCTTCCAACCGGATTTACCCATGTTTAAGTAGTAAAATACAGCAGCAATTACTAAAACAAACATTGTCATTAATATCAATTTTGGAGAAATTCTTTTTCTCCTAGTTCTGTTTATTTTAGGAACACTGCTCTTTACTAGAAAATCTTGCGGAGTCTCTTTTATTTCTTGTTTCTGCTTGACAACTGGATTTTCTTTTACAGTAACTATTTTTTTCTTTTCTTCAGGTTGAGTTCTTTCTATATCAGCAACAATCGAATCCCATATTTCTTTTGGAGGGATTATCTCTGGAGTAATCGAAGAAGTTATATTCAAAAGTTCCTGTACTTTATCTAAAAAACTTTTACACTCCTCACACTCATCTACATGTCCTTCGATTTCCTTATCCAATTCGTCGGGAAGAACCTCATTTACATAGTCATTAATTAAGATTTTAATTCGATTGTGATCCGTCATCGAATTTCTCTCAATAATTTTAGCCTGGCTTTTATTAAAACTGATTTAACTTCTTTAATTGTCATTGAGGTAATAATAGTAATATCTTTATAGCTAAATTTTTCTATATCGTATAGAATAAAAATTAATCTCTCCATCTCCGGAAGACGTTTAAGTTTACTTTCTACTATATTGACAGAAGAATTTGATTTGTCTTTAATGGTTTCATTTGAAGCATTTCTTACCCCGGCAACAATCCTTTTAACAGCAATTGTAGTCAGCCATAATTCAAACGAGTTTTGTTCGTCATAATTAGACAAATTCTTCCATGCATCCAGAAAAATCTCTTTTGTAAGTCTGTTAGATAATTCATCATCGGAAGTCATTCTCAAACAAAGGGCATATATTTTAGGAACATTAAAATTATATACCTGTTCAAACGCCTCTAGGTTTTTTCCCTTGGCCTTTATTGTCAAAGACTTTATGTCGTACTCGCTATAAATTTCCATCATTTACTTCTGTCGTTCAAATCTGCCAACTAGCAGATATATAAAAAATATTCTAAAATCTATTCTATCTTTAAGTATTTCTCCAGTTCTGTCACATCAGTAATAGGCTGATTACACACATAATTTTCACAAATATATACCGTTGTTTTCACATCCAACATTCGATAATCACTCAAATAACCTGCCAAATCTACGATTGAATTATCATCTTCATATTTCACAATTAGGGTTTTATTTGGGAAAAAACTGCTATTTAACAAATCCAGCATGCTTTCAAAATCCTTCGATTTTTGACCAGAAATGACAATTATTTCCTTTGTAGGGCCAAAAGCAAAATCCAAAGCATTCAAAAGCTGCGTAAATCCTGCGGGCGAATTATTTACCATCTTAGAAAAAGTCTTGGAAAGTTGTAATGCTCTGCTTTCGAACTCAGTTTTTCCGGTAATTCTTGCAATTCTGAGCAGATTAAGCATCATTATTGAATTACCAGAAGGGACGGCTCCGTCATAAATCTCTTTCTGCCTAGCAAGAAGTTTCTCAGAATCAATCGATGTGAAGAAGAATCCGCCGTTTTCCTCATCTGCAAAAAGTTTAATTACATCATCATTTAGTCTTAAAGCCAGCGCCAAAAGATCGGTTTTAAAAGTTGATTCATACAAATCAAGAAGGGCTTTTATAAAAAACGCATAATCATCTAAATTTCCCAAAATTGATTTCTCATTATTTCTAAACCTGTGAAATAATCTTCCTTCGTTGTTCATCAAGCTACTGCGAACAAAATCAAAAGCTTTTTCTGCAGCTTCTTTGTAATTTTTTTTACCTGAAACTTGATAAGCTTTTGAAAAAGCAGAAATCATCATTCCATTCCAATCAGTAAGAATTTTATCATCCTTAAATGGATGAATCCTTTTTTCTCTTTCATCGAAAAGTTTTTTTCTTATTTTTTCTAGTTTGTTTTTAATTTCATCTGCGGACAGATTAAATTTCTGCGATAACTCTGCAATATTTGTTTCAGTGTGAAGAATATTCGTTCCTTTCTTACCTTCTCTTACACTCTCGATCCAATTACCATCTTTAAAGACATTAAATGTTTCTGGAAAGATATTAAAATCTTCATCATCAAGAATTTCTTTTACTTCTTCATATTCCCACAAATAAAATTTACCTTCTACACCTTCGCTGTCCGCATCCTCTGCAGAATAAAATCCACCTTCCGGTGAAGTCATGTCTCTTTGAACGTACTCCAGAATTTCTTCTGCAGTTTTTTTGTAGAGTTCTTTTTTAGTTGCTTGATAAATCTCAATATAAACTTCTACAAGTTGAGCCTGGTCGTATAGCATTTTTTCAAAGTGAGGAACAAGCCATCTTTTGTCTGTAGAATAGCGGTGAAACCCAAAACCCAATTGGTCAAAAATTCCGCCTTCTCGCATTCTTGTAAGTGTTTTCTGAACCATCTGAAGTGCATGCTCATCTTTGCTTCTTTTCCAGTACCTAAGTAGAAAACTAAGATTATGGGGAGTGGGAAATTTAGGCGCCGTGCCGAATCCACCAAACTCACTGTCAAATCTATTGTTGAATTCAGTGTAAGCTTTATCAAAGATACTTTTACTTATTTCTTCTTCGCCTTGAATTTTATTTGCGTGCTCTACAATTCCTGAAATCTCGTCTGCCGATTGGAGCAGTTGTTCTTTATTGGTCTGCCAAAGTTTTTTTATCCTTTTAGCCATATTAATCATTCCCATCCGGCCAAATCTATCTTCTTTAGGAAAATACGTTCCCGCAAAAAATGGCTTTTGTTCTGGTGTCATGATTACAGTAAGCGGCCAACCTCCGCTTCCAGTAATTGCCTGACAAACTGTCATATAAATTCCGTCAATGTCCGGTCTTTCTTCCCTATCAACTTTGATGGACACAAAAGTGTCATTCATCAACGCAGCAACTTCTTCATCCTCAAAAGATTCTTTTTCCATTACATGACACCAATGGCAAGTTGAATAACCAATCGAAAGAAAAATAGGTTTGTTCTCGTTTTTTGCAGCAGTGAAAGCTTCCTCACCCCAGGCATACCAATCAACGGGATTGTGTGCATGTTGAAGAAGGTAAGGACTTTTTTCATTTATTAATCTATTTGGTTTTTTAATGCTCATATTAGCTTATTCTATTTTATTTATCCGCATCAAGCGAGTTTGTTTAATTTAGTCAAAATCGATATGTTTATTGACTTTACTGAACAATTTAATAAGAAATTAATTGATAAAATGAAGAAAATCAGCAGCTTTTTAGCTCTGCCTGCAAAATGACTGCTATCACAGACCTGCCTACCGAAAGGCAGGTATAGAAATAACATATAAACACGCTTCCCGTAGACGGGATAAACTATTATTAATCATCTTATGACAAAAACACAAATCTGGATTGCTTCTGCCTTAGTTCTTTTTCTATTATTATTTTTCCTTGAGCAAGCAACTCAAAAACAAAGTGAAAACGGCAATGACATAACAAATCCTACTCCTCAGACAAATTTATCTTCAGAAAATGTTTCTCCTGCTGAGTTAGTTAATAGGCTCGGATGCACGAACTGCCACGGCGTTAACTTAGACGGAACAGATATGGGTCCCGACTTGCATGGACTTAGTCAATATTGGAGCAGGGA
>JBJKPP010000244.1:0-24998 GCA_046706145.1 Ignavibacteriaceae bacterium | reverse complement strand
ATTTCTGATGCGGGATATAAAAAATATTTTATCCACCGTACGGGACATTCAATATCAGTTGATTTACACGGGAGCGGCGCACATTTAGATAATTTTGAAACAAGAGATGAAAGGCTTTTACTCCCCTTGACTTCTTTTTCAATCGAGCCAGGTATTTATATCAAAGGTAAATTTGGTATTAGAAGCGAGATAGATGTGTTTATAACTAAGAATAAAAAAGTAATCTCTACGGGTAGAAAACCACAACGAGAAATAATCTCGATCCTTAAGTGAAAAGGAATCCCCCAAGATTATTTTTTCTCGTATTTCTTGTAAGTTTTCATTATGTAAGCAGCTACAGCTTCTGCTTGAGCCCGGTTTAACCCTGGATTTGGCATTGGCGGATAACCCGGGACTTTACCAGGAACTGGGCTAAGAATAAAGCTAACAAGTTCGTCTCTCTTACCCTCAAAGCCAGGCAATGTCTGTATATAAGGCGGACCCACAACTTTATGATCAAAAGCATGGCAAGAAGAACATATATTCTTATATATTTCCTCTCCGCTTATCTTCTTAACAGGTTTATTGGCTTGTTCAATACTAGCAAAATATTCGTTGTATTTTGCACTCAATATTGCCGTCTGTAATTCTGTAGCATTAGCAATTGTGAACTGATACTTAACAAGTATGGCCAGAAAAGAAAACAACATAACAAAGAAAAGCAACCCGCTATACTTCGCATCTGTGTTTTTGATCATTGAGTAAAGTAAATGATATGCCCAAAAAATCAAAAGCAGAGCTAGGAATGAAAAGCCAAATACAGCGCTAGACAATGCTACATCTGGTATAGCGACTAAATTTATAAACAAAAATAATGGTAAAGCTAACGCAGGTACTAAGGTAATCCTTACGCTGCTTTTTCTGACGAATTCTTTGTAATCATTATTCTGAAAATCTTTGCCTCCATCCCAAAAGAAAAAAGAAAACATTAATGTTGCACCTGTAAAAGCAAAAGAAGCAAAAAGTATATATATAAATCTTGATAAAACTTCCCACGAAAATAATACATCAAGAATATTTTTATCTCCAAGACTGGAGTTAAAAATAATTACAGTTAAAGCAGCTATAATAATCCATAAAGCCACAAATAATATTACTAACCCAACAACGGCTGATTTTGAACTAAGCTTCTTATTACCACTTCTAAACTGCTCTATCTCTTCATGGACGGAATCACTCACTGGTTCAAGGTCTTTAATTGAATTGTAAATATCCGAAAATGTTAAAGTATATCGAAAAGTATAAAGAAGGACCAAACCTATACACACTAATACGAAAGCGCCGATTAAATAGCTAACTGTGGGAATAGTCATTGTATGTAGCAATTGTAGAAGAATGAGAGTTGCAGTTAGCAAAGGAATAATCCCTAGGCCTATACCAACACTTTTATTGATAGTTACAGTCTCAATGATATCTTTTGCAAATCTTATGTAAAAATCATTCCCTTTACTTTGCCCCTTCCTTTTATAATAGTATGATAATGCAGAGCCGCCAAGGATTAATCCAAGAAAAGGAATAAAAAGAAACAATGACAGCATCAACAATAAATGGAGTAAATGTATATGCTGAGCGCTTTCATGTACTATTAGTTTGTTAAGAAAATCCATTTAAATTTTTTACCTTTTATTCAAAAATTTTATATCAAGATTTTGTCTATCGATAGTAAAAAAATCATTGCCAGGACAAAAAAGTTAATTTCTCGAAAGGCAAAAGTAAAAGAAACGTTTTCGCCATTCCTTGTAAGCAGTTTAACAGCCTTGATGCTCAACCAAAAAGCTGGAATCAGCAACAACACATTAACTAATGGAAGTTTTACCAGGCCAAAAAAAGGAATTAGTAATCCTGTTATAATAGTAGCAAGGATCCATATAAATGTTATCCTGGAAAGCTGTTCCCTGTCAAAAATCTGTGTTAAAGTTGGAAATCCTGCTCTTTCATAATCATTACTTAAAACTAAGAGCAGTAACCAAAAATGTGGTATTTGCCAAATGAAAAAGAACAGTGCCAGAACTAAGATTCTCGGATCAAGTAAACCACCTCCGGCAGCTACCCAACCAACCATAGGAGGAATTGCTCCTACTAATGAGCCTGGAATAATTGCAAGAGCGTTGACTTTTTTCAAAGGAGTATATATTAGATTATACCATATTAAATTCAATAGCCCTAGAAGCAGAGCTAAAATTCCCGCATAATATAAAATTATTGAGCCTGAAATAATTAACGAAATTGCTACTAACCATGCGTTTTTTACAGAAATCCTTCCTGATGGCAAGGGTCTGTTCATTGTTCTGTGCATTAGCGCATCTGTACTTCTTTCCTGTATATGATTAACTGCTGCCGAACCACACGATAATAATAAAATTCCTGCCAAAGGGACTAACATGTTTAAGCTCAACCTCTCCGCATAGCAAATGTAACCAAGTGCTGTGGTCACAGTAACAAAAACAGTAATCTTTATTTTTGTCAGCTCAGATAATATTTTTAGCTTATTTATCACAGAATTAATACTCACTCTAGTTATTCATTTGCTACGACTTGTTTGTTGGCAGCTTCCTTCGGTGCCCTGCTGTTAAGCCACGTCACAAATTTATTCTGTGGAAGTACAATCAATTTAGCTAACATGCGTGAATGTCCTAAGCCGCAATATTGTGCACATTCAATCTGGTACTCACCTACTTTTTCAGGTTTGAACCATGTAAAATTATGTCTGGTTGGTATAACATCTTCCTTAACGCGAAATGCAGGTACAAAGAACGAATGGTCTACATCTTTAGAGTGCAAATCCACCCGGACAGGCTTATCGAGCGGAACGTATAAAGTATCACTTGTTGCCCCATTGGCATAATGGAATGTCCATTTCCACATTTGAGCGTCGACATGTATAACCATTGCATTTTTAGGAGGACTCGACATAGTCTCATAACCTGTCCACCCGAGCCAAAACATATAAATTACAATCAATGTTGGGATAAGGGTCCATGTCACCTCCAGCGCAGTATTCCCGTGAATATTTTTCGGCTTCTTATTTTTCTTTCTACTATACTTAATTACAAACGTCACCATTAACACAGTAATTAAAAGCAAAAAGAAAACACAAATCGAAACAATTATTACAAAAGCGTGATTAACTACTGTTTCTATATTTGAAGCATCCGCTATCATTTTTTTTCCTTACATGAAAGAATAATCTGAGAATAACAGAGAAAATGTTATAAATATAAAAAGCAATGCTACGAATAAAAATATTTTGAATGCTTTTTGCTCAACTTTTAAATGCATAAAAATAGTTAAAACCAGGTAAGACTTCATGCACGCGATAACAATTGCGAGAGCTATACTATAGTTCCCCAAATTTATTCCCGCAACAGCTACTGTTATAGCAGTGAATGCTAAAAGAGCAAGCCATACAAATATGTACTTTCCGTAAGTATGTGTATTAGCGTGATGCGTCACAGGTTTTTCCATTTTATACCTTTTACCTTTATATAATTAGATAGAATAACGGGAACAAGAATATCCATATTATGTCCACTAAATGCCAGTACAACCCAGCAGCTTCAAGCCTCACATAATTCTTATCGTTTATTTTGCCTTTAATCGAAAATCTAGTCATAAATCCAATTGCTGTAGCTCCAACTATAACATGCAGTGCATGTAAACCTGTCATCACATAATACAGACCAAAAAACAAAATCTGGCCATGACTTTTTGCAAGCAATGTCGGTGAGCCTGGATAGTTGCCCTCGGCAATTTCGTGACTCCATTCTATATATTTATTTACCAGGAAGAAAACAGCCAAAGCGATTGTTAGCAACTGCAAGAATATAGATAGCTTAGTCTTGCCTCTCTGCATAGCGGCAATAGCTAAAGCAATTGTCATACTGCTTGTAAGCAGAATAATAGTATTGAACGTCCCTATAAAGATATTCATATTCTTAGCAGCAATATGAAAATCAGACTGATGTGTAAATCGATAAACAGAGTACATAAAGAATAAGCCTCCAAAAAGCAGGAGCTCAGAATACAGGAATAGCCACATTCCTATTTTTGTGCCTATATCATCCCTATGAACTTGTTCTACGGCATATTCTTGAGTGCTCAACTTACCTCCTCTACTAATTCCGGCTCTTCATTTATTTTATAATCATAAGGTCCGGATGTTACTGTTGGAATGTGTTCAAAGTTTTCATGCGAAGGTGGAGTTGTAGTCGTCCACTCTAAAGTTTCTCCTCCCCAAATATTTTTGGCGGTCACAACTTCACCACTTTTAATTGACTTAATAAGATTAGCAAACATTAAAATTAATCCTGTAACCAGAATCCAAGAACCAACGGTCGAAATTTGATGATATATTGTATATTGAGGAAGATATTCATAATATCTCCTCGGCATGCCCAGCCATCCCATAATAAAGAATGGGAAATAGAGAATATTAAAACCTGTAAACAAAATCCAAAATGCAGTTTTAGCAACTTTATGATTGTACATCCTTCCAAACATCTTCGGCAGCCAATAATGAAGTGCAGCAAAAATTCCGAAACCTGCAGTACCGAAGACTACATAATGAATATGACCTACGATAAAAGTAGTAGCATGTATGTGTATATCAACCGACAAAGCACCTTGAATTACTCCCGTAAGACCGCCGATGGAAAATAGAAATATAAAGGCTAGAGCGTAAAGCATTGGCGGATCTAGCTGAATTGAGCCTTTATATAAAGTGGCGGTCCAGTTAAAAACTTTAATTGCACTTGGAATCGCAACCAAAAAGGTCAACAATGAAAATACAAAAAGCGCTGTTTTAGGCATACCGGTTACGAACATATGGTGCCCCCAAACAAGTGCTCCAAAAACTGCAATAGCAACGCTTGAAAAAGCTATAAATTTATATCCGAAGATAGTTCTTCGTGCAAATACCGGAATAATTTCCGATATAACACCCATTGCGGGTACTGCCATTATATAAACTGCTGGATGAGAATACATCCAAAACATATGCTGAAAAAGAATCGGGTCACCACCCATTGCAGGATCAAATAGTCCAACACCAAACACTCTCTCAATAACAACCAACAGCAACGTAATACCAATAACAGGAGTAACAATAACTTGGATCCATCCAGTTGCATATAAAGACCATGCAAACAGAGGCATTTTGAACCATCCCATACCTGGAGCACGCATTCTATGAATCGTCGTTATAAAATTTAACCCGGTTAGAATTGATGAAAATCCTAGGATGAAAACTGCTGTGAGGCAGAGTATCATATTTGTTCCAGTCCTGACACTGTATGGAATATAGAATGTCCAGCCCGTATCAGGAGCTCCGCCAGGCAATACAATTGAAAGGATAACCAATATACCGCCAAAAACGTAAAGATACCATGATAGTAAATTTATTCTCGGAAATGCTACATCTTTTGCTCCCAGCATTATTGGCAAGAAAAAGTTTCCAAAAACTGCTGGTATTCCCGGTATCACAAATATAAAAAGCATGATTACGCCATGAAGCGTAAAGAACTCGTTGTATGTCTGAGCAGTTACTATAGTTGGACCAGGTGTTAATAATTCGAGTCTAATTAAAAACCCTAAAGCAACACCAACAGCAAACCATGATAAGAGAGCAACCATATACAGAATAGCAATTCTCTTATGATCAGTTGATAAAATCCAAGCAAAAATACCTTTATGTTTTCCTTTATAGTCTAAGTAACTAGCATGACCATTTTGGCTAACTGCTAATGTTTCACTTGACATAATACGTCCTCACTTTTAAGTAGTCTTCTTTTTAGGTCTAACAATAATAAAAGCCACAAATATACAGAGAAGAAAAAGAACTCCGCTACCGGAAAAAATTAATATCTTGGCTAGCCTGCTGCCTCCTTTTGGAGCACTTGCAAAACAATATTGGGCCTGGTCTCCAACCATAGACATTACAATACCATTAGCCGTTTGCATACTTGCCATTTCAAAGTCAGTTGGAAGAATTGAAAAATCACCCTTGGGATTAGCTATTGGGTACAAATACCTGCAAATCTTCCCATTTTTATCAACAAAGATCAAAACACCTGTATGGATAAAATTCGGTCCATCTTTTTTATAGAAAAACCCAGCAGCGTCTGTAATCTTAGCTATGGATGCGCTGTCCCCGGTCAAAAAGTGCCACGCATTTTGGGGATAACCTTGAGGGAGCACATTGTAGAATTTCTTTTTTTCACGGGCAGCAATTTTTGGACCTTCCAAAGGGTCAATGCTTATCGTAACAAGATTATAATCTTTATTCGGGATGATATTAATGTTACTAACAGTCTGCGCCAGTTCCATCATAATGGGGTTGCAAATTCCAGGGCATTCGTAATAAGCAAAGTCAACAATTGTAGCTTTATTAAAAAGTTCTTTAAGAACAATTTTATGACCGTTGGCATCTACAAAAGTTAAGTTAAGTGGCAATTTTGTGCCCAAATGTTCTACTATCTTTGGTTCCTTCCTTAACCCCGCGAAAGAAGTGCTTATCAACAAGAGAAAAAACAGAAGCAACTTTGGTATATTTTTAGTCATAGCTTCTCCTTGTCATCATTTCAGAAATATTTACTCATATATCTGTATAAAGTATTCCAATTATCTTTTGTCAAAAGATATATTTTCCCATCAAAACCATTTTGATTTACATTATTTACTATAGTATTCACAAACCCATCTTCGTTTTTTAACCAATTGGTATTATCGTTCAAAGAGGTAATAGCCTTAATCTTGTTATTGGTAACTCTGCTAAATATTTGATATCCCTCGTCTGTTGTATCGCTAGATATTTTATTTATAATACCATCCAAATCTTTTGTTTCTGACTTAGCATTTTTTTCCATCAATTCCATAGCATCTTGTATAGGAATTTGGCCGGGAATATTAGCACCCTCTGAAAGATGATATTTTTGGTCAAGATCGTTAATCGCATCAGGATCAACTTTCGGTGGATCAGGAACAAATGTGCTTCTAATATAATGAGCCAAGGCAAATCTTTGTTCGGGAGTGTAATTAGTAAAAGATACCATCGCACTTCCCTGTATGCCATTTTGTAAAGTCTCATAAATTCCGGAAAGTGTTGGTCCGTTTACCCAATTTTGTTTGGAAGTAAAGTTGCGTGGATGTGGATTCAAACTCGCTGCGGCAGGCCCATCACCCTTTCCATCGGCACCATGACAAGTTACACAAACAGTAGTGAAAATCTTCTTTCCCTCACTGATCAAATCCGGCGTTGGCTTTATAATTTCCTTTAGATTAATCGGAGCAGTGGTTCTTGGCTCTTGAATAGTCTGCACAACATTCTGATTTGTTGTATCAGGAAGTGCAGGAGGAACCGTTTGCCTTTCCATATTACTTAAGTTTTCAGAATAAATTATTCCGATAACCAACAGAATCACTAGAACATAGACATATACAAGACTGAAAAGGCCGCTTCTCTTTTCGTCTTTTGTAAATCTTTTATTTTTATTTTCCTTGGACATATTTTTGTTAAAATGTTAAGCCGTTTATAACTTGAAATCGCCTGCTCTCTCTAGTTTGGGATCACCAACTGGAATAATATTGTATTTCTTTGCCATACTTGAAAAAACAAGAATAATAATTCCAAGAACAGCTAAAGGAAACACTATATCGCCCCAGCTGAAATAATAATTTTGTCCGTATATATTCATCCCAGGCATGATCAGCCAATAAAGATCAATAAAATGGACAACCATAATCCAAATAGAAATAAATTTAAGCCTTCCAAAATTAGTCTTCGAGGGATACGAAAGCAGTGTAAAAAACGGTACGAAGAAATGAGAAATAACAAGAACTATCGAAATAACTATCCATGGACCTGTCCATCTATGGAAAAACCATGCTGTTTCTTCAGGGATGTTGCCTATCCAAATTAACATGTACTGAGAAAATGCTATATATCCCCAGAAACATGTAAAAGCAAACATTAAAGTTCCTAAACTATAGAAGTGGTCTTTATTTACTTTTTTAAGGTATCCCTTTTCTTTTAAATTAACTGCTATTAAAGTTGTGAACGCTAGGGAGACCCATGTAATTCCTGCAAAGAAATAAACTCCAAATATTGTTGAATACCAGTGCGGTTCAATACTCATCATCCAATCTATCGCAATTATTGTAATTGCAAATGCAAAAATCACTATATAAATAAGAGAGAATCTAACGTTTTTAGTCGTAAGGTTTTGGTCAGGTGTCTTGTCCTGTTTTCTAGAATTCCTTGTTATTATCAAATAAAATATTGTGAAGATAATCAAAATTATTCCAAGTCTAATCAGCAAAAATGGAATATTAAGATAAGATGCCTTACCTCTCACAACTCTATCCGATGCAACAACATCAGCGTGTGTCCAATGGAACACGTCATGAAGGTTAAAGAAAAGAGGAATTGCAAGAATAATTAATAGTGGAACAATAGCTGCTAAGAATTCACAAATCCTTCTAAAGAAAACGCTCCACACGGCACCTGCTGCGTATTCTAATGCAACCAAAAATAAAGCTCCAACACCTACACTGAATAAATACATGTAGGAAACCAGATAACTAAAAGAAGTTCTTCCCGGATCTACTATATAGCTTATAATACCAAGCACAACTCCAGCTATGAGTAGTATAACTCCTATTGTTTTGGTCTTAGCGGATATCTCTATTTTGGGAGAACCGTGTTCCTCATTGGCCATTTTTTGAAAACTCCTTAACCTCTTTTATATCTGATTCTGAAGCATCTTGCGATTTTTGTAAAGCCCTAACGTAAAGGACAATCGCCCATCTTTCTTTCCTGGTAATTTGTCTCACATAAGAAGGCATCACACTTCCACCGTTTGTAATCATATGATATATGTAGCCATCTGTAAAATCAATAGCTCTTTGTGTATGTAAAGACGGACCAGCCGGGAATTGTCCTTTTAACCTGCTGTTCCCGTCAGCATTATCTCCGTGACAAGGGCTGCAGAAGGTTAGAAATTTCCTTTGTCCTAATTCCAGATTTTCCTTTGTTGGCAGCAATGGATTTTGGAGAGCTTCTGTAGGTTCTGTTTGTCCCATATAAGGATATGGAATGAAATCCCTCGCAACGGTACCAGCTGGCGGCGTTCTCATTCCAAATTTATCTTTGAAGAAAGTGCTTTCCGCTTGCGGAATTACTTTTGGCTGTCTATCCATCCAATTAAATGGGAGCATGTACATCAGCTTGTTCAAAGTGAAATAAGTTGATCCTGATGTTATAGCAAACACAATCACTAGAAGCCACAAAAACTTAGGTTCAAATATTCTAAATTTCTCTTCCTGCGGATAATAAATAGTTTCTATATTTTTCGCACCAATTTTTTCCAGGAAACTCTTAACACCAGTCTCATCAAACTTTGCATCAGTAGCTTCAATTACAACTCCGTATTTATTAACGGAAACTTCTTTTAAATAATTAGTATCGTGCAATGGGTGGCTATTCTTGGGAAGATTAAAAAAAGCAGCAATCATTCCAATAAATGTGGAAACCGCTCCAAGCAAAACTGTAAATTCAAAGGTTATTGGCGTAAAAGCAGGCAGTGCAAAAAATGGCTTACCTCCAACTACCATAGGATAGTTGTAAGCCATAGTCCACCACATGAAAAATAGAATTATTATAGTCCCTGAAAATCCGAAAGTCAGAGTAACAAAACCAAGCTTTGAAGGCTTAAGCTTCATAGCTTTATCTATTCCATGAACAGGGTAAGGAGTATTTGTATCAAAATTCTTGTATCCATCACCAACTACTTTTTGGGAAGCAGTAATAATCTCATCCGGGGTATCGAATAACCCTGCAACACCGAATATTTTATCCGATTTTTCCATCAATTATTTTCCTCCAAAGCTAAATGATGGGACGGCTGCGCACCAGGCGATTCTGCTTTTGCCTCCGCTATAGAAATCACAGGCATGTTTTTAGCAAACAGTAGAATTAGAGTGAAGAACAATCCGAAACTACCAGTCAAAATACCAATGTCGTAAAGCGAAGGAATAAATATTCCCCAGCTAGAAGGCAAATAATCTCTGTGCAAGGAAGTAACAATAATTACATATCTTTCCAGCCACATTCCAACATTAACAAGTATTGAAATTATAAACATAACAGGAATTGATCTTCGCAATCTTCTAAACCAGAACAACTGTGGGAACAAAACATTACAACTTATCATTATCCAATAAACAATAGCGTAAGGACCAAAAGCCCTGTTTATAATCACAAATTGTTCAAATGGATTCTGGCTGTACCATCCAATGAAAAATTCCATAATATATGAATATCCAACCATGGAACCGGTTAGGAGTATAACCTTATTCATATTATCCAAAGTATTCATCGTAATGATATTTTCCATGTCGAAAACTTTTCTAACTATCACAAGTACAGTCATAACCATTGCAAAACCGGAGAAAATAGCTCCAGCGACAAAATAAGGTGGGAAAATAGTTGAGTGCCAGCCAGGGACAATAGCAACAGCAAAATCAAAACTAACTACACTATGTACTGACAAAACTAATGGAGTTGCTAAACCGGCCAGAATCATATATGCTTTTTCGTAATGCTGCCATTGACGATTCGAATTTCTCCAGCCCAAGCTTAAAGTCTTATAAATGAGTTTCTTAAATTTATCAGTTGTTCTATCCCTTAAAGCTGCAAAATCAGGAATAAGGCCAGTGTACCAGAATAACAGAGATACCGTAAAGTAAGTTGAGACCGCAAAAAGATCCCAGATTAAAGGAGATAGAAAATCAATCCATAAATTATGCTGGTTAGGATAAGGAATTAAATAGCCTGCAAGCCATGGGCGCCCTAAGTGTATCAATGGGAACATTCCCGCGCAGATAACTGCAAAAATTGTCATTGCTTCAGCAAACCTGGCTATGCCTGTTCTCCACTTCTGCCTAAGCAAAAATAGAATTGCAGAAATAAGAGTTCCCGCATGTCCAATTCCAATCCAGAACACGAAATTAACAATAGGGAATCCCCACGCCACAGGTATGTTGTTTCCCCACATACCGACGCCATAGTAAAAGCTAACCGCCAAACAGTACACCCCAAACAGTAACGCAGAAATAGTTATTGCCAAACCAATATAATATTTTTTATTAGGCTTGCGATCAATCGGTTTTGCAACAAGTTCCTCAATCTCGGCTAGAGATAATCTGCCTTCAACTATGACTAGATCTTTGGAATAATCTACTTCCACCTAAGCTTCCTCCTCGTGGGTGTTCCTAAGTTTAGCAAGATAAGTTATATTAGGACGAGTGCTTAACTCTTCCAGCACATAATATCCTAAAGGATGATCTCTATATTTCACAAACGGGACATTATCATGGTTCATATCACCAAAGTGAATTGCTCTGGAATTACATGCATCTTCGCAGGCAGTGGTAACATCGCTTCCTCTTACTTCCCTATTCTCTTTTATAGCTTTAGATTTTGCATTCATTATTCTTTGAATACAGAAAGTACATTTTTCCATAACGCCGCGCGACCTTACGGTAACTTCCGGGTTATAAATAAGATCAAAAATTTGAGCCTGCTGATAGTGGTTGTCGTAATGATCACGGAAATTGAAGAAATTAAATCTTCTTACCTTATAAGGACAGTTGTTAGAACAATACCTGGTTCCAACACAACGATTATATATCATCTGGTTTAATCCGTCCGGGCTATGCGTAGTAGCTAGCACCGGGCAAACACTTTCACAAGGAGCCATATCGCATTGTTGACAAAGCATTGGCTGGATACTTACGTTTGGTTCTTCCGGAGTACCTGAATAGTATGTATCTATTCTCATCCAGTGCATTCTTCTGCCTTTATGCACTTGCTCTTTACCAACAATAGGTATATTGTTTTCAGCGTTGCATGCTATTACACATTCGCCGCATCCGATACATTTATTCAGGTCAATGGACATCGCCCACTTTACACCAGGAAATTCTTTTGTTGGGTAAAACGACCTCTCTTCTTTCTGCTGTTTCCGGACAAACTTGGGGTCCTTTTTATACTGGTCAACAGTACCTTCTATAATTATCCCGCGGTTTTTCAACGGATCCCTTGTAAAACCTATATCAAAAGCATGGTGCTCCTGAGCAGTAACCAGAAGATATGTGCCATTTCCCTTTTCTACGGAGGCTCCGGAATATATCCACGGTGAAAGCCCTCCCTTTTTAGACATTAGGACGCTTGCATCAAACCCAGTGTTTTCTCCCACTGTTCCAATTTTTGTGCGGCCATATCCAAGTTCGATTGTTACAGTTTTGTTCGCTGCACCAGGTTGTATAAATGCAGGAATAGAAAGTTTCCTCCCATCCACTGAAATATTTATAAAGTCGTTAGTTTGGATACCAAGTTCTTTTGCAGTCTCCACGGAAACTGCCGCATAATTGTCCCACGCAACTTTTGAAATAGGATGAGGCAATTCCTGCATCCAGGCATTATCTGCAAATTTCCCATCACCTGTTGCATAACTTTCTTTTAAAAGAATACAGTACGAATTCGCATCAACTTTCTGTGATTCATTTGGGTTGTAAGCATCCGAATTAAATTTCCCAAACTTATCTGGTTTATCTTGAGAGTGAACTACACCATCATGAAGTGCACCAAGCCAGAATCTCTTGAAATCTAATTCAGCATTGAGTGTAGGATAGATTCCTTTTTCCCAATTATTCATCAAATAATCGTGATAAATAGCCAGGTCGTATTTTTTATCATTATTAATCCATTGAAGCAAGACGGCTTCTTTCTGCCTCGTATCATAAATTGGGTTTATAACAGGCTGCTGCATTGCATAAAAACCTGTTCTTGTTTTGAAATCTCCCCACGATTCAAAATCATGGTTAATGGGCAAAACATATTTGGCCAACTCAGATGATTCGTTTTCACTTTCAGTCAATGAAATTACATTCTCAACTTTTTTCAAAGCGTCTTCGTAACCCAAATCATCTGCAAAATGATAGACGGGATTTGAGTCAAAATGAATTACAGCAGCAACTTTGCTGCTATTCATTTTATTAACCAGATCTTGCAATTCATCATCTGTACTTAGTGGAGAAATTTCCACGTTTGACATCTCTGTGTTATATAAATTCTCGTTGCCCAAAACAGCATTTAGCTTATTAACAGCTATCTGTACATTCTCCGGCAGCATTTCTCCTGCGTGAACAATAGATTGCCCTTTATTGCTCAATAGATCGCTCGTTAGAATTCTTAGTTTGTTTTTATCAAGCGAATATTTATCACCAAAATCAGATAGGCTCTTATCACGGGAATTATTATTCGACGCTGCATGGATCAAAGCATTTACAAATTCGAGTTGGGCATCCGGTCTCAGATTAATTCTGTAGTCGGCATTGGCACCTGTTACAGACATATTTCCTTCGGCAACGTAAAGTCTGTTAAACTTATCTAAATTATCTGAGTCTCTACCTTCGGCATATAGTCTAACATTCTCGACTTTATTTTTTCCTAATCCCAAGAAATCCGACTCAAGAGCAAGAATTACTTTTGCTTCATTCCACTTTATTAATGGGTAAGTATCCGTTCCGTAACATTTTTTCCACGCCGAATTTTTAATCCCCTTATCTAATAAACTATATAAATAAACATTAGCAGTTGGATATTTAGCAACAAAGTCTTCTAATAGTTTTTTTGTAGTTGGAGATATTATTCTTTTTGAGACAATGGAAATTTCCTTATCTCCGACTCCTGACAATGCGCTAGTAACTTCGCGATCAACTGAATTCCAACTTATCTTAGAAAGTTTCCCGTCAGAGCCTCTTTTCAGCGGTCCTTGTAATCTCTCCGGGTCATAAAGTTCCAAAAGGCTGGCCTGGCACTTAGCACATGTCTTGCCTTTGCTGTAAGGACTATCCGGGTTCCCATCTATCTTAATTGGTCTGCCTTCTCTGGTTTTTATTAAGATTCCGCAACCATCTTCACAGCCTGTAGAAGTAGAAGCATAATAATTAGGAACGCCTACTGTTATTTCTTCTGGCTTATTATCGTAAGGAATGATATGTCCCTGGTCCCTATAATCCGAACATCCTGCAGCTGCCAAAGCAGCAGAAGCTCCAACAAGTGCGAGGAATTTTCTGCGCGACAAACCTGAAAGTTTGTTAGGCTCAAAGTCGTCGGTTACACCTTCTTTGAACTCATGGTGAGTCGCTTCAATATATTCGGGATCATTATATAAATCCGAAAAGCTTCTCCAGTAATTAGGATCGCGTTTCTTTTTATCGGGTGTCAAATCTTCCTTCTCAGACATTCTTGCCACCTACTTTTTTTCTCTGGACCGCCAATGGGTTAACTTCCAATGTAATTTTTGTTTTCTTACTGTTTTTCTTTTTATTCAGAAGCTTAAACGGTAAACTCCTCATTACAAAATATCCGATAAATCCGGCGCCAACTGTAGTAAAAAATTTCTTGCGTTCTATTTTTGTGTCAAAAACTTTTTTTAAGTCCATATTATGCCTCATTAACGATGACAAGTATAACAATACTGTGGACCATTGCTAATATTTTTCAGGTACGGCAATCTTTTATGTGCATTTCTATGACAACTTAAGCAGGAAGCCATTGTAAATGATTGAACTTCCTTTATTCTCTCCATCTGTCTTACATCACCGTGACAACTTTCGCACTTAATTCCTTTGTTAACATGAACAGAATGATTAAAGTAAACAAAATCCGGAACCCTATGAACACGTTTCCATGGAAAAGCAATACCTTCTTTATAATATTTTGTTAGCATTTTAATATCAGGCTTGTCCTTCATAGCAATTTTATGGCAATTCATACAAGTAGATAGAGGTGGCACCATAGCAACTCTTGATTTTTCGACACCTGTATGACAATATTGACAATCAATCTTCATTTCACCAGCATGTAATTTATGCGAAAATGGTATAGGTTGAACAGGAGAGTAGCCAACCATATCACGCTCGCTTTTACCGGCGTAAAATGTAATCGCAAAGGCGGCTATTATGACAAATATAGTAATAGGAAGCCGAATACGTAAAATATAATCCAATCGGGAGTTTGTCATTCTTTACCTATAACGATGCCTCTATTTTGTTTATGTCTTTTAATTCGCTGAGTATAAAATTTGATTTCTTGTTTGGATATAAATATTGATATGTATATAGATATAGATTTTCATCTATGGTTCGATTTGCAGAAAGTAACTTTATTTTTTTTAAGAAAGGTATGTAGCAATTATGTATCAACTCGCTCTAAGAATCTTTCAAGGTTAAAATTTGGAAAACCAAAATTATAAAATATTACAAATAAAACAAAGAAGTTGAAAGTAAAAATTTTTACATGATTTATAGATCACATGTACTAATTTTTTTTGTTCAAAGAACCCAAAATAATGGTTGCCGGATGGACAACTTCCACATCAACTTTGAATTTTTTAGCTCCAAATCTAAGTTGGGCTATACAGCCTGGATTTCCTGTTACGACTACCTTTGCATTTGTATTCTTTATATGATTCATTTTTCTCTCAAGCAAACTAAGCGAGCTATCCATCTGCATTATATTATAAATTCCTGCACTCCCACAGCACCAGGTTGACTCTTCCATCTCCACTAACTTTAATTCAGGTATTGATTGGAAAATTTTTCGCGGTTCCTTAGATATCTTTTGTGTATGAACTAAATGACATGGATCGTGATAAGTTATTTCTTCATTTAACTTTTCGAACTTGATATCCTGCAAGTTTTGAAAAGTAAACTCTGAAAATTCTTTTACTTTTGCAGAAAAAATTCTTGCTTTTTCTGCATAGTAAGGGTCATCCTTAAAAACATGCACATATTCCTTCATAAAGGCAGCACAACCTGCAGAATTACAAACGAGAAAGTCATACTCCCCTTTCGGGAAAGAATCTATAGTGTGCCTAGCGAGTTTTTTAGCGTATTCAATCTCTCCAGAATGGGCGTGCAAAGAGCCGCAGCAAACTTGTTCTTTGGGGATGAAAATTCTAGAGCCTGTTCTTTTTAGAACTTCCACAGTGTCAATATTTTCCTCAGAAAAAATTACATTCATCAAACAGCCAATTAGAAAGGCAGTTTTGTATTTGACTTCACCCTCTGGTTCAACAATTTCCGGCAAGACTGTATCGCTGAAAGTTTTTGAAATTATTGGGGCTATTTCTTCAAGATATTTGAATCTGTTCGGCATAATCTTAAAGAACCCAACAGAATTTAAAAACTTGCGAATTCCAAAATTTTCATAAACATAAAAAAATCTTGCCGCA
This sequence comes from Ignavibacteriaceae bacterium, assembly GCA_046706145.1. Classification (GTDB taxonomy): domain Bacteria; phylum Bacteroidota; class Ignavibacteria; order Ignavibacteriales; family Ignavibacteriaceae; genus JBJKPP01. Next base: position 8,661 of record JBJKPP010000244.1, on the reverse strand, counting down.
ATTTTCAATCTTATCTTAGACCCAATAAAAGTATTTAGAAGGAACCTTTTCATCCTATTTTGAAATCTAGAACTTTCTGCTTCTGAAATCAGCGATCTCGAAGCCTCAACCATGGAACCATACTTAACTCCTGCCGGACACGCAGTCTCGCAAGCCTGACAGTCCAAGCAAAAATTCATTTCATATTTAAAAGTATTCGTAATGGGTAATTCATGTCTGACGACTGCTTTAATTAATTTTATTCTTCCTCTTGGAGAGGATCTTTCAAGGTGGGTTAATTCATATGTAGGGCAAACAGCCAGGCACATACCACAATGAATGCATTGCGAGAGAGTATCATCATCTGGCAAGAATTTTAATAAATTATCGTTGACTTGTGATTCCATTTATAGGCATGTAATTTAATAGTCGGAAAGCGAAAATGAAAGTTACTTTTCTTAATTCAAAATTGTATTTCTAGGAAGGATAATAATATCGGTTGGTAATATTTATTAAATGATTAGAAATAAATACTCATACTGTAAAGCGATAGTCGAGATAATATTTTATCCCGACATACCGCAGAAATCCACAAATTCAATTTTACAAGGTTTAGAATAAAAAATTTATATAAAAATATTTATTAATAGAAATCATTTTACTGACAATAAATAGAAATAATTTTATTTAAGTCTATGTGGTTGAGTTAGATTTAAGTTTATCATTTGTCTTCTTCGAGAAACGTCTTCTTACCATGATAAAAACGATTGCAATCAAAAATAAGCCTATTATAATATATACCCATGTTATCCACGTAGGATAAAGAATGCCTTTCCATTGAGCTATCCTGGCTTCGACAGTATCTTGCTGACTTTTCGAAAACATATTATTATCTATAAGATATGGTATCCAGACCGGCTGCACTTTCCCAAACCAGGCACTATCAGCAAATAGTTTGTATGTGCTTTCTTCTTCTTTTTTACCTTTTAAACCTTCCGTGCTGATCTCTTCATTAATAAAAGACGTGGCGGCTTGTGTGAACTCCTTGCCATTAGAAAATTTACTGAGAATTATTGAATAGTTAGCAAATGTTTTATTAATTGAATTCCATGTTTCTTGCACTATCGCTTTCCGCCACGAGCTGAAAGTTGAATTAATTTCTTCAAGATTTTTTACATTTTTTCCTTTCGCTGAATATACTTTCGTGATCTCAGGTCCCAAACTCAGCCACAATTTTTCAAATTCATGTTCCTGTTCTTTAATACTATTTAGATCAGTTGGATTAAGATTAGTTAGGTTTAGAAATTTAATATTATCACCAATTGCTCTTTTAATATCAGATATAATGTTTTCTTTCTCCGCCTTAGTATAAACTGTAGCTTTTTGTCTTTCTGTTAACTCAGCTTTTTGTCTGATTCCTTCGGGAATTAGGCTGTCAAGCATACTCATGACTAATCCGTCACGCTCATGTAAGGAAACCATCAAAGATGAGACATTTCTCTTTAACATGGCAATGGTTTTCCTGTTCTTTTCACCTTCCAGTTGGAGCGCCTGAAGTTGATTTAAGAGAACAGTGTTTCTATTATTCAAAGTATCCACTTGGAGCTTAAGTTGAGAAACTGTTGTAGCAAGTTGAGATATTTGAGTAAAATCACCTTTCCTCAACTGCAATGCGTTTATAAGCTTGATTATAGATGAATTGAAATCATTGGGATATAAGCTTTTGTCCAATAAATCTTTATGAGGTAGAAATTTAGTCTTAAAGACTATAATCTGATCTTGTAATGAATCAAGCTGCGTTAAAGAATCAGCGTTTTGAATTTTGTGCTCAATTTGGCGGTATCCGGACTGAAAGTTTTGAACAATTTGGTAATCCTGTTGAGCAAACAACAATGCGCTGAACAAAATAACTATGAATAAAACACTAAGGAATAATTTTGGATTTTTCATTTTTTTCCCTCCTCTACTATTCCGTCTTTGTTTATATTAATATTTTTGCCGTTGTAATTAAGTTGTACATACGGTGGTCTTTGGTTAAAGGCAGGATTTTGTACCCCCGTTGAGTCGGAGATTTCTATCTTCTTCTCGAGCTTCAGTCCCCCATCTTCAGCATTAAAAACATAGACATTTTTAAAGCCGTTTGCGATCATATAGTAACAACCTTGAGAACCCCTAATAACCCTGACCTCTTTTCCTCTATACGCAAGCGAATCTTTTAACTCATGCATGAATAAAGGTTTCGCATTGAAGCTAAAAGAATATCGGGGAATGGCGACTATGCCGCTGTCGTTAACTTGCTGAACTGACTCAACAGGCCAGGCAAAGTCTGCAGGTTTTAGGATTAGGGAAGAACATGAACAAAAAGCGAGAAGGGATAGTATTACAAAAAATCTTAACGCCTTCATTATTCCTCCTTCTTATTGTGATAATTATAAAATTTATATCGCAACGAAATTCTTTTGCGATACTTTTTATACTAAGTAAATCTGCTTCAAATGTTTGTTATGTATAACACAATAAAAATATAATGTCTGCTTAATCTCATGCCTCTGTTGAAATGAGCGGAATGATTAGAGTCACACTAATATTATTCGTTTCTACTAGTAATGATTTAAAACACAATTCATACACAATTATAACTGCCGGTTTATCTTTTTATTCCCTGACACAGAAAATTGGTCAGCTTTCTTTTATGTTGAAAACAAAAGAAGAGAAACAATAAATTTTAGATCGAATGCAGTTAGCACATGTAGTTTGTTTTACGACTGTACTGAGGTAAGAAATGACCATTGCCAAAAAACAATTCTTAGATTTAATTGAAAACTATAATTCCAGCATCTGGCCAATGCAAATAATACTTTTGATTATTGCGGCAGCAGCTGTCCTTTTTATAATTGATAAAAAGAAAAATTCTGATTTTATAATAAACATAATTCTTGCTTTTCTCTGGATTTGGGCAGGTGTTATTTACCAATTAGTTTTCTTTGTCAAAATTGAGCCTGCGTCTTATTTTTTTGGTGTATTGTTTATAATGCAGGGATTATTATTTATTTATGAAGGATTTTCCAAGAGTAAAATTGAATACGGAATAAGCAAAGGAATGAGAACTTGGGCAGGAGCAACATTAATATTGTACGCTTTATTGATGCATCCGATCCTGGAAAATTTAATGGGATATATTTACCCGGTAAACATCACATTCGGCATGCCATCTTTAGTCACTTTATTTACGTTTGGAATATTACTCCTTACAACGCAGGGCGTAGGATTACACATACTAGTTATGCCGCTAATATGGTCCATTCTACATTTTAGCTTAACAATAAAACTGGGCTTTCAGCAGGATATGCTTTTACTTATCGTAGGTCTTTTAGGATTTTTAATAGTATTAATAAATGTAATTAGGGAAACTGTTCCATCAGAGAAATAAAAAAACCGGTGACCTGGCGATCACCGGATTTGTCACTCCGCCTAAGAGTGTGTTAGGCTATAGTTTGTGCCGCTTCCAAATTGCGATTTCTGCCTTATATATAAAATGAAATCAAGCACAAATTCCAAATCAATTGACACATATCACTTTGTTCTTTACAAAATCATAATGGTATTCATCACAAATCAAAACGTCAAATACGATTGCGGCTTAGTTGATTTATTTATTAAAGAAAACAATGGGAGGGACACTCCATCTTCTTCTTTATTCCCTCTCATTTCAGAGTAACTAAAAAAGTCTCCCTCGAAAAAACTTCTTTTAGCATTATAAAAATTCGTGAATTTATATCTTTAGTATGTCGTTCTCGATTGGAATGTATCAAGATTCACACAAATGAGTTTTGTAACCTTGTCGTCACAAATTTAAGTCAGGAAAATTATTAGTCTTTGTAGGAATATTTATAACAATAAGGAGTATTACGATGTGTAAGAAAATGATATTAGTAACAACGATTATATTTTTTGCTTCCATAATGGCTTATACCCAAGAAGCCAAAACCTATATTGGACCTCAATTGGGATGGCAGAAAGCTTCCGACGCGGATAACGGAGAATTAATGCCTGGTGGAGCCATAAGGATAAAATTTACTCCTTCATTAGCTTTCGAAGGATCAATAAATTACAAACAAGAAAACTATTCGGACGGGAATATAAAAGTAACTTCCTGGCCAGTGATGATAAGTGGGTTAATATATCCTGTAAACACGATATACGGAGATATAGGTGTGGGCTGGTATAATACTGCTATTGATTACTCATCTATATATCATGCTATGGGATTAAATGACAGCCAGAAGCAGAAATTCGGCTGGCATTTTGGTGCCGGAACAGAAATCCCACTGACACAAAATTATAATTCGCCTGGTGCTATTCTTACAGCTGACTTTAGATATGTATTTTTAAATTACAATTTTACCAAGGTACCCGGCAGTAAAGATATAAACAGTGATTATTTCATAGTAACGGTAGGATTGCTGTTTGGATTGTAGAACTAAAAAAAACTTACAACTTTAAAAATTAAGAAAGGGATGAATTTCAATCATCCCTTTCCAATTCGTTCCGATAAACTTTATAATTTAAATAGATTGTTTCCTAACCCGACAAAATGAAAGTTTTACTAAGCTACAATTTAGTATCTTGAATAATGAATCAGTAATCATTTACCGGGAAGATGATTCTAAATTGAGTTCCTTGGCTGTTTGACAATTGCATATCGCCTTTTAACTGACTTACAAATGCATTAACCAAAGTTAAACCAAGAGAGGTTGAACTCGCGATATCATAACCCGGTGGAAATCCATCTCCGTTGTCCCGCACAGAAAGTATATACTTTGTTGTATCCTTGATAAAATTTATATCGATCTCCCCGTTGCTGTTCAGGAAGGCGTGCTTAATTGAATTAGTCACTAATTCGTTTAAGATTAAACCTATAAGAATTAACCGGTCGATATTTATATCGTTTTCTTCAATGTTAACTTTAAGTTCAAAATGGGGCTTCTTAAATCCGTAGGCCTCTATAATTTGCGCAATTAAATCATTTATGAAATTTGAAAGATTTAATCCCATAAAACTATTAGACTGATATAATCTTTCATGAATTAGCGACATTGTTTTAATTCTTCTCCGGCTATCTTCGAAAGCTTCCTTAGACTTTTGGTCCATAATATGCTCGGATTGAAGGTTAAGGAGACTTGAAATAACTTGTAAATTATTCTTTACCCTATGATGGATCTCTTTTATTAGAAACTCTTTTTCTTCTAAAGAATCTTTTAATTTTTTTTCATAAGCAATTCTATCTCTAATATCTCTCTCAATTGCGGATGCACCGATGATATTTCCCTTAGAATCCATAATAGGAGAAAGCGTGAGTGAAACATTAACCTTGCTCCCGTTTTTGCACCTTCTTTCAGTTTCATACTGATTGAGCTTAATCCCCTTTAATAAATTTTTGAATTGAGTATTTAGTTCATTTAACCTTTCTTCAGGGATAATAATCGAAATATGCTTGCCAATAACTTCATCCGCAGAGTAACCATACATTTTTTCGGCACTATGATTCCAGCTAATTATATTAAAATCTTTGGATTTGCCGATTATTGCATCATTGGATGAATCAATTATTGAAGCAAGAAAAGCTGTTTCTTCTTCAAGCTTTTTCCTTGTGGTAACATTTCTTATTACTACAATAAACTGTGTTTGCGTACCTTCCTTAAATTCATTTAATGATATTTCAATCTTAATTTCTCTGCCTGATTTATGTAGGCCAGCTAGTTCTATAAAATTCCATGATGGGTTCTTAATTCCTAGGGAAATATAGTTTTCCATTCTTTTTTTATAATTGTCTCTCGAATATACAGGCATTAAAACGCCGATTTCTTTTCCAATTAGTTCTGATTCTGAATAGCCAAACATTTCCCGTGCAGTTGAATTGCAAAAAAGAATAGTGTGTTTGTCATCAATAGATATAATTGCATCAGAAGCAGTTTCTACTAAATTACGATATTTTGCTTCACTGGTTTGAAGCTCTTTTCTTAGAGTTTTCCTCTGTTTTATTACCGCTGCAAGGGGCATAATAGTGATGAATACTATTCCCAAAAATATCTGAAGATTTACAAGTGAATTGTTTAAATTTTTATGTGCCAAAAAACCATATCCATTAAAGGTTCCCCAAACTGCAAATGATGAAATTACCAGAATTGCTGTAGCAGATTCTTTTGGGGAGAATCGAATTGAAGTCCAAACAAGAATGGGAAGAGTTAAAAAAACCAAAAAGGAAAATCCTTTAATGGGAACGGAATTTTCTTCAAAAACAAAAATGCTGATTAAAATCAGTAACATTAATATTGCTAATGCTTCTAAAACTCGATCAAACCCTAAATCTATTTTATAATTTGAGTACCATAGTAATATTACGGGAGCAACTATTAATGCTCCCCCCGCGTCTCCCAGCCACCAGGTAAGCCAAACCGAGAAATAGTTAGTCCATTTGACAGAGCCGTAAATGGCAAGCGAGGTAGCCCCAAAAGAAGTACTTACCATTGTGCAAATCATGCCTGCAATTATTGTATAAAGGAAGACATGATTAGGTTGGCTGAAAAAGTCATTAGTGGTTACAAACTTCTTTAAAAGGTATGCTGCTAATGCTCCTTCTAAAGTATTTCCAATTGCAATAACTATTGAAGTTGAGATTATTCCTGTCGTGGTTAAATTGACAAGAAAAGCTCCTATAAAAATCGCCGGCCAAATTGTAAGACCAAAAATACAAAACGCAGCTATAGAAATTCCTGTTGGAGGCCAAATAGCAGATGCGCTTGGATTAATAATAGCTAAATTTAGCCCAAACCTTCCTGCCAGATAGTAAATGACCAGCACAACCGGAATTGCAACGATTGTTCTAGTGTTTACTTTTCTTTTTAGGTTGAATTGCATGCTAAAATTAGGTTTATATTAATTATGCCTCATTAGGTAAGTCATCTATTTTAACGAATATGAATGGAGCCAGGACACTTCACAAAATTCCCATCATTTCACAACTGTTGCTCCTTACTATACATTTTATACAACGGAAAGCTAATTAAGGACATGAAGTCAGATGTTAATATAATTCAAATACCTATCCTCTGGATATTAACTATATCACACCATTAGGCCTAATTAGTTTTTTATTATAATTCGATAGAAACATAATCTTATTTCAAAGCACACAAACTGATTAGTACAAAATTGCCGAATAAGTCAATACATGTGTCAAGAGAATATTGAAATCTATTCTTGAATTAATTAAAAATTGACTCGCCTCACAACACGAAAATGCGAATCAATTTTCCCTTTGAAATAGCTATCCTACTTTTTAAATTGAAAAACGAAAAGATGAGGTAGTTATGAAAGAGAAGAGAAGAATATTGTTATGTGAAGATGAGATGGTCACGGCTTTAAACATAAAGGGTTTTCTTGAAAAAAGAGGTTACGAATTATATTTTCCTATTACATCCGGAAGAGAGTTAATAAACGCAGCTACACATTATTTTCCATCCCTTATAATATCAGATATTACCTTAGAAGGCGATCTAGATGGAATTGAAGCTATATCAAGGATTAGCGAATTAATAAAAATACCTTATATATTCATCACAGGGCATTCCGAGTACGTCCCACTTATGGACACTTATTTCCTCCATCCTCTAAATGTCTTTATAAAACCAATTGATTTAAATGATTTGTATTCATCAATAAAAAATTACTTCGAACATTTACATAGTAAGAGACCAAATTCGAATTACTTAGGTTGATTATGGTGCTTAAAAACCACCCAATTTTTCACAAAGCTTCGAGAACCCAGTTGCCGTAAATATCCACTTTAAGTCCAAAAACTTTCGTGTAATTCTCAAAGGTTCATCCTAAAAATATGTGTGTGTATCCATGTAAACGTTTCTTTGAATTATAGATCTTTTCAAACCTCTAAATTTATTTATAAACGTGGCAGATAAACTGTCATATGAAAGCAATAAAAAAACCGGTGACCTATCGATCACCGGAATTTATTGCTTCGTTCAATAGTGCGTTGGGCTATTGTATTTGGTAACAATAAAGTTAAAATTCGACAACTACTTTTAAAATGAATTCGAGCACAATTCTCAAATTATTTGATTGTTATCACCTCTTACATCGGTTTAGCAGCTATGATACTAACTGTTTTACATATTAAAGAATTTAAATCAACCAATATTATAAAAGAAATTGTTTATTAATCACAGTGCTTGACTGTTGTCACTGTTCCCTTTATTCAAAGATTTTATTTTGTAGAAAGTGATGTCAAAGTAAGTTGATTAATTAAAAGTATTATTATTTGGAAAATTTTTTCATGAGTATTATTTCAAAAAAAATTCTCAGCCATAAATAACACGACATAAACAATGATCAGAATATGTATAAAATTGTTTCAAAGTTTTTTAAGAGGGCTAATGCAATGAAACTTATTCTTATTATTCTCCTTGCTCCCATGTATTTTTTAATTCAGACAATTCAACAAGGCATACATGATAAGCACTTTGGCATAGCAATTTTCGGAGTCATATCATTTATGGGAATGTTTCTCTTTGCATTAGCTTATAAGAAGCTCATGACGAAAACAGGCTCTTCAGTCAAGCGCTCGGTGATGAGGCTTACAAGCAGATTCTGAAGCGAAAAGAAATA
>JBJKPP010000243.1:0-4390 GCA_046706145.1 Ignavibacteriaceae bacterium | reverse complement strand
GTGTAGATTCGATTCCGACTTCAGCAAACCAAGAGGATCATAATTCAATGGGCTCAATTGCTGCACAAAAATGCTTTAAGATTATGCAGAACCTTGAAAATGTTCTTGCTATTGAACTTTTGACTGCTGCTCAAGCTGTGGAATTCCTAAAGCCTTTGAAATGTGGAATAGGAACTTCCATTGCATACAAAGAAATTAGAAAAATTGTTGAGCCTTTGGTAAATGATAGAATTTTGTATGATGATATTAAAAAAGTTTTGAGTTTGGTTAAAAATGATTCTATCTTGAATGCTGTTGAAAAAAAAGTAAAATTGAGTTGATACTTGATGAAGATTGGGTAAATCAGAATAAATTGTTTATTAATTGGTTATTTTAGCGAAATAGTGAAACAACGTGTCAATATGCTAATAAATAAAATATATATAAATAATTTCAAATCATTAGTTGATTTATCGATTATTAATCCTGAACCATTTACAGTATTTTTTGGAACGAATGCAGCCGGAAAATCGAATCTATTTGAAGCATTAGAATTAGCAAGTTTTTCTTTAAGAAGTCCAAAAGACCCACTTAGTTTTTTTGGGAAATTTGATAAAGTTTATAATGTGCAAAACTATGATGATCACAATAAAGAAATTACTGTGAGAATTGAAACAACTAACGGTGTCCTGAATTTAAAACTTAAAGAGGAAGCAACCCAAAATCAAACCACCAGTTCAGATGGGGAACTCAAATCAACCTTAATGGATAATTTTACTAGATTGTTTTTAAGAAATAATCAAATTGTTAAGGAAATATTTAGGGACGACATAAAACTAATGGCCGATGGAACTAATTTAGCGAGAGTACTTGGGCGCGTGATTAAGGATCCTTTAGTAAAAGACGAGATAAGAGAGTGGTTAAAATTTATTATTCCTGAATTTGAAGATTTGGAAATTAGACAGGATAAATTAACTGGAGAAGATGATCTTATTATATGGGAACGGAATTCGTCTATACCGTTCACCGGGAATCTAATTTCAGACGGAACGCGGAATTCTATATCGTTGTTAACAGCGCTATACCAATCAGATTCATCTCAATTTCTTTTAGTAGAAGAACCTGAAAATGGGCTGAACCCTAAAGTAATAAAAGAATTTGTAGCGATGTGCCGAGAATTGTGTGAAGATCGAAAACATCAAATATGGATTGTTACCCATTCACAGACATTGGTTTCCGAGATTACTGCTCAGGAAGGAATATTGGTATATAAGAATAATGGACTTACCTCAGTTAAACAATTTCAGGACTTGAATCTTCACGGTCTAAAAATGGACGAAGCTTGGTTATCTAATGTCCTTGGTGGAGGAATCCCCTGGTGAAGTTATTTGGATTTATTGGGGAAGGTGATTCAGAGACTGTACTACTTATGTCAGAAATGTTTAAAGGAATACTTAATGAATACGATATTGAGAGCGTAGGAGAGTTTAATGCCGAAGGTAGAGGTAATTTGTTGAAAAGAAAAGAAAGAATAGAAAGTTATTTCAAAATATTTGAAGATAGGGGTGCGGAAAGGGTATTTGTTCTGTCAGATTTAGAACTTGAAGCATGTATTAGTTTGCACAAACAAAAATTATATCAGTATAGCAGTTCGAAAGTGGATATTGTTGCTGTTAAGGCAATTGAATCTTGGTTGTTGAGTGATATGGAAACGCTTCAAAATATGTTGAAGAAACGATTTCAGTTTGAAGAACCGGAAAAGACGACTAATCTACCATTAGAAGAATTACAAAATGTTTTTATGAGAGAAACGGGTAGAGGATTAGGCAAATCTAAGCCCAAGATTATGAAAATATTTCTTTTTAATGGTTTTTCTCTTAATAGCGCAGCAGATCATCCCAATAATAAAAGCGCGAAATACTTTCTAAGAAAATTACAGGAATTTTCGGAGGAATAAATAGTATGGAAATTATTTTTTTACTTGTTGGAATAATAATTGGCGCCTTGAGCACATGGTTTATTGCATCTTATAAATTTAAATCAGATGCTGGCATTTCGCATGATGAAGCAAAAGAATTAGAAGATCAAATTGGTGTTCTTAAAATAGAAAAGGAGAGGCTTGTAGAAAGAAATCAAAACATAGAAGAATTGTTAAACAAAACTTCTGCAGAGCTAAACTCAGAGAGGTCAAAATCAGAAAAGCTTACCTCAAGTAATTCTTCACTCCAGTCTGATAACAAAAACCTCCTAGGAAAACTAACGGAACAAAAAAATGAAATGGAAGAGCTTCAGCAGAAATTTACAAAAGAATTTGAGAATCTTGCAAACAGAATATTTGAAGAAAAGGGAACTAAGTTTACTGAACAAAATAAAGAAAGGCTCAATGAAATATTAAATCCATTAAAGGACAAAATTGCAGAATTCGAGAAGAGAGTAGAAGAGAACAGTAGGGAAAATATAAAAGGTCATGCATCTTTAAAAGAACAATTAACCATGCTTAAGGAATTGAATCAGCAAGTAACCCAAGAAGCGAAAAATCTTACTAATGCGTTGAAAGGACAAACAAAAACACAAGGTAACTGGGGAGAATTTATTCTTGAAAGCATCCTTGAAAAATCCGGTTTGGTAAAGGGAAGAGAATATTCCGTTCAAGAAAGTATTACTGCAGAATCGGGAAGAAGATTTCAACCTGATGTTATAATAAATTTACCTGAGAATAAAAGTATAGTCATTGATTCGAAAGTTTCCCTCGTTGGCTACGAAAAATTTGTTTCTGTAGAAGATGAGCACGAGAGACAGCTTGCTCTTCGTGAACATATTAATTCGATAAGATCGCACATCAAGAATTTAAGTTCAAAGAACTATCAGAATCTTTACCAGCTCGAAAGTTTGGATTTTGTTCTTATGTTTATGCCGGTTGAGCCTGCTTTTGCCCTGGCGGTGCAAAATGATCCTTCATTATTCAACGATGCTTTTGAAATGAATATTGTAATTGTTAGCCCTTCAACCTTGCTAGCTACCTTAAGAACAATTGCAAGCATTTGGCGCCAGGAGAATCAGAATAAGAATGCTCTTGATATTGCTCGCCAGAGTGGAGCTCTTTACGATAAATTTGTGAATTTTGTTGATGATCTAATTAATATAGGCAGAAGGATAGACGACTCAAAAAGTAGTTATGAAGATGCTATGAATAAATTATCTAGTGGAAGAGGAAATCTGATTGGTCGCGTCGAAAAGATAAAGGAGCTTGGTGCAAAGGCGAGTAAGTCTTTACCTCGCGGCATTTTGAATAGAGCTAATGACAGGGCCGATGAAGATGATAATTCACCTTTATTGGACGATTAGTAAAACAATAATGATAATGCAATATGAGCCAAGAAAACAAAGAATATATTGAAGGAATTTTTAATTATTGCGACCGCTGGTGCGAGAAATGCAAGTTTACGGCAAACTGCTTTTTGTTTACGCAGGAGTCAAAAATAAAAACACATGAAATTTTGAATAATGGAGACATGTCTAACATAGAAGAAGTTTTTGATAAGGAACTTGACAACTTGAAAAACGAAGATGATGAAGAAAACTATGAAAATTACATGGACGAGGATTTCTTTGATTCTATTGGTGATGAAGATGAGGACTTTATTAAACATGAGGATGAAGAAAAGGAGCCGGAGCACCCTGTGAATGATTTGATAGATAAATATTTTCTAAAATCTCATTCCTTAATTGAATCCATAGATGCAAAATTCCGCTTTTTGAGTGAATCAAAGGAAAATCATAAAAGTTCTATTGTCAAAAAAGCTTTTAATGATTTTGAGATTCTTATGTGGTACCACACTCTTATCGGCGCGAAAATGAAAAGAGCATTGCACGGTCTGGATGAAGTGTCTAGGGAGGATGATGAAGAGATCAGAGAGATTCACGAGGATGATATGAATGGAAGCGCCAAGGTCGGAATAATTTCAGTTAAAAGGTCAATTTCAGCACTGGAAAATCTACATGATACTCTGCCGGAATTTTCCAACGACATTGAAGAATCCTTAATACTGCTCGGAAAAATATTAAATTATTCAGATGAATTATTTCCTAACTGCATGGAGTTTAAAAGACCAGGTTTCGATGATTAATTTAGAAGATAGTAGATAGAAGATGGAATATGTGGAAAGTATTGTCATTTTCCCGTTTGAAATAGAAAGAAATTTTTGACCTTTGACTTTTTAATTTTAACTTTTGACTTATTTGCTTCCCATTTTTACTATCTCCTCAAACTCAGCTTTTTCTACTGGCATAACTGAAAGCCTATTTCCTCTTTGAACAAGCCGCATCTTTTTTAACTTCGGGTTTTCCTTAATATCCTGAAGTGTAACTGGTTTCTTAAACTTATTTTTGAATTTAATATCAACCATAAACC
>JBJKPP010000242.1:0-3263 GCA_046706145.1 Ignavibacteriaceae bacterium | reverse complement strand
AAGCAATGAGAGAAAAAAGTATAAAAATAAAATGTGAAGACGACAACGCAATAGACGTCTGCGGAACCGGAGGAGATAATTCTGGAAGTTTCAATATTTCGACTGCCACTGCTTTTGCTGCTTCCGGCGCAGGAGTAAAAGTTGCTAAGCACGGTAATCGTTCAATTTCAAGCAAGTCCGGCAGTGCCGATGTTCTGCAGGAGCTTGGAGTAAATATAAATCTTACAAAAGAACAATCCGAAGAAGCATTAAATAAATTGGGGATAGCATTTCTATTTGCTCCGTTATATCATCCGGCGATGAAATATGCTGCTCCTGTGAGAAAAGAACTTGGTATAAAAACTGTTTTCAACATGCTGGGACCTTTGACAAATCCGGCAGGAGTAAAAAAACAAATCATTGGAACATTTAACTTAAAAGCTGCCAGAACCATGGCAGAAGCGGCAAAATATTTGGAACTCGAACGTGTTTGCTTCCTCTGCTCCAACGATAAATATGATGAAATATATCTTGGAGATGTGACGGAAATTCATGAATACAATAATGGAGAAGAAATCAAATCATATAGTATTACAAATGAAACATTTGATTATCCAAAACTAAATGATGATGACATAAAAGGCGATTCGCCAAAAGTGAACGCAGAGATAATCCTTGATGTATTAGAAAATAAGAATAAGAATGGGGCTTTTCATACAATAAGTGCGAATACGGCTTTGGCACTTTATTGTGCTCAATTTTCGGACGATTTGAACGAATGTAAGAAAGCCGCTGAAGAATCGATTTTAAGTGGTGCTGCATTGGCAAAGTTAAATGAGTTGAAGGAATTTAGCACTTCTTTCTGAAAAGAAAGAAGAGTCTTAATTTCAGAAATGGGGTAGTAATCCAAACATGTCATTCTGAATACTATGACAAAGTCAAGCAGTTTTTAATAAAACTGGATTTACTGATTTATAATTTTTTATAAATACAGTTTCGGACTTAATTACAGCAAAAATTATTTTTAGTAATTTATTAGCAATATTATTTAATACTAAATGAGGAGGTTTTCCTTCTTCTGTTTTTTTTAAGTAATATTTCTTAAAAGTCAGATTATGTGTTCTTACAGATAATGAAGCCAGGTAAAGCAGTTTTCTTAACCTTGCTGGTCCATAACGCTTAGAGCGTGCTCTCTTATATACGGTTTTACCACTGATTTTCTCATAAGGACAAATTCCTATATATGAAGCCACCTCTTTGTAATTCAAATGGTTGGTAAAACCATTTGTTAATATGGCCAGATTAGCAGCAAGTAGGACTCCTACACCCGGAATAGAGAGCAATAATGATACTGTTTTCTTAAAACCATCATCCTTGTCTATTAGTTTCTTAATTTCATGGTCAAGTGCTTTAATATTCTCCCTTAGTTGCTCTATGATATTACTATATGCCTTGTTGGCCGATGGGGTTCTGTAATATTTTCTGCTGATAGAACCAAGTGCATTTTGGTTATCATTTAGTTGTTTTACAAAGTTCTCTCTTGTGGAGAGTAGAACCTTAAGTTGTTCAATAATAATGTCTTTTGGTTCCCATAGATTAAGTTTATCGGTATATCTAAAGGTGTACTCAGATATCCTGCGAGCATCAAGGAGGTCATTTTTTCTGGGAGAGTCATTTATTGATTCTTTTACTTTACGTGGGTCTACCAGGCAGAGTTGATAGCCCTTAGAGCTAAGAAAATAACTGATAGATTCTCCATAACTGCCGGTGGCTTCCAGAGCAATAATAGTGTTATCTTGCTGGATGTTATTTCGTCGTAAAATCTTAATAAATTCATTAAAACCATCAATGTCATTATTCAATTTATCTACTGAGAAAATATCAACTCTTTGGTTGTTTATCCCTACAGTAGAAAAATTATATGCGGAGATGTCTATACCAACGAAATTAGATATTTTATTCATAACTACACCTAATTTTGTTTAATAAATCTAGATGGATAAGCTTGTTCCATTATTAATCTTAAAATATATATGAGAATACTATCTAGCTTTTACCATCTGAAAGAACTGGGTCTTATTCAGAATCTAAATTATATGTTTTAACTTGATTTTAGACTTATTCAGTTCTTTCTCTTAAAATAATAATGTACATAGTCTAATGGAATTCAATTCAGAATCTACTATTTTAAGAATAGATTCCGAATCTCCCAAGGGGATGCCCATGGCAAAGTTCGGAATGACAAACAGTGAAATTAAGACATTATCGAAATAATAAATATACTTTTTAACTTGACAAACAAATTAAGACTTACATATATTGCAATACAGATTATGAAACGATTTAGCGGGACATATTATTTTAACTTCTTTTTTAACCTTTACTTTTGGTATTGGTTTAGCACTAAAAATAATACGTCCCGGTGAAATGAGATAAAATAAAAAGAGTTTAACAAACCCTTCTCAGAACACTGGGAAGGGTTTTTTGGTTTAAACCATTTTATGGCAGATTAAAATAATGGAATTAGCAGGTGAATTTTCTAAATAAAATACTTGAAGTAAAAACAGAAGAAGTAAAAAACCTAAAGAAGAAATATTCCTTAAGTTCTTTCACGGACATGGAATACTTCCATAAAAAATCTTTAAGCTTTTCAGATAAAGTAAAAGCAAATAACTCTTCATTTTCAATTATTGCTGAAATAAAAAAAGCGAGTCCATCCAAAGGAATAATCAGAGAAGATTTCAATCACCTAAAGATTGCAGAAACCTATATTAAAAACAACGTAGATGCTATTTCTATTCTAACTGATGAAAAGTTTTTTTCGGGAAATATTTCTTTTCTTTCAGACATAGCAAAAATAAAAGAAATACCACTGCTGCGAAAAGATTTCATCATAGATGAATTTCAAGTTTTTGAAGCTAAGGCAAATGGGGCTGATTTAATTTTGTTAATCTGCGAGGCACTATCTAAAAATCAAATTAATGAACTTACAAGTGTCGCAGCAGAATTAGGATTGGAAGTCCTACTGGAATTTCATTCGGAAAGTGAAATCGAAAAAATAGACTTTAACTTAAATAAAATAATAGGGGTAAATAATAGAAATTTAGAAGATTTTGAAGTTACTCTTGAAACAACAAAAAAGATTTCTCAGAAACTGTCTAAAGAAATAATTTTAGTTTCAGAAAGTGGTATTAGTGAGAAAAAAGATATTGACTTCCTGAGAGAAACAAATACAAATGCAATTTTAGTTGGTGAGCATTTAATGAGATCAAATGACATTTCGG
>JBJKPP010000241.1:0-5030 GCA_046706145.1 Ignavibacteriaceae bacterium | reverse complement strand
AGAAATTATATATTAAGGTTATAGAATCCTAAATTGAGCGATTAAAAGAAATAAAAAACCTCTTGGGCTGTTTAAAGTACTGAAAAATCAGTACATTTGTAATAACAAAAAAACAAACACAAACAACCCAAAAGGTAAAACAAAGATGCAAAAAAACGGACATAAAGATCAACTCCAAATCAAAAAAATTGAAATAACAAACGATAAAATTTCCGGGCGAGGGGGCTTAGCATTTTACTTACGCTATGTTGAACAAATAGGATTTTATCCTCTGACAGAGAAAATATTAGGACGTATACGTAAATCGAGAAAAGGATTAACGTTATATCAATTCATAAAACAGATGCTTGCATATTTTATTGACGGCACATATATGAGCATAGAAAGTTTTAATGACAAAAAGCAGGACAAAGGTTACAGTGCACTGTTAGAGAATGCGTAAGATGAGATGGGTTCATCACACCAAATAAAAAGATTTTTCAGAAAGCTTATGCATATGAACATTGGGAATAATATATACCGGGAAATTTTACACAAACTATTTATATGGCGTCTTCGGATAGAAAAGCCGGAGATAATAATATTGGGTGTAGACACAATGGTAATGGATAACAACGACGCCCAAAAGCGAGAAGGAGTAGAGCCAACGTATAAAAAGAAGAAAGGCAATCAGCCGCGTCATATCAGTTGGAATTCATATTTAGTTGATATATTATTTCGTTCCGGCAGCAGCCATTCAAATCACGGGACAGATTTCACAGACACCGTAAGAGATATAACGAGTTTAATAAGGGGTAGATATAATTCCGAAGTTCCAATAATAGTAGTATGCGACAGCGGATTTTTAGATGAAAAAGCCTTCAAATATTTTGAAAAAGAATTAAAGATAGGATATATAATAACGGGAAAGATGTATGATGACATAAAGAATTATATAGAAAAGATATCCTCAGAGCAATATAAGAACTACAATGGCAACGGTATATGGAACTACATAGAATTTGGCAACAAATTAAAAAGTTGGAATAAATTCAGACGAACAATATTTACGACATTAGAAACGGAAGAAAACGGACAGATGCTATTGGAATTTACAAGACCGGATACAATACTCTATACAAACATAGGTCAAGATACCGAATTCACAGAGAGCCTAAAGAAAGCCGGGAAAGAAGATATACTAACATCGGAGTCAATAATTTACCTTGCCCACCATAGGGGCAAAGACGAACTAATACATCGCTCAATAAAAGAACTGGCTACAAAGGAACAACTCCCTTTTAAGCAAATGGATATGAACAGAGCGTATTATTATTTATTGGCTATATCGCACTTTTTATTTGAATCATATAAAAGAGATGTTAGCTACGAAGTATTATCCACTGAAAGTTATCCGAATACATTTCGCAGACAGCTAATTGATTTTGCGGTAAAAATAGTTTCCCACGGCGGAGAGATAATCCTTAAAGTTACCAATGAAATTAAGGAAAGATTAAACATTTATAAATTGTGGAACCTTTGTCATAGTGCACCGATGATCATCTGATGATTAAATTTATTGTTCTGGACGTAAATAAGGCATTTGTAAGCCTATGGCTTAATTGACTTGAAATAAAAAAAATAAGGTGATTGGATTGGTATGTTTATTAGTCAATAATCGCTGTTAAAAATCGTATGATAATAAAATAAGAATAATTCTTTTCCAAGAATTAATTAATATTTGAGTGAGAAATTTTTTAACAATGAGAATTTATAAGGTAAAATACATCCAATAAAATAAATCGCTCACTTTAGGTAAATATAAGACTTGGAAAAATTGGATGTGACCGGTAAACCTCTAAATTTTAACTTACCATGAATCTTATTTCCAGGTGCTGATACCAAAGTAGAGTTTTAATTGTGATATGAATATACTTTTGTACAAGCATTTATTGTTGTAAGTAATACTAAAGTTCATATGATTCACTCTACCAATTAAGTCCCTGAAACATGGAAGACTTCCCCGTCTCTTCATCACTCATGCTGGAATGCATCTTAATAAAATATTCAGCATCTTCACCTGTTGGTACCCTTAAATAAGTATTAGAATCTTCAATTTTATCTGAAATAATTTTTGCTATTTTTTCCGGAGAATTCCTCCTATCTTCTTTCAGAAAATTATCAAAACGCACTTTCAATTGTTTACTCAGGAGATCATATTCAGGTGAGGAAAATTGTTTTTGATTTAGAGGCATATCGGTTTTTATGGATCCAGCTTCTATTAGAATTACTCTTATTCCAAAATGCTTTAATTCAAAATACAGAGCTTCACTTATCATCGCCAGTGCTGCTTTTGCAGATGCATACGAACCTCCAAAAGGCGGGGCAAAACGGTCGGCAACAGACGAAATGTTTACAATTGTTCCTTTTCCTTTGTTTCTCATAACTGGAATAAAAACACAGCTCAATTTAATCGGGCCAATCACATTGGTCTCATATTCTTTTTTGATCTCTTCCATTGGAATAGCCTCAATAGGTCCTGCAACAGTGTAAGCAGCATTATTAATCAGGATATCTATTTCTCCGCATTCTAAAGATGCCCGTTTAATTTGCTCCTCGTTTGTTACATCTAGTGGAATTTTCTTGTAAACGTCTAATTCTTTTAAATCATCTATATTTCTTGCGCTTGCAATTACTTCATAATTTCTTTTTGTTAATTCTTCTGATAGTGCCCGACCTAATCCCCTTGATGCACCAGTTACTAAAACTCTTGACATAAATTCACCTCAATTTAATTTTTTGTATAAATAGATGGTATTATCTTTAATTTTGACTAAATTCCACTGTATTCTTTATTCGTCATGACTAATCAATTTTTTTGCCCTTTTTTTTATATATCTTACTACTCGAATTAAAACTTTTAAGATTCTAATACTTTAGACATTTCTTTTGAAGTTGGCTTAATCTTTCCCAATATAATTCCTAAAACTACTGCTACACCTAAAGCGATAAACGCATCCAGAGTGTCAGGTTTGAAAACCATTATAAAGACTATCCCGAGGAAAAGACATACCCTTAATCTGTATGAGAAAAGGAGAACCTTTTTATCCAGCTTGGCTTTCACATCTGTTACAGAATTGTTACCAACCTTTAAAATACTCTTTGCTGCTCTCATCTTTCTTCCGGTGAGGATTCCTCCGATTGCTCCGATGAGAATCAAACCGATAAATCCTGCAATTATCCACCCGACGTCCTTCCATTCTGTCATCAAGTAAATTCCTGGGATAAGGATTAACCCCATAGAGATACCTCCTATAATGCTAAGCTTAAAGTAGTTTGAAACAGATTCTTTTAGTCTACCAATCTCAGAATTTCTATCTATAATGGTTAAAACCTGCCATTCTACTGCATATGCTGCAGATAATCCTAATGCCCCTGTTATATGCAAGAA
Organism: Ignavibacteriaceae bacterium; assembly: GCA_046706145.1. GTDB lineage: Bacteria > Bacteroidota > Ignavibacteria > Ignavibacteriales > Ignavibacteriaceae > JBJKPP01. The sequence continues at coordinate 1,600 of JBJKPP010000241.1, read as the reverse complement.
TAAAGCTAACTGATATAACATAGCTCCAGCGCCTTTCCTTATTAATAAAAGTTAAAATGTATTTTCAATATGTTCTTGGCCACTTTTTCTATATGGGCATTATGCCCTACGTCGCAAACAGGATGCTAGAATTCGTAATACCTCTCTGCCTTAATCTTTCTCTTAAAGACGAATAATCACTGAAAATATTTTAAACATAGATCACAGATATAAGAGATTTATCACCATAATTTGAGGAATAGTTAATCCTAATAATATTAAACAAACGAGATTGTTGTAATAGGACATATTCCCACTGCTCAACTAAACTATGGTGTGAATTCGAAATTGTAATCGAATACAACGCTGCTACCAATGTAGATTTCATTTAGACAGAATTGAGGTCAACAAGTACAAAGTAACTTGCCCTCTAAAAAGTGATCCAATAGTTAAACATAGAAGAATAGTATTTGACGTGACACCAACGGAGTTAGAACAAGAGGATAAATCAAACGAATATTTTTAGTCTAGCTTATTTCTTAAATAATATACTTCTCCTGTCCAGAATTTACTTCTTGATTTTCAATTTTCTTATGTACATTTTGGCATTTAATGAAAATGTTCTTTTGAATTTAGCTCGAATATAAATCATTTGGCATTATTTGTAATCTGCCAGAATTACTCTTCTCAATTTTCTAAACAATCACTTAATTTCACCTCTGAAATATTCCTAAACTATCTCAAGTCCTCCTTTACTGTGGTGCATTTAACACCACGACTTCTACTTTTTGGTCAATTTGTGCATAATTCTCAGTGACTTGAAATTTCTTTAAAATAGCTGCTAAAAAATTAAAATTATTGTGTATTATACAAGTGAGTAGATTGAAATTTTTTTGACAATAAAACTTTAAGATATTGGAAAATATTCAAATAAAATCACTTTCGGTAGAAGAATTAGAGATTTTGATAAAAAAAAACATCTCAGAAGCCTTTGCTACCCATAATTATAAAGATAAAAGCAATTCTGGGGAAGATGACTTAATAAATATTAAGCAGCTAGGACTGATACTGGGTCTATCTAAGCCAACTATATACAAATACATGAAAATGGGCATTATTCCTTATCAAAGAGTCGGACAGAAAAATCTTCGATTTCGAAAGAAAGAAGTCCTTGAATCAATTCAGCTAGAAAATCAGAAGTCGGTTAAATTTCACTCAGTTTAATGTGATCTACCTCACAATCTTCTATCTACTAGAGGAAGGCGGTCTACTTTCACCCCTCACATTAACAAAGCAAACGTAATATGACAACACAGTTTTCCATCTATGTTCAACAAATTACCAACAAGTGGGGCGACAGTTTCACATCGACCAAGCACGGTAGGTTTTCTTTTTACTTATTATTAATCTCCATTTGAATATCTATTTTACTATACACATTTATAGGTAAATTCTACTTTCCTCAAATTTTCCCAATCCTTTTAATTTCCTTTTTTTAATATTTCCCCCTTGTAAAAATTCCAACTAATCCCTACATCTTCATAGGTGCTCTAATTACCTTCTGAAAAATTAATATTAAGATTAGAGGATTTATTAATTTTAAGCCGTTGTTGTAAACCAA
>JBJKPP010000240.1:0-16243 GCA_046706145.1 Ignavibacteriaceae bacterium | reverse complement strand
GCAAGAGAAGCGCCGTCAAATACTACATGTTTGAACCCTGGGCCCTGAATCTCATTGACAAGTGTTGCAACAAGCTGTCCCAGAATATTATAAATGCAAAGTAAAACATGATCTTTATGGACAATTTGATATTTTATGGTAGTAGTAGGATTAAAAGGGTTAGGATAATTCTGGCTTAAAGAAAAAACAGTGGGTTCACTTTGTAGAAGCTGTACATTTTGGTTGCTTGAAGCATCAGTGATAAAAGCTGAGGAATCGGCTATATCTTCAAAATTAGCATCAGTCAGTATAGTTTGATCATCGCCGGTATTGTTCCAGCCTATCTTTATTGAATGGAAGTCAAAAACACCGTTTCGGGTAACAATAAAACTTCCCACCCTTTTTTCTATGGTTTTGACTGTATCATCCCCGACAGTAGAGGCAAATTTTAATTCAGTGGATGCTGCTAAATAGTCCAAACTTAAAGCAACATTGGGAGCGTTTTTTAGTTCGGATGATTGATTTATATACTTGAACTTGAATATGTCGCCGTAAATATCATTACATTCAAATTTTAACACACATTGATATGAAGTTAAAACAAAGTAACTTTCGTCGCTTTTTATATAGACGTCAAATCCAAAAGTATTATTATTAAGCATAGTTTCATTTTTAATTATTACCTGATAATTAGGCAAACAAAAAGCCTGTACCGTTAGTAAAAACGTTAAAATGGTAGATAAATAAAGACACCTCAGCATGAAGTAAGCCAATCGCAAAAAATATTTTGGGGCGGTAATAATTTAAAAGAAGGAACTCAACAACAAACTAATGTTGAGCCCGCTGCTGGTGTGATGACGACACCAAACTATAGCCTAACCTTCTATTTCCCTCTGAATAAAAAGTGTTATAGAAGAATATTTTAAAAATAATATAATTTAAATCTCAATACAATCTTAAATTGAGATAAAAATTTTCCCCACAAGAAAAAATTAATTGTGAATCCCTAATTAGGATATTTTCGGAATATTACAGAAGTGTTATGGCCGCCAAACCCAAAGGCATTGCTTAGTGCAAAGTTTATTTTTCTTTGCTGAGGTTTATTAAAAGTGTAATTAAGGTCGCAGTCCTCATCGGGATGACTGAAATTTATGGTTGGTGGCACAATATCGTTTTTTGTTGCTAGAACAGTAGCAATGGCTTCAACAGCTCCGGCAGCACCCAATAAGTGTCCTGTCATACTCTTGGTGGAAGACAGATTCATCTTGTATGCATGTTCTCCAAAAATTTTCTTTATTGCTTTTGTTTCGGCCACGTCACCAAGCTGGGTAGATGTACCATGCATATTGATATAATCCAGTTCTTCTGGTTTGATGCCAGAGTCTTTTATTGCTCCTTCCATAGATAATAACGCTCCTGTTCCTTCCGGATGGGGTGCTGTTATATGGTAAGCATCGGCAGAGAGTCCCAACCCGACAATTTCACCGTATATTTTAGCGTTGCGTTTTATAGCATGCTCCAATTCCTCGATAAATAAAGCACCACCGCCTTCTCCCATTACAAAACCATCTCTGGTTTTGTCAAATGGTCTGCTTGCTGTCTCAGGTTCTTCGTTTCTTGTTGATAATGCTCTAGAAGAATTAAACCCGCCTATCCCTATTTCGTTTATTGCTGCTTCGCTCCCCCCGGTCACAGCAGCATCACAAAATCCATTTTTAATAAGTAAGTATGCATCAATCAAATTATTGTTTGCAGTTGCACATGCAGAGACTATGCAATAATTTGGGCCTCTAAATCCATATTGAATTGATATGTGCCCGGCAGAAATGTCTGGAATAAGCATGGGAATGAAAAAAGGAGAGACTCTGTTTGGTCCTTCATTATTATTTATCAGTGCTTGCTGGTAGAAAGTCTGAATCCCTCCGATTCCGCTACCAAAAATTACACCTATCCTTGATTTTTCGTCCTCACCAAGCTGTGACGGATTTATTTCACTGTCGTCGACAGCCTGAACTGCGGAAGCAATTGCATACTGAGCAAAAAGGTCCATTCTCCTTGCAGCTTTTTTGTCCATATAATTTGTAGGGTCAAAGTTCTTTACTTCGCAAGCAAATTTTGTATCGAGTTTTGAAGTGTCGAATTTTGTAATTAATGCGGAACCGCTCTTGCAATTAAGGACAGAATCCCAAAATTCTGATACCGTATTTCCAATAGGAGTTATGGCTCCCATTCCAGTTATTACAACTCGTCTTTTTTTGTCCATTTCTCACTATTTGTAAGTAGTTTAATAATTCACTTTTTAATATAAAAGAAAAATTGTTTTTAAAAAAACGATTATCGTAAGAGGAACATAATAAATTCATTTCAGAAAATTAGCGAATTTATCAGATTTTAGTCTAAAAACCCTCCAATCGCTTAATGGCTCGGCACCCAACTGTTTATAAAAATTTATTGATGGCTCATTCCAGTCTAAAACTGCCCATTCTATTCTGCCGCAATTCTTCTTTTGGGCAATCATAACCAACTCTCTAAAAAGGAGTTTACCGATTCCGTTTCCACGAAACTCTTTTTTCACATAAATGTCTTCTAAGTAAAGTCCGGGCTTAGAAAGAAAGGAAGAATAATTATGGAAGAAAATTGCATAACCTGCTGTTGCGCCGTTGTACTCCGCAATTAAAGTTTCAGCATATTTTTTGTCAAACATATTCTCATGGATGGTAGTTTGGGTGGCAACTACCTGATCAGATAGTTTTTCATACTCTGCTAGTTCTTTAAGCAAAGCCAGGATTTTTGATATATCCTTTTCAGTGGCAAATCGCACCGAAATTTTCTTCTCGTGGCTTCTAATCAGAGGTTTCTTTACAATTATGTCTTCAAGTTTTGTTGTTCCAAGATAAAATACATAACCAAAAGATGAGCCGATAATTGCACCGCCCAAAATATCTGAAGGGTAATGTAATCCCAGGTACACTCGTGAAAGAGCAATTAGTGTTGCAGTAATGAATAGCGGCCACTTGTACTTTGGAAACAGCATATAAAAAAATGTAGCGGCAGCAAAGTTATTAACTGCATGATTTGAAGGAAAAGAAAAGGTTCCGTTACAACCTAGGGGTGTTATAACGTCGCTAAGTGCATTGCATGGCCTGATTCGATGAAAGATTTGTTTAAAAATATGATATGATATCTGGTCAGAAAAAAGAATAAGTAATAATACACCTAAGACAGCAATTTTGCCTCTCTTACCACCCTTGAAGTAACAAATCAATAATAGTACAACGTAAGTAATATACCAATCGTTAACATTAGTAATAATGGAGAAAAAGCGGGTTAAGAATGGTGTAGAAATAGTATGATTGAAAAAGTAAAAAATTACGAGGTCAATTGAATAAAAGAAATTTTCCATATCGTAAATTAGTTATTTGACAATAAAACTTATGAAAACGAACCTAAAACCTACAATCGCTAAAACACCGTTTTTGGTATGGAAATTGCTCTTTTGTTGAGTTTATTGTACCAAAAATATGTGTCGAAATGTCAGTTGATAATATAACAAATATCCTTTTTAGTAAAATATCATTTTCCAAAAAAGAGAGCGAATACTTAAAGAATCAGTCTAAGGAATTCTTAACCTCGCCTATAAAGGTAATAGCCCTTCTTATTGCACTTAGCGGTCTCTTTGCCATGGTTTTCGAAGTACGCTATTACTCTCAGTTCTCTTTTCAAATTTACCTTACAAGACTTGGCTGTACTTTAGTCTCCTTTAGTGTTTTAGTTTTGATGTACACGAAATTTGGAAAAAATAACCCTGTAAGACTAGTTCATGTTTTGCTTTTGTCGATAATTTTATCTTCTGCGTATATGATTTATTTGATGCCTTCTACTCTGATAGTAAATTCTCAAATAGTAGGTCTGATGATCTTTACTTCTGCTTTATTTTTAAGCTGGGACATCAACAATCAAATTATGGTGGCAATATACTATAATCTTGTTTTTGCTGCGGCAATTATATTTAACGATAAACATATATATTTCTTGCCCAACATGTATGAATCCCTCCTTTTTGTCTTATTCTTAAGTTTTCTATCGGTTGTTGGTTGTGCAGTTAATTTCAAATTAAGATTGAAATTAGCAATTAAGAGTTATGAGACTGATAGATCAGAGAAAAAATTCAGATCAATTTTTAACAACTCTACCGAAGGAATTTTTCAGACAACTGCTGATGGGAAAATAATTACGGCAAATCCTGCGTTAGTAAGACTGCTTGGATATGATGACGAAGAAGAGCTTTATAAGGCAGACGTAAGAAATGATATTTATAAGTATCCGGAAGAGAGGGATATAATATCCAAAAAACTGCAGGATGTTGGGTCTATCAAAAATTTCTGGCTGACGCTCAAGAAAAAAGATGGCTCGGATATAATTGTGAAATTAAATGATAGAATAGTGTACGACGACGAAGACAAAACTCAATTTTATTATGAAGGCAGTATGCAAGATATTACTCAGCATGTACTTACTGAGAAGAAACGAAGAAGAGCAGAAAAAGAACTTAGAGAAGAAAAGTTAAAATCCGATAGATCGGCAAAGGAAGCTTTGGAATCGAACTCTTTTAAGAGCCAGTATTTAGCTAGTATGAGTCATGAAATAAGAACGCCGCTAAACGGCATTATCGGATATTTAACACTGATAGATAAAAAGGCCTATGAAGATCCAGGAGAAATGAATCAGTTTATTAATAGTGCAAGGAAATCAGCAGAGTCACTATTAGATATCTTAAATAATATTCTTGATCTTTCAAAGATAGAATCAGGAAAATTTGAGTTGACGAGGAAGGACTTCAACATTTCAGAAGTAATAGATGAAGCTGTATCTTCCGTTAGTGTAAGAACAAAGGAAAAACAATTAAAGATTGTGAAAGAAATAGAGGATGGTACTCCATTAAATCTTGTTGGTGACCCTGTAAGAATAAGGCAAATCTATGTAAATCTTTTAAGTAACGCTGTTAAGTTTACAGAAAATGGGGAGGTTAAGATTTATCTTAGGAGAGATTCTACGGAAGCAAATATTTTAAGTTTATATTCCTTCGTATCTGATACAGGTATCGGGATAGATAGCGAAAGAATTAGGGACTTGTTTAAACCATTCTCTCAAATTGATAACCCTGCCACGAAAAAGTCCGGTGGGACGGGACTTGGTTTGGTAATAAGCAAAGAGTTTGTTAACATGATGAACGGTGAAATAGGAGTAGATAGCGCTGCGGGTAAAGGCACTAAGTTTTATTTCACCTTTAAACTAGAAAAACAAGAAGGAAAAGAAGAAGTGAAACCTGCCGTATTCAACAGAACGTATGACCTTGAAGAAGAGGAAGATGATCTTAACACTAAGGAAGAGATCAAAAAAGAATTAAAACAAGAAAGAAATAAATTTAAAATCTTACTAGCTGAGGATAATCTTATAAATCAGAAAGTAGCCATAAGGATTTTAAATGATGCTGGCTACCAGGTTGAGTCTGTAATCAGTGGCGTTCAGGCTGTTGAAAAAGTGAAAAACAGGTTTTACGATTTAATATTAATGGATGTACAAATGCCCGAAATGGATGGACTAACGGCTACGAGAGAAATTAGAAAACTTGATGACGGGAAAAACAATATTCCGATTATTGCTATTACTGCACACGCTTTAATGGGTGATAAAGAAAAATGTCTTTCAGCCGGGATGAATGATTATGTAACTAAACCTATAATATCGGAGAGTCTAATTTCTACGATTGATAAAATGCTTAATATCAAATCTGTTAAAAATGAAGTGAAAAAGGAAGAAACTGATAAAAGAGCAGTATTCGATTTTGAGCATCTGGAAAAAATAAGTATGGGTGATCGACAATTTCAGAGAGATATACTTCTGACTTTTGTAGAAGATGTTTCGAAGAGATGTATTGTCCTGCAAAATTACTTCAGCAACAAGGATATAGAAAAACTAAAAGATGAAGCACATGCTATAAAAGGAGCGAGCTATTCAATAGGTGCAAACAAAATCGGAGATAAAGCATTGGCGATCGAACTTTCATCCAAGCACAACGATTTTGCAAATGTAGAAACGCATATAATTGAAATGAAAGAACTGATTGCTCAAACTAAAGATGTGTTGGATGAATATTTAGTTGAAATGCAGGTCTAAGGTTAATTAATAGAATTATTGTTCAATAAGTAAACTTTTCTGATATAAGTTATAAGGGAAAACCGAATAAATTTTCATTTAAAGAATTATTCTGTTGAAAATTTAGTAATTGGCTAATTTCATTTGGAAAATATAAATAAACTTGTCATTCTGAATTCAGTTCAGAATCTACAGTTAAACTAGCAGATCCCGAATCAAGTCCGGGATGACATATTATGAAATTAGCACACTACTGAAAATTTCAACTACAGTGGATTCTTCACACTAGGTTCTCTCGGCTTGTTTTTACTTCCTCTCTTTAATAAATTTTCAACTCACAAAATTCCTATGTTGCTATGGCTAATTTGTCTGTTGAGACACATTCATTCAAATTAAAAACAAAGGGAAAAACAGATATTATTGATATTACAAACAATGTTCAGGGAAAAATAAAGTCAGCAAATTTTGTTGAGGGAAATGCTCTTGTCTTTGTTGGCGGTTCTACAGCCGGAATTACGACAATAGAGTATGAACCGGGATTGTTGAAAGATTATCCTAATTTTTTCGAAAAGATAATACCTTCCAAAATTTCTTATAATCATGACCAAACCTGGCATGATGGAAATGAGTACTCACATTTAAGAGCCTCTTTACAAGGTGCCTCTTTTACCGCTCCTTTCTCAAATGGCAGGCTCTTGTTAGGGACTTGGCAACAGATAATTCTGGTTGATTTTGACAACAGAGCAAGGGAAAGAAATATTATTGTTCAGCTTACAGGAGTAAAAAATGAGAAATAAAGTGCTGTTTTTAATTGTTCTTCTTTTTCCATTACAGGTTATCTTTCCATGGGGAGCTAAAGCTCATAAACTAATTAATAAAAGAGCAGTTGAATTATTACCTTATCAAATGCAAGCTTTTAAAGTTTTTGAAGGATATTTGGAAGAGCACGCTGCTGATGCAGATATAAGAAAGAAAACAGATAAATCTGAGCCCCCAAAACATTATATCGATATAGATTTTTACAAAGAATTTCTCAATGGTCATATGATACATGATAAAAACAAATTAATTTCGAAATACGGAGACAGTACTGTTACTAAAAATGGAATTCTACCCTGGGCCACATTAACAACGTTTAATAATCTTGTGGATGCTTTCAAAGAGGAGAATAGAGACAAAGTATTGATCTTGGCATCTGATTTGGGGCACTATGTTGCTGATGGCCACCAGCCTATGCATACTGTAATGAATTACAATGGACAATTTACAGGACAGCACGGAGTTCATTTTAGGTATGAGGTTACGATGATAGATTCTAATCTAAATGCGTTGCAAAATCTTGGTGATTCCTGTGAAGTCAGATATGTGAAACATCCTTTGAGTTTTATTTTCAATTATATTACAGGTGCTAATTCCGTTTGCGACGTTCTTTTTGATGCAGATAATTTTGCTTACAAAATGACTGGATCCAGAGAAAGTCCCGAATATTATAGATTAATGTGGTTTAGGACTAAATATATTACCAAATATCAGATAGCAAAGTCAGAAGAGGATGTTGCTTCTTTGATTTATACGGCGTGGATTGACGCGGGCAAGCCAAATTTGAATAAACTAAAATAGTTGATTTCTAGGCTGTGTTAGAAACCTTGTGTTAAGCTAAATTGCCACAACCATTTTTTCTGTGGCCTGTCGAAAGGATGGACATAATCTATTTCTCCTACGGCCATTCCCAGGAGATTAATTCTTAATCCTACGCCTGCACTGCTAACCGGTTTATCTTGACTAAACGGTTTAACGCCGTTATGCCATGTAACTCCAGCATCGTAAAAAGCTGCAAATTCAATTGGGAAGAATCCGTAGTAACCGCTTCCAAGTCCAAAGACACCAAAAAGAGGGAATCGAAGTTCAAGATTGCCAACCAAGATTTTGCTGCCCAAGAGTCTATCGTATAAAGTGCTGTCAGCAGCGATCTCACTTGCACTAATAGAATTATAATCATAACCCCGTACTAAACCTGGGTCACCAATATACAAAGGATAAAGCCTGCTATCATCCGCGCCTCCTCCATATCTTCCGAAGTGCAGGAGTCTCGCTGCAATTGTAAAAGGTCTAACGGGCATTAAATATAATCTGTAATCCCCTAAAACATTAACCATGTCAAGGCTTCCGAAAATGGGTGTTACTTCGAATCGGTATCTTTGGCCTAAGATGGGATCGGTAGCACCAAATATGCTGTTATCAAAAACGTATGCTACACTCAGTTCGCCCAAATTTAGAGCATTAGGCACGGGCAGATCCTGAGTTGAGTTCAAAATCAAATTGCCGGTGTTTAAGGAATATGCCTGTTCAATTACCTGATCTCGATAACTAATATTTTCAAAGCCCCCAGAAAGTTCAATCCTGGTTTCCTGGCTAAACGGATATTGAAGTATAGCTTGAACATTCCTATCTATTTCTTGTATTATTTCCTGGTACTGAATATCAGCAAGCTCATTATTTACTGTTCCAATGCCCTCACCATATGTGCTTAGTAAGTAAGGTACCTGTTGCGCAATACCTCCCCATGCCCATCTGTTAGCAGTATTTAAATAGCCAACATATGCATAGATGTTATTAAACTTGAAAGATTCAGCAGACTCGATTTGGAGGGCTGTTGCGAGATTATGATCTCCTAACATATCGCTCCATAAAAGAGACACACCGCCGCTGACGTAAGATCCAAACCTATCGACGCCTCCTCCTAAAGCAGGCTGAATTAATCCAACTAACGAGAGCGAAGCATCGTAGTCGCTGTATCTGAATGTTGAGTCCGCAGGGAAACCGATTTTGGGATTCTGCATGTTGTTTACCAAAGTATTGGAAACCCTAAAAACAGGCGGAAGATCCCCGGCAGAAAGATTTTCTAGTTTTACAATGTTTACATTATGTGGTTGGTTTAAATCATAAGAGTAAATGCTATATTTGCCGTGTTCATAAACACTGTAAACCATTTCGTTATTTTTACCAGCCACGGAAAGTGCAGGACTTAGGTTAGCTATTCCACTAACACCTGTGTAGAGATTTGTTAGCTGAGAAATAGAATTGTCCGTTAGATTAAGTTTATAGATATCAGTAATTCCATTTTGATTAGAAAGGAAAAAGATACTTTTCCCATCTGCTGACCATTGTGGATTGATATTCTTAGCATTGTCAAAACATTTTAATCTTTCAATTTTCTTTGTGGAAAGGTCATAAACAGCTAACTCATAATTTCCCAAATCCAGGTCTGCAAGATTTGTTGTAAATCTATCAGTAGAGAAAACGATTTTTTCACCATCGGGAGAAAACTCAGGCTGCATTTCAGCATATGCATCATTAGTTAAAGCCTCCAGTTTCCCACTGTCCAAATTGTAAAGATACATGTTAGATAATCCCCCTGTTATAGCTGATAATACAATCGATTTACCATCCGGTGACCATGAAGCATTTGTAATTTCTGATAATTTGTCGATCTTAACTTCTTTTGTAATTTCATCGTTATCAACATCAAGAATAGATAACGTTGGCCTTCCATCCTTGGTGGTAATAAATAGGAAATACTTTCCGGTGGGATCCCATGCGCCAGCAGAATTTATGAATTCGAGTGACTGTAGATGCGCGCTCAAAGCAGTCTTCAAGATTGTTTTCTTAATTTTTCCTGTTTTTGCATCAGCAAGAAAAATATCTACAGAAAATAAATTCCTTGTGGAAAAGAAAGCAATGTTATTTCCATCCGGACTTAAAACAGGAGACACATTAAGTTCTCCTCCCCCTTCTTCACCTTTGATCAATTCTTTGCCATAAATTGATGGATCAACTACCGTTAGCTTCTTTAATGTGTCATATTGGGCATGAATTGCTTGGTGCCAATCTTTGGATAGCGAATCTGTAGAAATATGCAGTACTGTATCCAAAGCAGTGTAAATGTCTCCTGTGAATAAGCTATACCGCAACAAATCATTTATTTTTTTGTCGCCCCATTCCCCGCCGATATAAGCCAACAAAGCCTGCCCATATCTATATGGAAAATATTGCGGGTCTTCCAGGTCTTTCACGTTTGGTAATTTCGTTAAAGCAGCATCCCGCATCCACATTGCAGTAAAGGGATCGTCTGGACCAAGAGAAAAATATTCTGCCATTCCTTCAATAAACCATAGCGGGAGTTTCTCCACCTTATTTTGCATTCCGTTATTTCCGCCTAAGTTATACTGAAATGCATGAACTAATTCGTGGCCGATTACATGATTTGTCTCGCTCAAAGGGCCAGCGAAAGGCACAACTATTCTTCTTAGTAGAGGTTCTGTGAAACCGCCGGTTCCTTGTCCTATCATACCCTGGGTTACATTTGTTTGAGCAAATTGAGGAAAACTCGCATAAAGAATTAAAGGCTGTTTTCCCCTTAAAGAATCATCGAACATTATCGAGTGCCTTGCATACCATCTTTCAGCCATTTCTCCCGCATATTTTACCCCTTCTTTTTCTTCAGGATAGTAATAAATGTCAAAATGTTGTGTATGGAGTTCTTTGAAATGGAATTTATTATAAACGACTTTATTCTGTCCAAAATATTGTGCCTCCGCAACTGCGGAGAAAAGAAATATGGAGATGATAATCAGAATAGAAAAATATTTAAGGTTTTCTGCTCGGCCCATAAAATCCTTTATTACATTTTTAGACAAATCTTATGCGTAAGGGTTTAATTTACAAAAACTTAGTTCATATAAAATTACAAAAATTTACCATCATAATGCCATTGATCTAAGTCATACCCCCTCATATTAACATAAATCGAAGATATTTGTAACTTGTATGACAAAAATCTCGTTAATCAGAAACTAATATATTTACTTAAAGGTAGAAATATGAAACAAGAAAAATTGAGGAATGAGTTTGAAAAAATTCATAATCAACTAAAAAATATCAAACATGTGGATGCAGAAACTAAAGAGGCACTCGAGAATCTTGAGATTGATATTCAGAACGTTTTGGAAAATTCACACGAAAAAATAATTAATGAAAAAGAAAGTATCATTCAAAATTTTAAGGATTACGCAATTAAGTTTGAAACGAAACATCCGGAAATTACAGAATCACTCGATATAGTAATTCAAACATTGAGCAATCTGGGTATCTAGAATTTTTAGCACTACATAATTGCAGATTGGACAGTAACAAGATGGTAAAAAAAGTAATATTAGCTTCAAAAAACAGTGGAAAAATAATAGAAGTGGGAAAGATTTTCGGCGATTTGAACCTCGACATACTTTCATTGCTTGAGTTAGATGGAAATATGGAGATAGACGAAACAGGTCATACGTTTGAAGAAAATTCAAAAATTAAGGCTCTTGAAGTTTTTAACAGATTTAAAATTGCAACTATTTCTGATGATTCTGGAATTGAATTAGAGCAACTCGGCGGCAGACCTGGCGTTTACTCAGCCCGATATTCAGGTGAAAATGCTACTGATGATGAAAACAACAGAAAACTGATTAAAGAATTAGAAAGTTTTGAAGAACCACATTTTGCCAGATATGTTTGCTGTGCTGTTTTTTATGACGGAACAAACTACTTAGCTGCCGAAGATGAAGCGAGAGGTAAAATAATAAGTACGCCCAGGGGAAAAAACGGATTTGGATATGACCCATATTTTGTTCCCGAAGGTTTTGATTGCACCATGGCTGAGCTAAGTCTTGAAGAAAAGAATAAAATTAGTCATAGAGCGAAGGCTTTTAATAAACTGCATGAATTAATGAAGGAGTATTTTCAAAGTTCTGATCATTAGCTAACCTACTTTATTCCTATTACTACCTGAACTATCCCTAAGGTAAGATTGTAATTTTCCACCTTTGCAAATCCGGAATTTTTGAAAAGCTGCTCGAGATTAATCTTTTCATCAAACTCTTCTACAGATTTTGGCAAATATTTGTAGGCTTCCTTATCTCCTGAAATTATCCCTCCAAGAGTAGGTAAAACGCGAGTAAAGTAGGTTTTGTAAATGAATTTAAAGAACTTGCTAGAGGGCATGCGAAACTCCAAAATAGTTGCCCTTCCACCTTTTTTCAAGGAGTAGAAAAAATTATCAAAAGCTTTTTGGATATCGTAAAAATTTCTTGCGCCAAAAGCCACTGTAATGTTGGAAACAGAGTCAGTTTTTATCGGTAGGCTTTCTGCAACCATCTGGATTGTTTTACCCTTCATCCGCTTATCTTTTTCTGCGAAGAGTTTTAACATATTAAGGGAAAAATCCGCACCAAATATTTCTTTAATTTCATGTTTCTTAGCCTCTATTGCGAAATCTCCGGTTCCACAGGCTACATCCAATATAATCGAGTTTTTATTTAACTTTGTTAGTTTTAAGGCCTTTTTGCGCCAGTAAACATCAGTTCCGAAACTAAGCAGATGATTTAGTAAGTCATACCTTTTGGCAATCGAATCAAATATTTTTTTAACTTGTGTTTTCTTATTGTCCGTCATTTAAGTTTGTATTGTTTTTCAGGATTCTTCATACTGGAATTCTTTTTCTCCCGTTTTTTTTCTCCACCAATTGAAAATATATTTCCCCGACCAAATAGAAAATATCATAAAGATTAAACCTCCTACAAGGTCAATAAAATAATGATATCTCAAATAGACTGTAGCAAAAATCAATAACAGTCCCCACGGTACAAAAAAATATCTTGAGCGGCTTCTTAATTTGACGGACAGATACATTACAATCAAAGTGATCATTGTATGGCCGCTTGGGAAAACATCTCTCTGAACATAGTTTGCAGGATTCAAAACATGTTTAGGAATGGATTCGCCAATATCTATCATATATCTTAAAAAGTTTGTAAGGTATAATCCCGGAAGTTCTTTATTTAGATTGGCAAAATTATATAAAGTGAACCTGGGACCAATCCCTGGAAGAATAAAATATCCTACATATGAAAGATAGAATCCATATATCACTGAGAAAACTGCAAAATCGCAGGCAAGAAATCTTCTTTTTCTCAATAAAACTAAGGCAAGTATTAAAGGCAAGAAGTAAAAGGAACTATAAACAATTTGCAGTAATTCAGTTAGTGCAGGGAAAGCTACATGATGGTATAGAAAATGTGTAGGATCTCCTCCGAAAATGAATCGGTCTATCTTAATAAATAACCAGTCGTAATCCTGTCCTCTAATGGGTCTGATGAGATAATGAAGTTCTTTGAAAGTAAATAAAATTAGAGGAGCTATGTATAAATAATGAACTATTTTCCAGAATCTATTCTCGTACTTGGTTTCAAAAAAAGCAATAAGGAAAGCGACAAATATGATAAGTAAGTTTAGGATAATGAGATCATACCAAACTGAAATTTTGAAAGAATAAATTGCGTTCAGTAAAACTAGTAGGGAATAGAAAATTACTACGATTAGGTCAAATGCCTTAAGGTGATATAAGTAGGTCTTAAATTTATTCATCTAAAAGAATGAGTTCTAAAATTCATCTAAGTTGTCGAAAGCAAAATTCGTAAGGTCAATGAAATTATCAATACTTAACTGCTCCGCTCTTAAAGATAAATTTATTCCTGAATTGGAAAAATTTAATTTTTCAAATATACCATTACTTAAGGAATTTTTAAGTGTTTTTCTTCTTTTTCCAAAAGAAGTTTTTACAATCTTTATAAATAATTCCTTTTTCTTTCCAGTAAGGACGTCGCTTCTGAAAAAAAGATGAATCACGGCAGAATAAACCCTGGGTCTTGGGTAGAAAACATTGGGAGATATTTTGAAACATAATCTTGGATCGCAGAAATATTGAATTAGCACAGCTAATATTCCATAGTCTTTTGTGCCAATTTTTCCTGTTATTCTTTTTGCCACTTCAAATTGTACCATTAATACAGCATCTGATATAAATTCATTATTTTTTATTAGTTTGAAAAGAATGGGGGATGTTATATTATAAGGAATGTTGCCGACTATTCTTAACCTGTTTCCGTTACATAATTTCTGTAAATCAATGTCTAGGAAATCATCATTTATTAAGTTTAGTGATTGAAATTTAGATGTTAGAACTTCTGAAGCTCTTTTATCAATCTCAATAGCAGTAATTTTGGAAGTTCCTTTCAACAATTCTTCAGTCAGCGATCCTGTTCCAGGGCCGATTTCGATAATCTCTTCGTCCTGTTGGGGTGAGATTTCTTTTATGATTTTATTAATAACATTCTTATCAACAAGATAATTTTGTCCGAATCTTCTTAATGGTTTTAATGAAGTCATGATTGAAAATTATGCAATGAGCTTTTTATAAACAAATATCACACTTGATAATTAATTCTTTTTTTGAAATTTGAATTATCTTCTTTAGTTTTTTAGTGCATCTCTAAAAATTATTAACAAGAAAGGAGATTCAACTGAAAAGCAAATATGTGATTTCCATTGATATGGGCGGAACCAAAATTTTAGGAGCAGCAGTAGGTAAAGAAAAAATTTTATATAGAACTAAAAAACCTACAATATTTAGAAAAAATCAGAATGAGTATGTAACTGACCTGAAAGAAATTATTGATAAGATTTTATCTAGTTCGAAATTAAAGAAAAAAGATGCAAAAGCTATTTGCATTGGCATCCCCGGCTCTCTAAATCCATTCAGTGGAAAGATTGGGTTTGCTCCTAATCTTGGCATTAAGGATTTTGATTTGAGAAAGAAACTTTCTAAACATTATTCAATACCGATTCTTATAGAAAATGACGTAAATGTAGGCGCGCTTGGAGTCAAAAATTACGGCACCGGAAAAGATGCTAAGGATATTTTGGTTGTTTTCGTCGGAACCGGGATAGGTGCCGCACTTGTCTTTGAGAGAAAATTGTATAGAGGAAGTAATTTTGTTGCCGGCGAGATTGGTCATTTTCATGTTCAAGACGATGGCCCGAGGTGTAATTGCGGCAGAACCGGATGTTTTGAGGCTGTAGCCAGTAGAACAGCCATCGAAAGGAATATTGTTGAAGATATAAATAACGGCAAACACAGCATTTTAATCGAAACAGTAAAGGAAAAAGAAAAAATAAAAAGTAAGATTTTAGCAAATGCAATTAAACACAATGACAAAGTTGCTGTTAACAGGGTCTCGGAAGCGTGTACAGTTATTGGTAAAACTCTTGCAAGTATAAATAATTTACTGAACTTAGACATGATTGTTTTGGGCGGCGGCGTAATTGAAGCTCTACATGGATTTATGATTCCTAAGATTAAATCTGCCTTTAATATATTTTCTCTTGAAGATGCTGTAAAGGGATTAAAAATAGTGCCGAGTAAGTTGGGTGATGATGCGGCCCTTATGGGTGGGGTAGTGCTTGCTGAGGAAGTTTTGAAAATCAAGATTAGGTAAACTTAGCTTCTACTTTTTGAAGTTCATTAGTTGCTGTTTCCCACTCGGACAGATTAGCTTTAAGTTTTTCTCTTAGTGAATTTAATTCAATGTTCTTCTGTTTTACTAATTCCTGATTTTTGTAGGTATCCGGCTCCGAAAGGATTTTCATAATATCTTTTTCGGTTTCTTCGAGCAGACTGATTTTCTTTTCTAATTCATTTATTTTTTCTGCTAAATCTTTTGTTTCAGCATATTTTCTTTGTCTAAATTCAGCCTCAATTTTCTTTTGCTCTTTGCGCGATAGGGAAGTATTTTTATTATTCCCACCATTATTTTCAGTCGTTTCTTCAGCGGCAAGTTCTTCTTTTTTTGCAAGGTAATAATCAATATCTCCCGGGAAGACTTTTACAATTCCTTTCCTGATGTCCACTATTTTGTTTACAATTGGTCTAAGGAAATCTATATCATGTGAAACAAGAATTAAAGAACCGGAAAAATTGAGTAGAGCACTTTGCAGCACTTCTTTTGAAGAAATATCTAGATGGTTTGTAGGTTCATCCAGAATTATCAAGTTTGTTTTAGTGAGGAGGATTTTTGCCAGAGCCACCCTGCTTTTTTCACCGCCGGAAAGAACTCTAACCTGTTTATATACATCATCACCTGAGAAAAGAAAGCAGCCCAGCAAAGTTCTAAGTTCCGCTTGAGTTTTACCTTCAGAGACTTCCTCAACTGTTTCCAGTATAGTTAAACTC
>JBJKPP010000239.1:0-1198 GCA_046706145.1 Ignavibacteriaceae bacterium | reverse complement strand
TAAAAGTTTTTACATTAGCCGAAAGTCTGGGTGGGGTAGAATCGCTTATAAATCATCCTGCTACAATGACACACGCTTCTGTTCCTAAAAACGAAAGAGAAAAAATGGGACTCACCGACAGCCTCGTCAGGTTTTCTGTTGGAATTGAAGACATAGAAGATTTAATAGAAGATATTAACCAAGCGTTAACGTAGTAGGAGTCTTGTGCAGATTGACAAATGTTTTTAAATTTTATAGAGCTATTGACATAAACCCAATTTCTTTGAAGAAATTGGGTTTATAAATTCTCTGAGAGACTTTTTGTTAAAAAAGTTCCTAATTCCTCTTCAGCTTTCCTTCTGTAATCACAAAGTTAAAAGTTTTCCCTCTAAATTTTAGATTCTTTAATGTGATTTTCTTTATTCCGTCTGGTAAATGAGGTGTAAATTCCGGTTCTAATCCTTTTTCAGTAATTCTCAGCCCTGAATAACCAAAGATAACTTGCTGCAGAAATCCTCCCGCTCCTGTTAAGAAATTATAGTTGTAATTGTTTGGAGTTTCAGTTAGAGCATTAAAGGGGGGGTGTATATTTTCGCTGTAACTGGCTTTTACGAGATAGTTAAAAGTGGGAATCTCACCAAGTTCCGCGGCCATGATCGGCAAAAAGGTAGTAGTCATCATGACCCCCTGACCTTCACGCTTTTGCATCGTCACCGCATTTTTTAAATCATTTATTTGCGTTTGTCTATTGGGCTCCATATTCATTGGATAATTTAACAATGCAACCACCGAGCCAAGATACTTCTTTGGAGCATTTTCAAAAGTTGGATGATAATTATCAATTGAATCATATGGGATTACAATTTTATCTGCTATTTCTTTCCACATATCATCAGGTTTTTGATTAATTATTCGTGCGACTTTTGTCGCGATTATTAAGGTTTTTTTTGCAAGTGAATTTGTGTAAGTATCGTTATTGATTCCAATTAATCCCTCATCAACAGAAACTACACTGTCAATATCGTATTCGTTCTTCTCTTTATTAAATGTAACACGACTTTTCCAGAAGTTTGCACAGTTTTTTATCACAGGCCAACCATAACTCTTTAGCCATTCTGTATCCTGCGTAGCCATAAAATACTGCCATTGGGCAAATGCAACATCGCCTGTTATGTGAATTTCATACAGAGCATTTTGATAAGCAAAAAATGGTATAGAT
>JBJKPP010000238.1:0-20407 GCA_046706145.1 Ignavibacteriaceae bacterium | reverse complement strand
AACCGACTCTTTAACAAATGGGATTTCATATTTTTATGCAGAAGTTAAAGCGTTGAAAAAATTACTTGATGAGGCAAAATCGGAAGGGCTTCCAGTCTTCTTTTTGATAGATGAAATATTTAGGGGGACAAATAATATCGAACGATTGAAGGGAAGTTATGCTTTCCTAAAATCTTTGGCTCAAACAAATGTAGTAGGAGCAGTAGCTACTCATGATCTTGAACTCGTGAAGTTATCGGAAGAAATCCCCGGAATTAAAAACTATCACTTTAAAGAAGAAGTACAAAATGGAAAAATGATATTTGATTATAAACTTAATCCTGGTCCATGCCCAACTACAAATGCTTTGAAAATCATGAAACTTGAAGGACTGCCGATAGAATGAATTATAATTTTCTATTCATTACGCGTTAGTTTCTTCCTCAAAATCTCGTGTTTAATAAGTTTATACATGTAGTGACAACTCATGAGTTGTCACTACAACTTCCGGTTCGATTGGTGTCTTAATTTCACTCTCTGTCATTCCGGACTTGATTCGGAATCTATTCCTAACAAAGCAGATTCTGAATTAAATCCAGAATGACATGTTTGTATTGCTATGCTAATTGTGAAATTAAGACACTACCCGGTTCGTACTTTACTTATAATTTTCTTATATTTTCTTTAGTAGATCTTCTTAAACTGTAAGAATTTCAACTTTAGTGAAAAAATGGGGATGCATAATGAAGAAACCTAAAGTAAATTTTATAATTGATTCAGTGGCATTTGGAGCATTCTTTTTCCTAATTACTACCGGCGTTCTGATGCGATATATTTTGCCACCCGGAAGCGGACATTTTACAACTATTTGGGGCATGGACAGGCATCAATGGGGAACGATTCACTTCTGGATTTCGATTATTTTTTTTAGCGTTCTCGCACTTCATCTAGTTTTACACTGGAAATGGGTTGTCTGTGTTATTAAAGGTAAACCGCATGAAGGTTCAGGGTTTAAGGTTGGTTTAGGAGTAATAGGCTTATTGACTTTAATTGCATTTTCCATTGCTCCTCTCATTCAACAAGTCGAAGTAAGTACTTCTAAAAATGACAAAGTTGATGTATCATCTGCACATAAGTACGAAGATATTTCGATTAGAGGCCAGATGAGTTTGCTTGAAGTAGAAAGGACTACTAATGTACCTGTGAACTATCTTATTGAGAAATTAAGATTACCTGCTACATTAACAGGAGAAGAACAGCTTGGGCAACTCAAGCGTACCTACGGTTTTGAAATAGACGACGTTCGAAAGATTGTTTCTGAATATAACTCTAAGCAAAGCAGTGAATAATATATATCTGTATTTAAATATATCGAGAACCGCAGTGAGCATATACAACATTTATAGCTAATTTTGTTAAATCAGTAAGTGAAAATAAAATGTCATCAAATACTGAACTAGCTAGTTTAAAATATCCTATCGGGAAGTTTGAATACAAAGAGACAAAAGATAGGAAGGTAATTAATAAATGGATTAATGAAATTGAGTCGCTTCCATCAACATTAAAAGAAGTTGTAAAAGGGTTAAGTGAAGAACAGTTGAACACTCCATATAGACCTGATGGCTGGACAATTAAACAAGTTATTCATCATATTGGCGATAGTCATCTTAACAGCTATATAAGATTTAAACTTGCGTTAACTGAAGACAAACCAATAATCAAACCATATGATCAAGAAAAGTGGGCTGATCTTCCCGATTATAAGTTAACAGATGTATCTGATTCTTTGGATTTTATCAAAATCTTACATAAGAGATGGGTAATTTTACTTCGAGCCCTCAGTGATGAAGATTTAGAAAGGGAATTTGTACACCCTGAAACCGGCAGTGCAATTTCTGTGAAGAAGAACATAGCTCTTTATGCGTGGCACAGTAAACATCATTTGGCTCATATTTATAATCTCATTGATAGAATGAACTGGAAATAACATTTTACTTTTTGACTGGTTCATAATAGGTTCACTCAAATAATTCTGAAAGATCTAATGTTGTAACTTTTCTTTTAGTCGCTAATGAAACATAAGTTAATGCCAAAGTCTGTTTCCCTGCACCTAGCACTGTACTAATTAGACCCAGGGCTTTACCTTGTTCAGAAGGTTCATAATCGTTTATTATTGCGTTCCATATTACTTCCTCTAAAGCATTAAAAGCTGTCTGAACTTCACTTAAGTCAAACCCGGAATGAAATCTCTTTTCTCCAAGTTCTGCGGCATATGAAGTGATGTGTTTTAAATCTTTAGTTTTGATCGATTCTAAGGAAAGTTCAAAAAGTCTCTCCAGCCTTTTCTTATTATCTTCTGGTGCTGAATTGTCATAGGATTTAAGATGGTGATTTTTCAAAATTATATATGCATTCTCAAGTAAAGTTTTTTTCCTCTTGTCTAAAAAATCTGTTAGTTCCATTTTTACCCCAAAGAAATTACATGAAAAGAACTATTTAAAATTATCCTTAAACGAGATAAAAACCAACGACTTTATATTGGTGTGTATGTTTATAAATAAAAAAGCCGGACTAAAAAAGCCCGGCTTTTATTAAAGTTATCTTAAGCGGTTATTTGAGTAGAATCATTTTCTTGGTAACAATTTTGCTGCCTGAAATGAGTCTAAAGATATAAGGACCGCTTGCCAAGTTACTGGCATTGAAAGTAACATTATAATCGCCAGCAGGTCTTGCCTGGTTATTTATAAGCACTGCAACTTGTTGACCAAGAATATTATATACTCTTAAATCAACATTTTGTGATCTTGCTAGTCCAAATCTAATTGTAGTAGTCGGGTTAAATGGATTTGGATAGTTTTGATCTACGTAGAAATGGGTAGGAATTGTTCTTCCTTTGATTCCAGTTACAATATCATTTATTAGAGTAACGTAAAAAGTATCTACGCTTGCTACCAAGTTAGCTTCAGCACCCTTTGCAATTATGGTCCACTTTGTTGATAAAGTATCGCTTGATCCAAACAGCGGCAACAATGTTGACACTGGTATGGAAAAAGTGGTATCGTTACCAAGACCCATCGGCGTACCACCGATTACCTCAAAAGCATAAGCAACTTTATCACCGTTTAAGTCAATCGAGGGGGACCAGGATAAATCAACAGTTTGAGAAGAATCGGTGAATACAATTTTAGCGCTGTCCGCAGGGCTATGAATAAAGAAATATGGGGATGGCGGAACAGCGACGTTCTGAGTGAATTGGCTGTAGAAGCTTGGGTGGAGTTCATAGCCATTGTTTGCAGGAATACTAGAGGTGTATTGTGCTATAACACCTTGAACATCTACTGGGAACACCGGCGCACTCTCTGCATCTAAATGGAAATCCTTGTCAAGATACATGGTTAGAGAATCGTATCCGTCAGTAATCTCCATTGAAACATTTGAATTAGTTGTTGGCCATGAAGGAGAACTTTTCGTCTTTGTTACTCCGTCAAGTTCAATCAGTACGCTCTCATAATTCTCAGGGTTCTTCATCAGCGACTCTATGGTAAGTTTAGCAGGAGTAATCGTTCTCATACTGTCAATTAAAGTTACACTAGTGGGGGAGAGCTCAGTTAACCCATTGTACTGGATTACTGTACCTTTAACTAAAAGTCTGTCACCCATCTTATAATTTGTACCAAAGCTTTTATTTCCGAATAATTTGATACCGTGCTTGCCATCCTGCATAGAGTAACTGCAATAATTTGTTCCCTGATCATTACCGCTATTTACTAAACCAAGAACCTTAACTACAGAACCGCTATCATCAGGGACATAATTGTGATCAGCATCTTTGACCGCTTCTGTAATTGTCGTTAAACTATCAACACTCATTGAGCTTAAGACGCCAATAGGAGCAGGTACACCGCTTCTATCGATACCGGAATAAACAATCTCATCTGTAGAGTCGACATTGTCTATTTTACCGGATGCAAGCATATCCCATTGATCGCCTGCAGCTAAGTTAGAATCTGCAATTGCCATTTTGTAACTCGCGGGACTTGTTATATCTCCTCCCTCGTAATACAAAACGTAAATAGCCGCATCTGGAGTAGAATAACCACTGCGTGATCCGAAAGCTATGTCCATATGTCCATCACCATTGAAATCACCTACTGTACTACCACCTAAATGTGATTTTAATCCAAGCGGTGCAAAGTCAGCAATTTGAGTAGTTGATAACGAATCTCCAGCCTGTTGTAAAAGATAAATTTGGGAACCAGACCAGCTGGCAACTACAATTTCTTTTTTACCGCTGTTGTCTAAATCTACAACTTGAGCAGATTTCCAATCACCGCCAGGTACTACATTCGAATATAATTTACCCACAGTGAATTTACCATTAGCATAATATACAGGCTGCATATCACCGCTTAAATTAATCATATAAATTGTACTATCTATGACAGCCACATCCTTATAGCTTGTACCAATTGCCATATTTAGGCCAATGCCAGATGTATCCATTTTCCACACAGCATGAGTATCACCTGAAGAATTAGGAATATTATTAACCGAAATAACTCCAAAATTATAATCCCCAGCTCTGGTAACAAATACCAATTCCTGTTTTCCATTATTATATAGGTCTGCAGTGACCCATCTAAATGGGCGTGAGTTATAATTTAAAGAGTCAGTCATGGTCCATGATGCATTTGCAGAATCACCACCGGCACCGTTAGGTAGTCCCATTTCAGGACTGCTGCCGTCCGTAACTTTTGCTTCATAGTCGAGCAATCTGATTGGATTAGTTTGGCCGGCATTTATGGGGCCCCAAACAACTTCCATGTGTCCGTCTCCATCAAGATCTGCTATAGCTAATGGACACCATGTATTTTGATCGGAAAGAGGAGGTACTGCAGCCCAAACCGAATCAAATTTGTTAGTGACCGGATTGTATTGAAATTCATATATTCTGGGGACTATTCCGCTCAAATTCAATTCACCACTCACAGCGAATAATTGGTTAGGTCCACTACCGCCAATTACATTGCCTACCACTAAGTTACCGTAACCTTCAGGGTCAGCAGCTCTTGGTGGTATGACCGATAGTCGTTTAAAAATAGTTGTTGTTTGTGCATTTACTACTCCAAGAAATAGCACAAAGAATAGAGAGAATAAGGTTCTCCCTGAGGGTAACATTCGTCTCATATCTACCTCACTGTTTTTGTTATTTGAGTAATGTCATTTTTTTTGACAACTGATTAATTCCATTTTTCAAAACGTAAATGTAAACACCTGATGCTAATCTAGACGCATCAAAAGTAACTTTGTAAGAACCTGATGAGAATTCAGCATTGTCTATTAGTTTCGTTACTAATTTACCGGTAATGTCATAAATGCTAAGACTTATATTGGATTGCTTATTCAAAGAAAATGTAATATTTGTAGATGGATTAAACGGATTAGGATAGTTCTGATTTAGTGTAAAATCTTTAGGAATAGTATTACCTTCTTTGCTAATACCTGTAATTGTTAAAGGTATAGTAGGCAATGTTCCTGAGAATGTCCATTTATCTACGGTCCAGCCAAAATAGGATTGATCGTATAAATTATAATCTTTATCAAATGCAACATCATATGTAGAAGTGTAGCCGGAAGCAATTCCATTAATTCTATTGTTATAAGTTCCGGTAACATCGTAATTCCATTTGGCTGTGTCTATTGTATCCAACACGGAACCAGTGTTCGGGTTTATTGCATAGATTTTACCATATTCATAATACCCGGGTCCGTAACTATAATCAATTCCACACGCAACGAAGAGTATATTTTTATCTTTCATAAAAGTCATACCAATAGGACCGGCATCATAATAAAAGCTATCGGCCGGGGATCTATAAGCATCGTTAAGTGTAAAATTAAAACCGGAATACAACGAATATCCATTTGATGGATTACCTACAAAGCAATAGATCTTCTTATTAGTGAAATTTGAAGCATAAACGACAGTGCCTTGGGGATTAGCTGCGAGACCTCTTATTTGTCCGGGGTCGGGTAGAGTTATTTTAGCTACTGGCTGAGAAGTGTGTGATCCTGACCAATTACCATCATCCTTTATCCCCTTATAAACAAATATTTCACTTGCTTTGGTGGAGTCCTTATTGATGGAGGAAACATATACATAGCCGTTTCCATCTAATGCTACAGCAAATATTGAATCAGCTCCTGCTGTTGCTGTTTCCATTCTGTAATCTGTGGAAACAATAGAATCAGTACTCATCTTAAAGACTAAGATATTCCTAGATTGATCGTTATTAGCAACGTATATAAGAGAATCACTTGATGCTGTTAAACTAAAGGCATTTTCTAAGGTAGCCTGGTCGAAACCACTTAGCCACTGCATTCGATAGGAAGTTTGGTACTCAAACTGACCCAATCTTCCATTTGCAGAATCAGCATTTGCATAACCTACTAAATAGCAGAAATCTCCGGTACGGGAACTAGCCAGGGCTACAAAAGCATTGTCATCTATAACTCCGATCGAAGCAGAATTATAGCCGATTCCATTTGCCCCGTCATCATCAGTTGCGTAATCGCAACTCCATTTTCCATTAAATGTTTGTGAAAAAATTTTGGTGGGTAAAAGTAAAAAAATGATAAGAATTAAGCCTGTATAGAATTTATTCATAGGCACCTCTTATTGAATAATTATATTAATGTACGGAAAGATAGATTCAAGTTTGAAAAATTTGAAATAAATGTCAAGTAGCCAATTATTTAATTGTAGATGAACGAGTAGAAAATTAAGAGATTTAATAATTTGTTAAAATAGTTTTAACAATTTAAAAATACTTATCTTTCACGATATGAATTTTTTACCTGTTAACTCTTATTATAAAAAGATTTTTCGAATTGCACTACCAGCAATTGCCGGACTTTCAACACAGATGGTGGTTTCCTTGGTGGATACAGCCATGGTGGGAAGACTTCAAGAGGCAAAATATGCGCTGGCTGCTATGGGACTTGGTGTTCTGGCAACATGGGCCTTGGTAAGTTTCTTTTCAAGTTTAGCAACTGGAACGCACGTTATAGTTGCCAGGAAATATGGGGAAAAAGATTATGATGGCTGCTCTATGGCACTAAGTAATTCCTTGATAATTGGATTTACAATTGGAATTATAGTAGCGGCTGTCGGCCTTCTAGCTTCTGATAATATAGCACATTTTTTTGCCGCAGATCCAACGGTGGGGAAGTATGCAGGAGAGTACATCTTCTTTAGATTTATAGGCATCCCTTTTTTCTTAATATCTGTCTCCTACCGAGGCTTTTTTTTTGGGATTAGCAAGACTAAGATTTTTATGATTTCCGGAATAGTTACCAACCTTTTGAATATAATTTTTAATTATATATTAATTTACGGCAACTTCGGTGCTCCAAGAATGGGATTGGCAGGCGCCGGATTAGCTTCGAGCCTTGCAACTCTATTTGATTTTTTCTTCTACTTGATAGTTTTGTTGTTGCCATCTTATCGACATCAGTTCCGCAATTTTAGGAACTTTAAAATAGATTTCAGTTTAATAAAAGCTATATATAGAATATCAATTCCTGTTTCACTACAGAATGTATTTATCCTAATAGGTTTTTTGATTTTTGTAATTATTACAGGCCTCATTGGAGTTCAGGAGCAGGCTGCAACTCAAGCTGTAATAAGTACACTTTTTATTTCGTTTTTGCCTTGCTTTGGGTTCGGTATAGCAGTGCAGACTTTGGTTGGTAACAATCTGGGAGCTGGGTATGTAACAAGAGCAAAGATTTTTGGTTTTGAAACGGCAAAGATTGCTACTTATTATACTACAGTGCTGGGTCTAATATATATATTCCTACCAAAGATAGTTCTACTTTTGATTACTAATAATGATTCGATTATTTCAACCGCAATGCCTGTGCTGAGGGTTGCTGGTTTTGCACAAGTATTTTATGCAACAGGAGTAGTCTTGGCAAACGGTTTACAAGCTGCAGGCAAAACTGTGTTTGTAATGAAAGCCGAAGTAATCACCAATTTGTTTATTTTTGTTCCGTTGGCATATTTAATGGGTGTTTTCTTACATCTTGGCTTGGTTTGGGCGTGGATGGCATTGCCTGTTTACATAATAATTTACTCTACCGTTATTTATAGGGAATTTAAAAAGGGGCATTGGATGAAAGATAACACTATCCTTGAAAATAAAACCCAAACAGCTTGACATTCAGTGAGTACTGGAATATATTTTAGGTATGAAAAAAGGTCTTTTTTTGAGCATTCTGCTCGGACTTTTTGTTACTTCAATATTTGCTGGAGCTTATTTAGATTATTTCCACGTCTCCAGTGATGGGGATAATGTATTATTACAATGGAAAACTGAAGAAGAAACTAATCTCAAGCAGTTTGTAATTGAGAGAAAAACACCTGATGGTTCCTACACGGATATTGCCTCAGTTCAAGCTGCCGGAAGCAATTCTTATTATTCATATGTGGATAAGTCAGCTTACAAAGCTAATGACCTAATTTTTATTTACAGACTTAAGATTGTAGATAATGACAACAGCTACTCTTATTCTAACGAAGTTTCTGTTTCCCCAAATATTTCCGGCGTTAAGAGAACATGGGGAAGTATAAAGGCAATGTTCAGGTAGTCCTTCCTTTTTTATTCTTTCATTTATTATCCTTATTTTTTGTGTTCTAGAATGGCTTAATTTTAAAGATGCTTAAATCTGCACTCCCGGTTTATCTTGCTTCTAAATCTCCTCGGAGGAAAAAACTTCTGAAGTTGTTGATAGATGATTTCAAAACTTTAGAATTGGAATACGAAGAGAATTTTGTTGACCACGAAGATCCTGCAAAGATGGTTAGGAAATTAGCGCTGGAAAAATTGAGTGAAGCAAAAAAGCAGGTTAAAAAGGGGATAATAATTACAGCTGATACAATAGTTGTTATAGATGGGGAAATTCTGGGAAAACCTGGCTCAAACAAAGAAGCCGTCGAAATGTTAAAAAAATTAAGTGCGAAGACACACACTGTTTATACCGGATTTTCAATCTTTAACAGTAAAAGAAAAATAGTGAAAACTGGTTTTGAAAAAACTGAAGTTACTTTCAGAAAATTAGAAATGTCGGAGATAAAAGATTACATAAAAACTGGATCGAGCCTAGACAAAGCTGGAGCCTATGGAATTCAGGATGATATTGGCGCTGTGTTTATAAAACGAATTGACGGCTGTTATTATAATGTTGTCGGGCTACCGATATCTAAACTTTACTTATCATTAAAGAAAATAGCTTAAATTGCTTGAGAATGTAAAAAAGAAAATACTGATTACTATTGCATTGGGGGGCATTGTCTATCTTGGCTTTTCCTTGTACGCAAGTTATGGAGATGTAGTAAAAGCCTTAGAAAATTTCCATTGGATTCTCTTCCCACTGCTCGTGGTTCTGAGCTTTTTAAATTATATCACTAGATTTATAAAGTGGGACTATTACCTTTCACTAATTAATGTAAAAATAAAGAAATTAGATTCTTTCTCTATATTTCTATCTGGTTTGGTTATGAGCGTAACGCCGGGGAAAGTTGGGGAGTTCCTAAAATCTTACTTGGTGAAAGAAATAGACGAAACGCCCATCAGCAAAACAGTGCCTGTAGTAATTGCTGAAAGAATAACAGATTCTCTTTCTATAATTATCATAATTTTATTAGGTGCCTACTTTTTTGATGTGGCAAAATATTTTGTTCTTTTTTTTACTGCATTACTTATAGGTGTAATCTTCATCTTAAGCAACAAGAGAATTTCGTTAGTTATAATTGGCTTCTTAGAGAGATTCAAATTTTTTGAAAAGCATTTACACAAAGTACATATGGCATACGAAAGTTCGTTCGTATTGCTTAGCCCGCTTCCACTATTTAAAATGATTTTATTAAGTTTGGTTGGATGGTTTTTTGAATGTTTGGAATATTATATCATCCTGAAAGATTTTAATATAGATGTGACTCTTTTCTGGGCATCATTTAGTTATGGATTTTCGACCATGGTTGGGGCAATATCTATGATACCGGGGGGACTTGGTTTTACCGAAGGTTCATTAACGTTTTTACTTGTGAAGAGACATTTTTCTAAGAACATTGCTGTGGCTTCCACAATTTTAATACGAATCGTAACTTTATGGTTTGCAGTTTTAGTTGGCATATTAAGTTTGACAATTTATCAATCAAGGTTTAATAAATATTTGGCGAAAAAGGCATAAAATAAGAGGAGAAAAAAATGGGATATTCAAAAATAGTTGTACCCACCAATGGGAAATTAATTACAACCAAAGGCGAAAAATTAAATGTTCCTAATAATCCAATTGTAGGGTTTATAGAAGGAGACGGGATAGGTCCGGATATTTGGAATGCAGCAAAAATGGTTTTTGATGCGGCAGTTGAAAAATCATTCAAAGGGAAAAAGTACGTTGCCTGGATGGAAATGTACGCCGGTGAGAAAGCTGTAAAAACCTATGGGGAAAATCAGTGGCTTCCTGATGAAACCATTGAAGCTATCAAAGAATTCAAAGTAGCGATCAAAGGGCCGCTTACTACTCCAGTTGGCGGAGGCATCAGAAGTCTCAACGTAGCACTAAGACAAAAACTGGATTTATTTGCTTGTGTCAGACCTGTGAAATATTATTCCGGTGTTCCTAGTCCGGTTAAGAAACCAAAACTTTTGGATGTTGTGATCTTTAGAGAGAATACTGAAGATGTTTATTCAGGTATAGAGTTTAAGGCGGGAACACATGAGGCTGATGAACTGAGGAATTTCATCAACACGAAATTTAACAAGAACATCAGAGAATTTTCCGGGATAGGAATAAAGCCAATTAGCAAGTTTGGTTCTGAAAGATTGGTTAAAAAAGCAATAGAATATGCAATAGAAAATAAGAGAAGAAGCGTCACTTTGGTTCATAAAGGTAATATTATGAAATTTACTGAGGGTGCTTTCAAAGAATGGGGCTATAAAGTTGCAAAGGATCAGTATCCTGATATTACAATAACAGAAGACGAACTATTTGAGAATTATAATGGAAATCTTCCTAATGGAAAGATTCTTATAAAAGATAGAATTGCGGATAGTTCCTTTCAACAGCTTTTACTAAGACCAAATGAATATGAAATTCTAGCTACTCCAAATTTGAATGGTGATTATCTTTCGGATGCTTGCGCTGCGCAAGTAGGCGGCTTAGGAATGGCTCCAGGAGCAAACATAAGTTACACTACTGCAATTTTTGAGGCAACTCACGGAACTGCTCCAAAATATGCAGGAATGGACAAGGTCAATCCCGGATCCCTTATTTTGTCCGGGGTAATGATGTTTGATTATCTAGGTTGGAAAAAAGCAGGTAAATTAATAGAAAAAGCGTTAAGAAAGACGATAAAATCCAAGGTGGTAACATATGATCTTGCGCGGCAGATGAAAGGAGCCAGAGAAGTAAAAACCTCTGAATTTGCAAAAGAGATAATAAATAATATGTAATAATACTCGTATAAAATCGGGTTTCTTGATTTTCAAATAGAGCCTTGTTAAATTCAACTAACGTAAATTATATATATAAAAGGAGTTGACTATGTCTAGGGAAAATAATTCTGGTGTAAGTTTTTTAGCCGGCTTGTTAGCGGGAGGAGCTATCGGAGCAGTTTTCGCTCTTCTTTATGCCCCTAAAACCGGTAAAGAATTCAGGGATGATTTGAAAAGCCGAACTGACGAATATTTAGACGATGCTGATAAGTATATTACTGACGCCAGGGATAAAGCAAAAGACATGATAAATGAGGGCAAGAAACGTTCTGATAAGATTATCAACGATGCAAGATCCAAATCTGATGAAATACTGAAAAATGCAGAGAAGGTTTTATCTGATGCAAAAGCCAAAGCTACAAGTGCTTTGAGCGACAAGAAAGTGAATTTGGACGCTGAAAAAGAAAACCTGAAGTCTGCTTTAAAAGCTGGTGTAGATGCATATAAAGAATCTAAGAAAAATAGTTAAGGAATAAAGTGTCTATTGCAATAGATGTATTGATTATTGTCGCTTTGTTTTCTGCCAGTGCTTTATGTGTGGCGTTGATCATTTATTTAAGTAGAATTACCAAGACTATTACCGATATTCAATCTGATATAGCTGGACTTACTGAGAGAACTAGGCCTATCCTTGAGAAGACTGCCGATCTAGGTGACAAATTAAATGATATTGCCGATATTACTAAAGAGCAGGTTGTACAGGTAAAAACTATGGTGACAGATGTAAAAGGCTACGTTGATGACATGCTTACTCTGGGAGATAAAGTTAAAAAAACTGTTGAAGATCCTGTCGCTGGTTTGATAAAGAATCTCACTGCAGTTTCTAGCGGCGTCAGTATGTTTTTAAACACCTACAAAAGAAGGCGCGGAAATCACTCTTAGTCCCACTTTCTTTTTTAAAATTTAGGAGGATTAAGTGAAGGAATATGACGGGGAAAATCTACGCAATATTGCGTTAATTGGTCATGGAAGTTCAGGCAAAACTTCCTTATCTGAAATCTTACTTTTCACTGCCGGTGAAACTAATAGAATAGGAACTATTGCCGAAGGCAACACAGTTTCAGATTATTCACCGAATGAAATAGAAAAACAAATATCAATTGCTACCTCTTTGCTGCACCTCGAATGGAATAATACAAAAGTTAATATACTAGACACTCCTGGCTACTCGGATTTTATAGGTGATGTTAAATCGGCTATGAGAGTGACTGATACTGCGGTAACGGTACTCAATGCTGTAGAAGGTGTTGAAGTTGGTTCTGAAAGCACTGCTAAGTTTGTAAGTGAGTTCGGACTTCCTTCCGCTATAGTGATAAATAAGGCGGACAGTGAACATTCAAAATTTCAAGAGGTTTTTGAAAAGGCAAAAGAAAGACTAACTTCCGGTGCCACTGTAGTAACTTTTCCAGTGAATGAAGGACTAAATTTCGATACCATTGTTGATGTACTTAAAATGAAGGCGTTTTCTTATGGAGCGCCAGGCAGTAAGCAAGTTAAAGAAATAGATATTCCTGATGATGTTAAAGCTAGAGCAGAAGAATTAAGGACGGAATTGATTGAGAAGGTTGCTGAAACAACAGAAGAGTTAATGAACAAATATTTTGAACAGGGAACTTTGAATGATGATGATTTAAAAACTGGAATAATACAGGCATTGTTAAAAAGAAGTTTTACACCAGTTTTTGCTGCATCATCAACAAAGGCTGTTGGTATAAATAATTTTCTTGATTTTGTTTCTTTATACTTCCCATCTCCAATTAACAGGGGCGGGGAAGAAGCAGTGCTTAAGGATTCTAAACAGAAGGTCGCTTTGAAGCCTGACGGCAATGGCGAACCAGTTGCATTTGTATTTAAAACTATCTCTGAACAGCATATTGGTGAACTTTCCCTCTTAAAAGTGTTCTCCGGAACGATTTCAGCGGGACTCGATTTGGTAAATCAATCCAATAGTAAAACAGAAAGATTAAGTCAAATATCACTTTTAAATGGGCACAAAAGAGTTGAAGTGTCAAGTCTTAAAGCCGGCGATTTAGGAGCTGTAGTCAAATTAAAAGATACTCATACCAACAATACTTTAAGTTCAAAGAATCTGTCTGTTATCGTAAAACCAATAGAGTTTCCGGAAGCGATCTTACGCGGCGCAATTATTCCTAAGTCCAAAGGCGACGAAGATAAAATAAGCACCGGATTACATACACTACATGAAGAAGATCCCTCTTTTACAGTAAATTTTGATCCTGAGATTTCCCAGACAATTATTTCTGGTCAAGGGGAATTACATCTTGCTTTGTCTGTTAAAAGACTGAAAGAAAGATATAATGTTGAAGTGGATCTTGAAGAACCGAAAGTTCCATTTAGAGAAACCATAAAAGGTTCAGTTCAAGAAGTTGAATATAAGCATAAGAAACAATCAGGAGGAAGAGGACAGTTTGGACATGTCTTTTTCAAAATGGAGCCGCTCCCAAGAGGAAAAGGTTTTGAATTTGTTGATGCCATAGTTGGCGGTGTTGTCCCAAGTAGATTTATTCCTGCCGTTCAAAAAGGTATAGCCGAGGTTATGGCTAAGGGAGTAATTTCGGGAAATAAGGTTGTCGATGTTAGGGTGACTCTATTTGACGGTTCATTTCACTCTGTTGATTCTGATGAAGTTTCGTTTAAGATTGCTGCCTCTCAATGTTTCAGAAAAGGGTTTGTTGAAGCAAAACCTTGTTTGCTGGAACCAATCTATGATATTGAGATTACTGTTCCTGAAGAATACATGGGAGACGTAATGGGTGATATTTCGAGCAGAAGAGGCAAAATAATGGGTATGGACTCGGACGGACACTTTCAAATAATCAAGTCACAAGTTCCTCTTGCCGAATTGTATAAATATTCTTCCACACTCCGCAGCTTAACTCAAGGCAGAGGTGTACATAAAAGAAGTTTTTCACATTATGAAGAAGTGCCAAAAGAAGTGGAACATAAGGTGATAGAAGAATACAATAAAGAAAGAGAAGAAGCTCATTAAATTGTAGATTTTTATGGAAAAACTTTGGTCACCCTGGCGCTCTCAATATATTGATTCATTCAATGAACAAATGAGGCCCACCGGATGTATTTTCTGCGACTCCGCAAAACAAGCCGTAGAAGATGACAATACTCTCCTAATAAACAAAGGTGAATATACCTTCTCACTTCTTAATCTTTACCCATATAATAATGGCCATCTAATGGTTGTACCTTTTCGTCATATGAGTGATTTTGGCAAGTTGAATTCTGAAGAGAGTCTGGAAATGATGGAGAAAGTACAAGTTGCGTTAAAGGTTTTGACTAAGGCTTATAATCCTGCGGGTTTTAACGTTGGCTTAAATTTAGGGAAAGTAAGCGGAGCCGGGATTGAAGAACATATACATTTTCATGTGGTGCCAAGGTGGGAAGGTGATACTAATTTTATGCCGGTTCTTGGCGATGTGAAAGTTATTTCCCAAGATTTGCTAGAAACGAAGAAGAAGTTATTGGAAATCTACCAAAGTTTAGGTTTCTAATATAAAAGACACTTCAATAACTTAACATGAAAAAATATCTTTTCTTAATCATTTCTTGCCTTTTTATTTCTATAATTTTTGTGGGTTGCTCATCAGGAAAGAAAACTGTAAAAGAAACTTCTTCTCAAGCTCCTAAAGAGAAAAAAATTGTTAAGAATCTTGAAGAAGAATCAAGAGCTTATATTGAAACAAACAAAATTAGAGAAATCGATAAGATAAACTTTTTAGTTGATTCTGACGGTAAGCCGTTAAAAGGGAATAAATCATCATCATTAGTTTACAGCGAAAATGGCAGGCTGGAAAAAACGATTGCTTATAATACAGATGGCAAGGCTAGTTATATATACAAATATGAATTCGATAAAAATGGGAAGAGAATCAAAACTATTAGATATACTCCGAAGAATGAAGTTGACAAATATTATAATTACAAATACAATAAATATGGAAATAAAATAAAATCAACGCGCTTTAGTCCGGATGGGAAACCGGATGAATATTATATTTATCAATATGACGATGACGGCAATTTAACGGTTGAATCGTGGTACGACGTAAATAATAACTTACTGTATAAGATTAAATATGAATATGATGATGGCAAAAAAGAGTCATATAAAACATATGATCAAAACGGTGATTTAATTTCAAAATATGTTTATAAATATGATGACAAAGGAAATATAGTTGAAGAAGAAAGATACAATAACGATGGAGATAAAATTGGAGTTATACAGTATGTTTATTTATACTACTAGTGCCTCTCAATACACAGAATTTCTTTTAAAGAAATTGGGTTTATTAAACTAAAAATTTAAAGACTCCAGCTTGATCCGATGGATATTGAAATGTATCTAGATGAATTAGGAGCTATTATAGTTTGTAAATCAGTTGTAGCTATATCGAATTCCAGCATATCTGCTCTAAAGCCTAGGCCGAATGCCCAATGAAATCCAAAGTTCCCGCCGAATGAAAAACCTGTCCGTATATATGGAATCCAATCCATCGGTTTCCATTCTCCACCGATTGAAATTCGTGGGTTTACACTATTTCCCGGCATATTGTTAAATCCTTGATTATAGTCTGCTGCTAATAACAAAGTACCTGGAATAGAGTTATTATTTTTATCAAAAAAGTAAGAAGCACCTAATCTTAACGCTGTTGGAAGACTTGTTGTGAAACTGGAAATTGATTTAGATTTGCCGAACACTTGATTTTTTAATGAATCTACCTGAGCTTTATTTGTTATGTCATTCAAATAAACATTACCAGCTGCAGTAAATTCCGCTGCATGATTATCCCAATTTATACTTCCAATATCCGTAATGGAAAGACCAAATCTCCACGAATTTCTTTTAGCCGAAATACCAATATCAAACCCGAAGCCTGTGCCTGCAGGAGAAGGAAAAGGAGAAAAGTTTGTCTGCTGACTTGTTGAATCAAAATCGTACTTGACATTAAATATATTGGAAAATGATGATACCGCACTTAAATTAGAACTGCCGCTAATTGAATAATCATTTGCGAATGAAAGATTCGTATTAATCTGTTGAGTTCCAGCATAAGCGAATCCCTGCACCATCTTTAAGGTGACTCCGGCATTAACTTCATCAAAGAATTGCTTAAAGAGATCTAACCGCCGGGCATACGACAGAGAATAATCTCTAATCCACCATGCGCTCATATATGCATCATTGAGATTATAATTCTTTCCAATAGCATTACCGTTTAATGCAATATCAACTATCGCTTGAGGAAAAGTAAATTTACCTGCTGCAATGTCGTTTATAGAGAATGCTACTGCACCGACTTTATCATTAATATTTAAAGCAACCGATAGCCAATTTATCGCAGCGTTTAGCCTTAAAAATCCGCCATTATCAAATAATGAATTAAGCCGTTGTTTATCGGTTTCGGACAAATAACGCGGTTTACCGTTAACACCTCCGAAATAATAGTTAAAGTCATTAATAGTCATGAAATCCGTTCCGGCTATCGAAGATATGGATGGCAAAGGGAGCACTGTTGAAAACTGAAGAGTAGGGGAATCGCTGTTGGCAAGATTCGCCGGATTGACACCAATTGAATAAATACCATTCGAAGCTGCTGTGTAACTTTTTGCCATAGCCGTACTTTTTGCATCAACCAAACCGGCAGAACCGAACTGTGCATAAATGCGAATACTGAATATAAAAATAATTGCTATGAAACTTATTAACTTATTCATGGGCGCTTGCTTTATCATTTGTCCGATGGATTAATATTGTACTTAACTTCGCCATACGCCTTAATTTTTAATAGCGCCGATGGTCTTATTGCAACTATGGGCGGAGGATTTTGGTATGCATCTTTGGTTCTTACGCTTACAGTAAATATTGCATAGTAAGCCCTGGAGAAAAGATTAATTTGTGAAGAATCTAGCACAACACTATTTTCACTAATTATGGAATTACTCACTTCGCCGTTTTGATTTACATCCGCCCCTAGAAAGTAAAAAGAATCAATATTTGTTGTGTTATTCACAAGTGTGAAAAGTGGTTTATGGTTAATATCTGTAAGTGTGACCTGCAGCCATGTGGTAAGCGGTATCCCATTATCAATTTGAATGTTTACATTCATGTTGCGAGCATCTCTTATTTGGCTTCTATCGTTTTCACTTATTTGAATGGATGTTGTATCAGTAATGGAAGATTTTTTTAGTGCAAAGAAACTTTCCGTTGAGAAATTACCTTCGAATTTCACTGAATCTAAGAGAGATACCGTGCCTGTTTGTTCATGTCCATTAAGAATATATTTCGCATTAAAGTAAACTTGATCAGGCAGGAAAGAAACAAAATCGGCCATGTTGCTGTTAAGATTAGAAAATTCGATTGTATTATTTCCATTGGAGATTTTAATATTGAAATATTTGCTTCCTGTGCTGTCTGTTAGGAAGAAAGTCTGGCCATTATTTCTTTTACCCATTACCGTGAGACTGTCTAGATTCAAAGTAAAATTATTTTGATAAAGAGGTTCATAAAGAGTGTTTAGGTAAAGCTTAGCTGTTCCCAGAAAAGTTTTACCCTGGAAATCCGTTGCATCTCCAAGAGAAAAATCCAAAACAGAAGTTTGCTTGCCGAGTGTGACTGAAGGGAATGTTCCTGTGACCGAACTGAACGCTACATTTGATACATAAACACTAAAATTTATTGTACTAATTAAGTTGGTTACTCCGCCTGTTGACGTGTTAATTTCCAGCAATAAGTCGTTTTTATTTGAAGAAGATTGGGTATCCGGAGTAACATATTCGTAATTACTTAAAAAGACTGATTCATCTACCGATTGGTTTGAGTTTACTGAAAACGAAATCTGTAGTGGATTATTTTGATAATGTATTGCCGGAACAGTTACATCAAAGCTTACCGGATTATTAGTGTTATTGGTAACAACTAGCTCAATTGTTCCGCTCTGAAACTGAGCGCTGTCTATCCGGACACTATCCGATTGGAAAGGAACATATAAATATGTTGTTCCGCTTACTGGCGGAATTGTATTGTTGGTGGAAGAATAGTCACCGGTAGTTTTTGCGAAATCTACAAGACTTACACCCTGTTTTGTGGTGTCAGAATAAATTATATAAATACCCTGCGGATTGCTTGAATAATCAGTAGTAATATTATTTTGTTTCTTAATAATATCGTTTAGAGTATAGGAGCGATTAATTATTGGAGCGTTAATATTGACATCCCATTGAGGAGCTATAATTTCGTTCGGCAATTTTAAGCAGCCGGAAGTGGATACTAGCAGAACAGTCAAAAATAAGTATATGCTTATAACTAAATTTTTTCTAACCATACTATCTATGTTTTTCTATAATTTTGATTAATAAAGTTTAACTCAGTATTATTTACCGTTATCTTTTCCTGCTATTCAAATGAGAAAGATTTGTTTTTGCCTTAATTCGCCATAAAATGGAGCATATATTATAGTGTTAATCCATTATTATGCCATTATTTAGTGAGTGTTTGTTAAGGTTTATTTGGCACTTTGAATGAGTATATGGTGTGACTGAAATTTGTTCTTTATATTATAGCATTATTATTCTTTTATATTCTTTCAAAGAGAAATATTTATGCCTTTTAAAAGCCTGAGAATCAATCTTTCAAAAGATAAACTTTATCTTATTTCTGCCTTTTCATTAATCCTCATACTTTTTCATTTATTTGCAAACGCATTTACAAACTATGGAATATTCAGAGATGAATTTTACTACATAGCATGCAGTAAAAGATTAGCTGCCGGCTATGTTGACCAGCCTCCATTTTCTATTTATGTATTATATATCATAAGAATTATTTTTGGTGACTCTTTATTTGCAATAAGATTTTTACCTGCAATATTATCAGGGGCAACCGTCTTTCTTGTTGGAATAATAACAAATGAGATGGGCGGCGGTAAAATAGCGATTACAATTGCCTCTTTATCCGTAGTGTTAACGCCCGTTTATCTTGGCCTTAACACTATATATTCCATGAATTGCATTGACCTGTTTTTATGGGCTTGTGCTTATTTAGTTGTGTTAAAATTATTCAGATCAGAAGATAAAAAACTGTGGTTTTTACTTGGGTTAATCTTTGGAATTGGTCTGCTAAATAAAATAAGTATGGGATGGTTTATAGCAGGTTTCTATATTGCTTTAGTTTTTACTGAGAAAAGGAAATACTATAAAACAATTTATCCCTGGCTTACTGCGGTAATCACACTGATAATATTTTCACCATTTATTATCTGGAATATCACACACAATTTTGCTGATCTCGAATTTATTAGGAACGCAACTAGCGAAAAATATTCAAGTTTAACAAGATTGGATTTTGTGAAAGGCCTAATATTTACTATGGATCCCATTTCTATAATTATTTGGCTGCCTGGTGCTTTATATTATTTTTTCAATAAAAATGGAAAGAACTATATCTATTTAGGAATTATATTTTTAACTGCGTTTCTAATTTTACTTATTAATCCGCATACTCAATCCTATTATGCAGTACCTGCCATGTTGATTCTATTTCCGGGTGGTGGTATCATAATCGAAAAATTATCCGAAAAACCTTTGTTTGCGTATGTAAAGTATTCGGTTATTACACTTATAATTCTAACTGCAGTTTTGACGCCCTTTGCTCTCCCATTATTACCTGTGCAGAAATATATTGCGTACGCTGAGTTCTTCGGAATTAAACCTTCTACAGCAGAAGGTAAAGAATTATCTCAGCTTCCTCAATTTTATGCAGACATGTTCGGGTGGCAGAAATTTGCAGAAACAGTTTCGCAAGTTTATCAGTCAGTTCCGGATAGTGAAAA
>JBJKPP010000237.1:0-15852 GCA_046706145.1 Ignavibacteriaceae bacterium | reverse complement strand
CTCGTGAGGAATCTTATTCTGAAGATGTATCAACCAATTCGGAGGCTCCTGAGGAATCAAAAAAAAATATTTATCAAAACATAAGGTCGGCAGCGGAGACGGGGTGGGATTTTTCTAGCCGCTGGTTTAGAGATTTCAAAACTTTATCGACAGTTCATATTGGGGAGATTGCTCAGGTTGATTTGAACTGCCTCTTATACCATCTTGAAAAAACGTTATCTGAAATTTATTCTCTTTCCGGAGATGAGGCTAAAAGTACGGAATATAGAAATCTTTATAACACGCGCCGCTCATTAATAAACGAAATCTTCTGGAATAAAGAAGATGGATTCTATTTCGATTACAATTTCATTTTAAATGAGCATATAAAAGTTTATTCTGCATCAGCTTTATATCCCTTGTTCTTGAATATTGCCGATAAGGAAATAGCCGAAAAAATTTCTCGCAATGTTGAAAAATATCTTCTTAAAGATGGCGGCATTGTTACTACTACAAATAATACCGGACAACAATGGGATTCACCAAATGGCTGGCCTCCTTTGCAATGGATTGCAATAAAAGGACTGAGAAATTATGGTTTCCACGAGTTAGCGGACAAAATAAAAACCCATTGGGTTAAGTTGAATGAACAAGTTTTTATGGAAACGGGAAAAATGTTTGAAAAATACAATGTGGAAAACCTAAATATCCATGGCGGCGGTGGGGAATATCCTCTCCAGGATGGATTTGGCTGGACAAACGGCGTGGCTTTGGCCCTTCTTAAGGATTTAGACTATACTCTCTAACTTCCTGCTTTTTTATTGTTAGAATATTTGTTAGTAATTTTGTACTATTCTCTCGAATTTATTTATCTTAACAAAAACAACTATATAGAATTCAAATTTATAGAAATGTATTAATGAAAAATTCTCTAATTATTATTTTTGTATTTCTTATTATAATTTCTCAAAACATATTCTCACAAACATCTTCTCAACATGATTCCATTGAAGTCAACATAATTGATTCATATGTGACTCCTGAACTTCCCCACACTTTTATTCTTTCGTTTTTCACAAGTGAAAAAACTAAATCGAAAGTAATAATTGAAAATAAATATACCTACAACATTTCAGACTCATTAACTGAAGAACACAAAACGAGAATTGACATTTCAAATCTTAAGTTTAAGGAGCAAAATGTTCCATACTATGTGGTGGTAACCGATTCTCTTGGGGATCAAAATAGAAGTGACATATATACTTTTGAGCTCCCAAAAGAAGTGAAAATACAAGGGGAATCCAATTTCTATTTGTTATGTTTATTTGGCGCAACAGTTTTTTTGCTTCCTTATCCTTCGATGGCTATTACTAAGGATAAGAATTATTTTAGCTTGACTAAGGAAATTCCATTGATCTCAATAAGGAAGCAGGGCTTCAGTTATCCTGCAGGATATATTAGTCTGGAGTATACTCATATCTTTAATGGTGGAATCAAGAATATTGTTAGGCTGGGTTATAAAGATATTATTGAGACTCCGTTTTTGCAGTACGTTTCTCCAGGTGTAGATGCCTTCACAAATTTTAATGGATTTAATGGATTTAGCCCGGAACTTTCAATAGGTCTATTTAAGATTTTTGATACTTTTATTGTGTATGCTAGATACAGATATAACTTTAAACCTGGGGATTCTAAGAATGATTTTCATGAAATAGGCCTTGGCCTTTATTCGAATTTCTTCTCACTTTATCTGTGACACTAGAAATAATATAGTATTTATTAACAAAAGTTGTTTCACATATAAACCCAATTTCTTTATAGAAATTGGGTTTATATGTCGCCAAATTTAAATGATTGGAACGGACGAAAAGAAAGTTATAGACCTTGGAGCAAGAGGTAAATATTCGGTAAAAAATAAACTTAATGATTTAACTGGAAAAGAATGGATTAAATTCTCAAAGTCATGGTTTATTCATAGGCCGCCACGCAGAAAAGAAAACGAATTATTACATCCTGCAAAATTTCCGGAAACACTTATTGAAGAATTCATTTCTTTTTTCACTAAAAAAAATGGTTGGGTTTTTGATCCTTTCATGGGAACAGGCAGTACCTTAATTGCTGCTGGAAATGTTAAGAGGAATGCTGTCGGAATAGAACTTTCGAATGAGTATTTCCAAACAACTAGAAAGAGAATTGATAAATTAGAAACTGACAACAAATTAATTCCTCTCAATGGGTCATCGATAGAAATACAAAAAGTTCTAAAAAAAGAAAAATTATCAAATTTAAAGTTTGACTATGTTATTACTTCTCCTCCATATTGGAACCAGCTTGAACGAAATTCTCTAAGGCAAAAGGCTAGGTCAGGGAAAGGGTTAGCAACAAAATATTCTAATAATAAAAATGACCTTGGTAACATAGAAAGCTACGATGAATTTTTAGAGAAACTTTGTTTGGTATTTGATAATGTTTATGCCTTTACAAAAGGCAACAGTTATTTAACAATTATAATTAACAACGTTTATTTTAGGGGAAGACTTTATCCATTAGCTTTTGATCTAGCAGGACTATTAACAAAAAGAAATAGCAAAAGCTGGATATTAAAGGATGAAAAAATCTGGCTCCAGGATGATAAACCATTAATTGCTCTAGGAGTTAACAATGCATGGGTGGCGAATCGTCATCATCAATACTGTTTAATATTTAGGAAAGAAGAAAAATAAAAATTGAATGCTGATAATTATGATTGCAGATGATCTTAAATGATCATAAGTATCATTAAAATCTGTGTCCCATTAAAAGTCCAAAAATAGATAATGCAACTACTAACAGTCTCGGAAATAACAAAAAACATTAAGGTTCTTTTAGAAGAGAATTTTTCCCAAGTCTCTGTGGTTGGTGAAATTTCGAACTTCAAACAACATATTTCCGGACACTGGTATTTTAACTTAAAAGATTCCGATGCTGTAATTTCCTGCACAATGTGGAAAGGTTTCAATGGCTATGTTTATTTTACTCCTCAAGATGGGATGAAAGTAGTTGTGAATGGAAAACTAACCGTTTATCCTCCGCGCGGAAATTATCAAATTGACGTTCGTTCTATGAAGCCTGCTGGTGTAGGAGAATTACAGGCGGCCTTTGAAGCATTAAAACAAAAGCTCGCTTCTGAAGGACTATTTGACGAAGAACATAAAAAAGAAATTCCTGAAATTCCTCAGAAGATAGGGATTGTCACTGCAATAGATGGGGCGGCTTTTAGGGATATGATTAGCGTAGCGAAAAGAAGGTTCCCTTTAGTAGAATTAGTAATTGCTCCTACAAGAGTGCAAGGGAGCGGCGCTGCAAAAGAAATTGTTGATGGAATCAAAATGTTGAATGAGAGTGACGTTGATGTGATTATTGTGGGACGAGGCGGGGGTTCAATTGAAGATTTGTGGGCGTTTAACGAAGAAGTAGTAGCAAGAGCGATTTACAATTCTAAGATACCAATAATAAGCGGAGTTGGTCATGAAATTGATTTTACGATTGCAGATTTTGTAGCTGACTTGAGAGCTCCAACACCATCTGCAGCGATGGAACTGGCAACACCAAATATTTCTGAAATCGTTTCATTCATCACTTCGTTTGTCTCAAATACTGCCGAGACATTGACCGATATATGTGAAGAAAAGAAATATAATGTCACCAATATTATGAAATCTTATGGATTCAGGATTCCCGAGGATATAGTTAGAACAAATGTTCAAAAGATAGATTTTTTAGTTTCAAAAATGTTTCAATATATAGATTTTATAGTTATTAATTATAAAAATAAGATTTCTTTAGCAAGCAAAATTCTTGATTCAAACGATATCAGAAAGCAGCTAAAAAAAGGTTTTGCTATGATAAATCAAGATTCAAAGTTGATTAAAAGAAAATCTGATTTGGACATAAAT
Organism: Ignavibacteriaceae bacterium; assembly: GCA_046706145.1. Classification (GTDB taxonomy): domain Bacteria; phylum Bacteroidota; class Ignavibacteria; order Ignavibacteriales; family Ignavibacteriaceae; genus JBJKPP01. The sequence goes on along the minus strand of JBJKPP010000237.1, from coordinate 11,938 downwards.
CAGGCAACGGAAATAACGTTTTATGACGGTAAAGCGGTTGTTAATAAATAAATTGTGACCATAGTTTCCAACTTGTCTGCTGCACTCAGGTTAGTTAAATTAAACGTTGATTTTTAGTAAATTTAGTCTTTAACAAATGACGAAAAAAAACACAGCAAATACATTTGAAAAGGATTTTGAGAGACTCGAAGAAATTTCAAATCTTTTAGAAGCTGAAAATATCGGGCTTGAAGATGCGATAAAACTTTTTGAAGAGGGAATAAACCTGTCAAAAAAATGCTTGGCTAAAATTAATAAAGCGGAATTAAAAATAACGGAGTTAAAGAAAAAAATAGATAATGTAAATGTTAACAATGAACTATTTGACCAGGAGGATGGAGAAAATTAAAAATGATTGATGCTGAGAAATATAAAATTCTTTCAAAAATAAATAGCCCGGAAGACCTTAGACAACTGGATATGCCTCAGTTAAAAGTTCTCTGCAAAGAAATTAGAGAATATTTAATTGATGTTATTTCGGAAGTAGGCGGGCATTTCGGAGGTGGACTTGGTGCGGTCGAGCTTGCAGTTGCCGTACATAAAGTTTTTAATACACCAAATGACCTTGTCGTTTGGGATACAGGCCATCAAGCATATCCGCATAAAATATTAACCGGCCGCAAAGAGGAACTACATACAATCCGTAAGCTAAATGGAATTAGCGGGTTCCTAAAAAGAACTGAAAGTGAATACGATACTTTTGGTGCAGGGCATGCTTCAACTTCAATTTCTGCTTCGCTGGGGATGGCTGTTGCGAGAGACATTCAAAAGCTTGACAAAAAAGTTATAGCTGTAATTGGTGATGGCGCAATGACCGGAGGTATGGCTTATGAAGCTATGAATAATACTGGATTAATAAAAACCAACCTAATAGTTGTACTAAATGATAACAAAATGTCTATTGCGCCAAACGTCTGGCAGATATCCAACTACTTTACTGAGATGATAGCTCATCCGGATTATAATAAATTCAAAGGACAGATTTGGGATTTAACAGGTAAACTACCCCAATTTGGAGACAGAGTAAGAAAGATGGCTGTTAGGCTGGAAAATGGGATTAAAGCAGTAGTTACTCCCGGAATGTTGTTTGAGGCATTGGGATTTAGATATTTCGGCCCGGTGAATGGACATAACATTCATCAATTGGTGAAGATTTTCAATCATGTTAAAGACATGAAGGGCCCAATCTTAGTTCATGCATTAACAGAAAAGGGTAAAGGATATAAACCTGCAGAAGGCGATGTTCAAAAATTACATGCTTCTTCTCCTTTCGATAAAGTTACAGGAAAAGCTTTAAAGAAGTCTGGCGCCCCACCTGCATATACCACAATTTTTGGTCAGGCTATGGTTGATATTACAAAGGAGAACCCTAAAGTTGTGGGCATTACTGCGGCAATGCCAGATGGTACAGGCCTGGATATTCTTCAAAAGGAATCGCCGGAAAATTTCTTTGATGTTGGAATTGCTGAAGAACATGCAGTTACTTTTGCGGCAGGTCTTGCAACTCAAGGAGTTATTCCAGTAGTAGCGGTTTACTCAACCTTTTTGCAAAGAGCTTTCGACCAAATAATTCATGATGTCGGCATTCAGAAACTTCATGTTGTTTTTGTTCTGGATAGAGCAGGATTGGTTGGGGCGGATGGACCAACTCATCACGGTGCATTTGACTTAACTTATTTGAGGCTAATTCCTGGAATGATTGTTATGGCTCCGAAAGATGAAGCCGAGTTGAGAGATATGTTATATACTGCGGTCAATTATAAAGAAGGACCAGTTGCTCTGAGATATCCAAGAGGCTCTGCTTTGGGTGTTGAATTGAAGAATGGATTTGAAAATATTGAGATAGGAAAATCAGAAAGAATAAAAGAAGGAGAAGATATTGCGTTTCTTGCTGTGGGAAGTATGGTCGATTATGCAATAAAAGCGTCTAAAATTTTAGAAGATAATAACATTAGCTGCGAAATTATTAATATGCGTTTTATTAAACCGCTGGATTCTGAAATGCTTGATGAGGTTGCTGAAAAACATAGTAAAATAGTTACTTTGGAAGAAAGCACTATAGTCGGTGGCTTTGGAAGTGGCGTTTTAGAATATTTTAATCAAAAGAATTATAAGAACGATATTTTAAGAATCGGGTTGCCTGATAAATTTGTGGAGCATGGCACACAAAAGGAACTCCACAAAATTTTGGGTATTGACCCCGAAGGTATAGCGGACAAAGCCAAATTGTTTGCCGAAAACAAATTAAGCCAGTCTGCCGGCCGGACAGGAAAGAAAGTGGCTGTCTGATAATCAAAGTTTATTAGAATGGAAAAAACAAAAATCGGAATAATAGGTTTAGGAACGGTAGCCCAGCTGGTGCATCTACCTAATATTGCAAAAATGAATAATGTTGAAGTTCTGTCTGTTGCAGAAGTCAGAAAAAGCAGACTGAACACAGTTGCTGATAAGTTCAACATAAAAGAAAGATATACTGACTATAAAGAACTGCTTGCAAAAAGCAGCGTAGATGCCGTAATTATTTCTACTCCTACCGCTTCACACAAAGAAATTGCTATTGAAGCTCTTAAAGCTAAAAAAAACGTGTTGGTAGAAAAGCCATTGGCTAGAAGTTATGATGAGGCAAAGCAAATTGTAGGTTATGCAAAGAGAAATAAGAAAGTTTTAATGGTGGGGATGAATCTTCGATTTAGACCCGACGCGATGATTTTGAGGAGCATAATAAATACCAAAGAAATAGGAGAACCATTTTATATTAAATGCGGATGGATGAGAAGGCCGAGCAGCAGTGAAAAATGGTTCACAAAAAAAGAAGAATCCGGTGGGGGTGTAATAGTTGACTTAGGCATTTTGATAATGGATTTGGCGTTGTGGCTTCTAGATTTTCCTCAAATTGACACAGTCTCAACACAAAATTTCGTGCATAATACAAAAAACGTAGAAGATACTTCAGTAAGTTTTTTGAAACTTAAAAATTCTTCCGTAATAGCAATGGAATCAAGCTGGTCTTTACCCATTGAGAATGATTTCTTTTTCATAAATATTAATGCGAAAAAAGGTTATGCATCTCTTAACCCGTTTAATATTTATAGAAGAGTTGGCGACCAGGTAATTGATTTGACTCCTTCTCAAAAAGAAAATACTGCAAACTTATTTAAAAAGTCTTATCAAAATGAAATAAAAAGTTTTTTGGGAGCGATCAATGGATTTAATCCCCTAGTTTCGTCTGGAGAAGAAGCGTTATATCGTTTAAAAATTATGGAAGCTATGTATAAATCAGCTGAAGAAAAAAAAGAAATTAAGGTATAAATGAGCAAGAAAATTTTACTAGTAGATGATGAACCTGATATAATAGAATTTTTAGGTTACAACCTAAACCGCGAGGGTTTTGAGGTTGTCTCGGCAACTGATGGAATTGAAGCACTGGAAAAAATGTCAGAAAAACCTGACCTTATAATTTTGGATATTATGATGCCCAACATGGACGGTTTTGAAGTCTGCAAAAGAATTAGGTCCAAAGAAAGTTATAAGAACATCCCGATAATTTTTTTAACAGCTAAGTCCAGTGAATTAGATGAAATTCAAGGGCTCGAATTAGGAGCTACGGATTACATCAAAAAACCCATTTCTCCTAAAAAATTAATTGCAAGAGTTAATTCAAACTTAAGGAAGTTAAACTCGGCTACACCGGAAAATCAAGAAAGTTCTAAAATTTCGCTTGGCCCTTTGGTTATTGACAGAGAAAGATACACAATTACAATTGATGGTAACAAAACAATTTTCCCACGTAAGGAATTTGAGCTTTTATATTTTTTAGCCAAATCTCCTGGAAAAGTTTTTACAAGGGAGAATTTGTTAAAGGAAGTCTGGGGAATAAATGTTTACGTTATTGATAGAACTGTTGACGTTCACATTCGGAAAATTAGAGAGAAACTCGGTAAGCATTCTGACATTATAGAAACAATTAAAGGAGTGGGATATAAATTCAAGGTTTCTTAGTAAAATTAAGTCCAACTTATTAGCCTCTCGCATTTACTCAAAGATATTTGTTTATATTTTTCTCATAATTATTATTCTTGAAATTTTTCTTCTAAAAGATATTACAACCATTCTTTATGTGTCCCTCATTTTCTTAATTATAATGTTGGTAATTATGAATTCGGTTGGAAGTATTAGAAATAAAGAGGTAACAGAAATTATTACAATCATAGATAAAATTAGAAATAACCAGATCTCCAATCCTGAAGAAATTCATTTGGGAAAATATCTGCCCAGCCTGGAAAAAGATATTAAACTCATGTTTGAAAAATCCCGTAACGACATAGAATACTTAAAAAGACTGGAAAGAATTAGAACAGAATTCCTAGCAAATGTTTCCCATGAATTGAGGACTCCAATTTTTTCAATTCAAGGCTACATTGAAACCTTGCTTGATGGCGCGATTGAAGATGAAAAAGTAAATAGAAATTTTTTGGAGAAGGCAAACCAGCATACAACAAACCTAAATAATTTACTTAATGACTTGATTGATATTTCTATGATTGAATCCGGTGAATCAAGGATGAGCTTAAGATATTTTAATATAGACAGTTATATTAGAGAAATGATGAAAGAATTTATTCCTCTTGCGGAAGGTAAGAATTTAAATTTGATTTATCATCCTGTTAGAGAAAATCTACAAGTTTTTGGTGATAAAAATAAGCTTAAGCAAGTTTTTGTAAACTTGTTAACAAATGCAGTCAAATATACTGAAAGTGGAAAAGTGGAAATAATGGTAGATGAAGAGCCGAAGGAAGTAAAAATTATTATTAAGGATTCTGGAATTGGTATTGCGCAGCAAGATTTGGAAAGAATATTTGAGAGATTCTACAGAGTTGACAAAGCAAGATCACGAGCGGTTGGCGGGACTGGTTTGGGACTCGCCATCGTCAAGCACATTGTTGAAGCACACGGCTCTAAAGTTGAGGTGAAAAGCGAATTGGGTAAGGGGAGTGAGTTTTCATTCAAGCTTAAAAAGTGAGAAAATTTACAAAATTTAGATTTGATTAATCTCCGGTAAATATCTAAATTTACAAGCTAAATTCATCAGAACGAGGTAAAAAATGTTTGCTGTTGTTGATATTAACGGCCAGCAGTTTAAAGTCTTTGAAAATGGGAAATATTATGTTCCCAAATTAGATAAAAAGCCAAATTCTCAAATTACTTTTGACAAAGTTTTTGTTTTAGGAGATGAAAAAGAAACAAAAGTCGGTGCTCCAACTATTGACGGTTTGAAGGTGAAAGCTAAGGTTTTAGAACATACCAAAGATGATACTGTGCTGGTCTTCAAAAAGAAACGTAGAACCGGTTATCAGAAAAAAAGGGGACACAGGCAGCAATTAACAAGAATTGAAATAACAAAAATTGGTTAAGGGAGTTTAACAATGGCTCATAAAAAAGGTCAAGGTTCTTCGAGAAACGGAAGAGATAGTAATTCTCAAAGACTTGGTGTTAAAAGATTCGGTGGAGAAAAGGTTCTTGCCGGCAACATTTTAGTGAGACAAAAAGGTACAAAATTTCATCCAGGAAATAACGTAAAAAAGGGTAGCGACGATACTTTATTTGCTGTCGCAGAAGGTGTAGTAAAATTTGAAGTAAAAAGAGGCAATAGAAAATTTGTCTCGGTTTATCCTTCCTAAAAGAGAAAAAGTTTAAGTCTGCCTATTGGCAGGTAAATCCAAGAGCAAGCTCAAAATAGAACTTGCTCCTAGATCTAAACTCTACAATCCAAGTCTTTCCATATCCGCAACTAGAGTCTTAACGGCACTAGCAGATTTATCGAAAGCCGCTTTTTCTACCCCGTCTAGTTCAAATTCTACAATTTTTTCGACTCCGTCCGAGCCTAAAACTGCAGGAACACCAACATAGTAGCCATTAACTCCGAATTCACCTTCGAGGTATGCACAAACAGGAAGAACTCTTTTTTCGTCTCTTAATATTGCTTCGGCCATAGCGGTAGCAGCAGACGCAGGGGAATAAAAAGCTGAACCTGTTTTTAGAAGCTTTACAACTTCTCCGCCCGCTTTCTTAGTTCGTTCAACCATCGCAGTCATTATTTCTTCGGCTTTAACTTTGTCTTTATATTTCTTTTCCAGCAGTTCCATAACAGGAATTCCGTTGACATTTGCATATCTAATAATCGGCACCATAGTGTCTCCGTGTCCGCCAAGAACCATAGCATTCACATCCTTTACGGATACTCCAAGTTCCCAAGCAATAAAAGTTGAGAAGCGGGATGAATCAAGAATACCTGCTTGTCCCAACACTCTTTTTGAAGGAAAGCCGCTTACTTTTTTGAACAAAGTAACCATAGCGTCAAGCGGATTTGAAATTATGATTACGATGGAATTGGGTGCATGTTGCTTAACGTTTTCTGCGACACTTCTCATTATTTTGGCGTTTGTAGTAAGAAGATCGTCTCTGCTCATCCCAGGTTTTCTTGGTAACCCTGCTGTTATGATTACCAAATCTGAACCCTTCAAGTCTGCATAATCGTTTGTGCCGATAACATTAGCATCAAATCTATCCACTCTGGCAGCTTCACCAATATCCAAGCATTTTCCTTGAGGCATATCTTCTACTATATCAAAAAGTACAACATCGCCAAGATTTCTTGTTGCAATAAGTTGAGTTAACACGCCGCCAATTTGTCCCCCGCCAATTAGCGCAATTTTTTTCCTAGCCATTGTTTTTCTCCCGAAATGTCTTGTAGTAATTAATTACATTAACTAAGATAACTACGTTAGTTGCATTTTTCAAAGCAATGTGACCTATGAGGTGTAATTTTCGGTCGTTAGATTTTATTTTTTTTATAAAAATATCGAACTAATTTGATAATATATTTTCTTTAGAGTAGGATGCCATGAGATGGTAGTTTTTTGAGACGTTCCAAAGGAACGTCTTTACGACAATGTAAAGACGGTGGTCTGCCTGTGAGTAAGCGAGTTGCATGGTCTCATATACACATTAAGTTTTTTTCAAAATTCATATAGAATTCATAAAAAAAGCGAAGCGAACATATAGATTTTAAAAAAAATAGCAAGTTTAACAGGTCAGATTTCCATTTCAAGAATTGTTTCAGTACCGGTGGGAGTAACGTTATATTTAATATCGTGCATATAAACTTTCATTAAATAGATCCCGCGTCCGCTGTCTTTTAGAAGGTTTTCCGGTTCGGTTGGGTCAGGTACTTTAGAAACGTCGAAACCTGCACCTTCGTCTTTCACTTTAATTACAAGTTTATCTTTTAGTACATCAACATTGATATTAACATTCTTATTTATATCTGATTTATTTCCGTGTATGATGGCATTTGTGGTAGCTTCGGTAATTGCAAGCAGAAGGGCGTTCAACTTATCGTCATCTAATCCAATGTCTTTTGCAAAATAATTTACAAATTCTTCAACAATAATTAGCTTATTAGGATCACTTTCGATTTCTAAGGAATAGTGTTCTAATGGCAAATTTTTTCCGTTAATAAGTTGTAATTGGAAAAATAATAAAAATTATATAGAATTCAACCTTCATTATGATTGTTAAACCTTAAAATTTCCAAGTCATATGAAAAAAAAGGCTGGCTTGTTGTTTTAAGGGATTACTATCGATTTTGATATACTCGTACCATCCGGAAATCTTAATATCAAGATTATTTAAATCGAAATTCAGCTCGGCAGAAGGGCCAATACTGTTGTAAGTTGACTGAAGAATTTTAGTCTTGCCTTGATAAGAATAAGTTTTAATGGAGTAAAATCGTAATCCCAAACCAGTTTGGATTATATAATAATTATAGACTAGTTCCGGGTCAGTGTAAATTTCCTGTAAATAACGATTCGGGGTGGTTGAAAAAGCAGCCCACTGTAAATCTCCCTGTTCCGACAATTTTATATAGCCATAATGTTTTAATCCAAGGTCATTATTTATTTTTATTATTGTGGAATCGGTTGCTGTGTATTGCCTGAAGGAATAGCTCTTTATGTTGGGATTGATGTCTTCAAAGTCATAAACAGTATAATTAGCAGATACATCGAAATAGTTTGAAGAATAAACATTTTTCCCCATATAATTACTGCCTGAAGATAGTTTTATAATTCGATTTATATTATTGTTGGAACTCATTTGTGAATAAATATAAACGAGATGATCTATTGTTCCTTCTGCAGAAACATAAACGCTGAAGAATGGACTGAGCAATCTATTGTATTTCAGCTTCATTATCGACAATACTTCGTCTCTGTCATCAAAATTTTCATTACTTGGGGTGTCATATCTTAACTTATTTTGATAGAAACTGAAGCTGAGATAGTCTTTTTTTGAAAAGAGGAAATTACCTGCTAGGATAGCTGAAAGTCTTGTTGCATTATTGTTGTTCTGATTTTCCAGGTCTGATCTTTGTTCGTAATAAATATCCGGTACGCCGGGATAATTCTTTGTTACATGTTTCTCATCCCGTTCCGAATAGCCAAATCTTAAGCTTCCGTTGAAGACATCCGAACTGTAACCTAATCCACTTTGAAATTCTATTTTTAATTCGTCAATTCTAGTATCAAAAATTGATTTTGGGTCATACCCAATTTGTTTTATTAAATCAGCCGATCGATAACGGGTATTGTTGTCTATTTCTCTGAGATTTATATTTCCAGAGGCATCTAATGAGAAAATGTCCATAAAGTTTCCATAGTGAAGATTGTCGGCCAAATTATATATAGTTTCGATTCTACTTTGAATATTATTGATAATGTTAAATAAATTAGCCGTGTATTGGTCAGCCTTATAATAAAAATCATTTCTGTTTTGTTCATAATAAAGGTTTAAGAGATTCGAAATTAGATTGCTTGAACTGTTGACAAATGAAACATCAAAAAGCCTGCCCCAATCTCTTCTAGGCATAATATCTTCATTTTTATATTTTAGATTTGAAATAAGATTGAACCCTGAAAGCGGTAAACTGTCAATAACTCCTTCAATGCCGTACACTGCTCCATAATTATTTACCCCTATTTGCCTGTTGTTTGTATATCCCGCAAAAGGTGACAAATAAACTTTATTATATGGTTTTGAAGTATTATAAATGATAACGCTTGATTCTGAAGCTTGATTTATCTCAATCTGTCTGCTGTCGGACAAAATTTTATTGTTTACCATTAATCCCACCGTATAGTCATCAGAAAAATTATAGGCAGATGACAAATCAAAATAGTGCTGATCACTCACACTGCTGTTGGCAGATTTTATGAAGGATGAATTATAATTTTCATCCAGTTTTACTAAGGTGTTGTTGAACAAATCCTTTATATTTAATCTTCCGTTAAGCGAGTAAGTGCTTAATTGTTTGTTAAAATCCAGGGTTAGCATGTTTAGTGGAGCATTTAGATTAAAAAATTCCAGGCTGTCTGATTCAGTGGTTTGTGAATGTGCAATTAATGTAAAAAAGAAGAAAATCGAGGCTGTGTAAAAAATTGTATTCTTCTTTTTTATATAGAAAATCATCAAAGAGTGTTTTCAATATTTAATATAATCTCCAACCATCGGGGCCAAATACCATCATCTCTTATGCGACATCACAATCTGAAACTATCTTTAGAGTTCTTTACGGCAACTTGAAAGAAATCACAGTTTTTGAATTTAATATTAGTAAAAGACGATACCGGATCAAAAACAATATTCGAAAAAACAGTTACCACAAATACCCCGGTTGATTCTGCTTTTGTTTCAAAGCAAAATTAAGTAGTTTTGCCGCAATCTTAAAGTGTAAAATAATTTAGCTGTACATGAGGCATCGCTCATAGTTTAAATTGACAATATGTCCATTTTTGGATAATTTTAAAGATTAAATTAAAAATTAAGAATGATAGAACAATATATCCCGATTTTCATTGTCTTTGTAGTTGCAATAGTTTTTGCGCTTGGAACTGTTTTTTCTTCGGAGATAATTGGACCCAAGCGACCAAACAAGGATAAACTATCCACTTATGAAAGCGGAATGGCCCCGGTTGGAACTACCAAAGACCGCATCTCTGTAAAATACTATCTTGTTGCAATGTTGTTTATCATTTTTGATTTGGAAGTAATTTTTGTTTATCCATGGGCGGTTCAGTTTAAAAAATTATTCGCCCAATATGGAACTTCGGCATTTATCTCTATGTTAATATTTTTGGTGGTGTTAGAATTGGGGTATTTATATGCGTATAAGAAAGGCGGGTTTAAATGGGATTAGAAGCAAAGTTGACCAAAGAAGGATTTTTGACTACACAATTAGATACTATAATTGCGTGGGCTAGAAAAAATTCAGTATGGCCTATGCCGATGGGAATTTCATGTTGTGCAATTGAGATGATGGCATCCGGCGACCCCAAATATGATATTGCACGTTTTGGTTCCGAAGTAATGAGATTTACACCGCGTCAATGTGATTTAATGATAGTTGCAGGAACGGTTACATATAAAATGTCCCACGTTGTTAGAAAAATTTACGACCAGATGCCGTCGCCTAAATGGGTTATAGCAATGGGCGCATGCACATCGTCCGGCGGGATGTATCGTTCGTATCCGGTTGTTCAAGGAATCGACCAGTTTTTACCGGTGGATGTTTATCTTGCCGGCTGTCCACCCCGTCCGGATAATCTATTAAATGCCTTGCTGCAGATACAAGAAAAGGTGAGTAGAACACGGGCCCGGGACTTTGGCGATAAACCTCTTAAAGAATTACAGGCTGTATAGAAAAACTACTTATGGAATTTAAGGAACTCATACAGCAAAAACTGAAAGATAACTTTCCAAACCTAAATTTTGAGCTTTCCGAATTTAGAAACGAACTCACTTTTAAATTCAACAAAGAAAATATTGTACAAGTATGTAATTTCTTAAAACACGACCCGGAAATGGAGTTTGTGTTGTGTGAAGATATTACTGCAGTTGATTGGGCAAAAAGGAAGGATAGATTTTCTGTTGTATATCATATTTTTTCTTTGAAAAATAAAATACGACTTAGTATTAAAGCTGATGTTGATGAATCTGATTGCAGCATTGACTCAGTTACTTCTGTTTGGAAAACTGCGAATTGGCAGGAAAGAGAAGTTTATGATATGTATGGAATAAAATTTAATAATCATCCCGATCCGAGAAGAATGTATATGCCCGAAGAATTTGAACATTATCCATTGAGAAAAGATTTTCCACTGATGGGAATACCCGGTTCATTATCTTTACCGAAAAAGGAAGAAGACTAAAGTATGGAAAGATTGTCGAAAGAAGAAGTTCATCCTAAGATTTACGATGCATTATTAAAAGACACTGACATTGCTGTTGAGGATGCTCTCGAAAACGAAATGATTTTAAATATGGGTCCTCAACATCCTGCCACTCATGGTGTGCTAAGGGTTGTGGTTAGATTAGATGGTGAGACTATTATCGCCTGCATTCCCGAGCTTGGTTATCTTCACCGCGGTTATGAAAAACTGGCCGAAAACATGTCCTACTATGAATTCATCCCTCACACCGATAGGTTGGATTATCTTTCGCCAATGGCAAATAATGTTGCATGGGTTTTGGCTGTAGAAAAATTAGCTGGTATTGAAGCACCGCCAAGAGCGCAATATATTAGGATGATTGTTACCGAATTGGCCAGAATTGCATCACATTTGGTAGCAATAGGTGCACTTTCTATGGATGTGGGAGCGATGACAATTTTCTTGTGGACTTTGAGAGAAAGAGAAAAAATTTTAGATATTTGGGATACGGTTTGCGGTGCCAGGTTTACAAATAGCTATACAAGAATTGGTGGTGTGGCAAACGATTTTCAGCCTGAAGCTATAGAAAAAATTAAATGGTTTATTGAACAATTTGATGAAAACCTGGAAGAATG
>JBJKPP010000236.1:0-10471 GCA_046706145.1 Ignavibacteriaceae bacterium | reverse complement strand
TTTCCGTGTGATTCACCTGCAGTTAGAAACCTAATCATAATTATTTGATTGTTATAGTTTTATAGAAATGTAAATATAAAAAAAACCAGGTTTATTTATTCACCTTAAGCTAAACCCAACATATGGAGCTATGGAGTATTGGAATATTTATCCATTTTTCAATGGCTCACATTTCATCATATATTTGTGCCGAAAAAAGGTCTTTGCATAAACCCGTTACATATTTTATTTACAGAGCATCCCGACAAATTTTTGTCGGGATGCTCTGCACAAGTAAACCCTCTTTTATTTCTAAGCCTAAAGCTTACTTCAATAGTAAAAGTTTTTTTGTAGAACTGAAATTACGACCTGAAGCTCCATTAACTTTTAATTGATAAATATATACCCCGCTTGCCAGATTGCTTCCATTAAATTGAACTGAATATCTTCCTTCGGATTTATTTCCATCTACTAAAGTTTTTACCAATCTTCCAAGGATGTCATACACTTTCAGTGTCACAAACCCATCATTGGGCAATTGGTAATTTATAGTTGTTGTAGGGTTGAAGGGGTTTGGATAATTCTGGTCAACTGCAAAATCTTTTGTATCTTGTTTACTCATTGAATATAGTGGATGTCCCACTACGGTTGCATAAAATTTAACATTAGAAGGAGATGTAGGATAATAACCCAATGAATAATCCGGAATACATACGCCAGGAACTACTTGTCTCATTTGATAAACATAATAAACATAAGTTCTTAAACGACAGCTCGTATTAGTAACGGTTCCTGGAACTATCTCAGTATTAGGTATCCCAAATATCATTACCCCGGAATTGCAACAAGTTTGACAACTAAAGTCGGAATAGGGTAGCCCAGACTGTGCTTCCGGGGTAGCTGTACCGTTACCCCAGACAACTTGCGACATACTGTATGATCCACCGGCACCAACAGGTGGATAAATTGTATATGGGAATTGAACATCACGAGTCACTTCAACACGTTGAACTAAATAATGACCATCAGCTATACCTGGAACTCCCATAAGGATAGCACTAAAAGTCGAACTAGTACTAGCTACGGTACCACCTGTAAATATTCCCAACCTTACTATTGCATTGGGCGCAGTTATTAACTTAAATGCTCTGTATGCATTAACGCGACCATAACCATAATATTGATCCCATCCAGGATCACCTTTATCATCTGCAGAAAGCTGAATAATATGTTTGATATCATCATTATAAAGTGTAGAATTAAAACCTTTAAGAAGAGATGCAATTCCGGAAACAATTGGAGCAGCCATTGATGTCCCTGCTAAATAGTCATAATAACCTTGATAGGTAGAATTATAATATGCTACGGTAGAAAAGATATCATGAGGGGGACCTGTATTGGATCCACCCGGAGCACTTACGTCGATCCATGAACCAGGTTCAGAATAATTTGCAATAACATCATTATCAGTTGTAGCGCCGACAGCCGTTACTAAATTTCCCCCGAATGCAGCTGGATAAGTAGGTCCTTGTGCTCCATGATCATCCATTGCAGCAACTGATACTCGATTCATTTTATAAGCATAAACAAATGCAGAATAAATGGTGGTACTAAAATTTGGTCCATCCCAGCTATTATTTAGTATTGAACAGCCTTGATTTACTGCATCTACTATAGCATTATATACATAAACATTGTCATTTTGATGGTTTTGTGAATCAAAAATTCTCCGGGAATATAAATGTGCAGCTTGATCAACACCAGCAATTCCCTTACTATTATTGGTTAAAGCAGCTGCAATCCCAGCTACATGTGTTTCATGAGAATAATAACCATTCCAAGAATAGTCAGGATCATCACCTGTAACCTTTCCGTTTAAATCTTCATGATCTTTTTTTACACCAGTACCAATAAGACCTATTTTAACATTTGCACTGCCTGTAAAAAATTGCCAAGCATTCTCAATATTTATATCGGCACCAGCTGTACCTCCACTTTGACCGGTATTTTTTAGATACCACTGTTTTGTATACTGAGGATCATTCGTACAGAGCTGCCATCCTCCATTTTTTTCGACATAAATTACATCTGGTAATTCACGCAGTGTTGAAATAATTGAATCTTCAATTATCCCAGGCGGTAATTCAAGTTTATACAGCATTGATAGATTAAGCATTTTAATTGGCTCCCCTTTTAGATTATATTTTAATGTATCTGCTAAATTAAAATTGGCGTAAGCTCTTTTCATGAATTGAATTTTGAACTTTAGAAGTGTCGAAAGCAATCCTGTTGATTTTATGTAAGTCGAGTTTAACCCAATTAATCCATCATAACTTATATCCACATTTATAGTATTTGGTTTTAAATAGATAAGGATCTCTCTATTATTTCCCTGAGAAAATATTTCAACTGAAGTGATTAGGGGAAATAAAATGAATAAGAAAAAAATCTTTCGAATAAGAATTTTAGTCTTCATGATATTACCCTTTTTTAATTTGTATGAAGTTTAATTAAAATGTACTTTTACAAAAAAAGCCCACAAAAGTTTGTATAGCTTTTAATATCTCTTGGCGGAATATTTTAAGATCTACTTCTTACGAGGGCGTTTATATTTAATTCACCCTCACAGCGCTTCACCTCCTTTCTAATGATCTAATAAGTTAAAGGTTAATTGTCTTTCATTCCCAGTATTAACATCCAACACCCACAGAGTTCCGTTTTGTGGTTTCCATTGGTCAAACCTATATTTTGAATAAACTAAAAATTGGCCTGAAGGATCCCACGAGAAAGAAACACCAGCATCGCTTTCTACTCCGGAAACGGTTAATTGATGGCTATTTTTACCATCAGCGGACATTAGCCATATTTGAGGTTGCCCCCCATTACTCTGAGATGTAAATGCTATCGTTAATCCATTAGGCGAGTATTTTGGATTACTATCAAAATTTTCATCATGTGTTAATCTGATAGCATTACTTCCACTGGTATCCATTGTAAAAATTTCAGGTGAACTTATTCCAATATATCTCTGATGGACAATTGCATTTCCATTCGGTGACCAATCGGGCATCCTGATTTCTCCTATTGAAGGATCATAAGCAACTCTTATTTTAGATGAACCATCGGCTTTCATCTTCCAAATAAAATTCATTCCATTTGGGCTATCATTATTTGAGTCAAAGGCAATCCACTTTCCATCAGGGCTCCATGCTGGGAAGAAATTTCTTCCTTCTGTTGTAAGCTGCACAATTGATAAAGTGTCGAATGTTGTTCCTGTAAATTTCATCTTATAAATCTGCGCATTAGCAACAAATGCAATCCATTGTCCATCCGGCGACCAGGCAGGGTCTTGCAAAGTGTAAGGCAGTATTCGCCTCATATTTGTACCGTCTGTATTAATAACCCAAAAGCCTGTAGAATCATAATCTAATTCATACATATCCGGATAAGAACTAAAAATTGTTGCATAGTGAATACTCTTTAATGGTGTATGATTGAATCCTATAAATTCACCACTAGGATACCAGATAGGACTATTATAAATTGCGGGAGGTATTGGAGGATTGATTCTAATACCACTATCATCAACAGGGTTATTATCTTTACAGCTAGTAACAATAAGAATCAATACAACAAATGGATATATAAAAATTATTTTGAAGTGGCAAGAAGAAAAGATTTTATATAATAAAACTTTTTCATTCATTATTACCCCTTTTTATATGCTGTAACATTACAAAATAAAAAATTCAAACTCAACAGACCTTTGGGGGCAATATTTAGAGAATTTTATTCTTCATGATATCACCCTTTATTTAATTTGTGTTAAGTTTAGTTAAAATTTATTTTTCTATTTTTATATTGCGAACAAAAAGCCTTAGATTTCACTAAGTGAAACATAACGAGGGTTAATGTTTGCAATAGAGGGCAGCGGTGATGCAGCGCCGCTGTTTCCAATTTTATGATGGAGGTGGTCTCTCGAACGTATTCATAATTTACCTCATTCCTTTTAGTATAACAGCTTTGCCGTTATCCAGTCCAACGGCAATTACAAGATTTCCTTTTACTGCAATAGCGCCGTATGCACCGCTGCTTAATGAAGTCTGATTAATAAAATTTACCCAGCGCACTCCGTTCCAGTGAAGCAATTCTCCGTATGAGCCTACAGTAAATACATCATTCAACGAATTGCCTCTGATTGACGTAGTGTAATTTTTTGACTTATCGTTTCTATTATTCCATAAAGAATCACTTAACAGATTTTTTTCATATATACCATTACCGCCTACATAGTAATGTTTGTTTGGAATAAACCAAACAGTGCTCATAGGGTAATTTATAGATAGGTTGGAAGAAGCTTTGCGCTATTGCCGGTAATTTCAATTATACTTGTTTGAAAATTGGTACCTAATTTGTTAGCCACGGCCAAAATTTGCGAAGGATTACTTGAACCCCATATATCGGTTATGTCAAGTGTTGTTCCGCTTTCTATCTTTTGCCAACCCCCGTTTTGGTAATGCCCAATTTGCCCTATCGCTCCAACTGTAAAAACTTCGTTACTACTTGCTGTCCACATTTTTGATACTGATACTGGAAGGCACATTATATTTGTTTGCTCGTCACCATTCAAAATCGCTGTCTGAGAATTAACGGATGCTATCCAAACAATTGAATCCCCCAACGATAAAACAGCGCTTGCTGGATATGAACCAGTTTGTTGTTGTCCACAAAATGTATAAAACTGAATTTTTTTCATTTCCCATTTACTTTCATTCCAATGAATAGCATTGTAAGCATTAGGATCCGGCGCTCCATCTGCAGAATCAAGATAGACAGCGCCTACGCACCAGATATCAGAATCGCTTACAATAGCAACATCCGACAGGTGGCTGCTACCGGCATTGGATACACCGAAGTAAAATTTTTGAAAAGTAAAATTGTTACTTGTCGTATCAGGCATGGTATTTTGCTTGGGCCCGGTTGGGCTATGGCAGCTAAAGGCTGCAAACAACAAAAACAAAGAGGCACTTAATATTAATATGTATTTCATAAGCTTATTCACTTTCATATTATTACCTCATTGAATCCTCTTTTGTTATATAATTGATAACAAAACAAAAACAGATTTGTATTTGATTTGATTCTGAAAAGGTGATTATTTTTCTTACGCTGCATGTCTTTTGGAAAGGAGCAGTGAGTAAATGGGCAACCTTGTAAAGAGTAACATTCATTTTAAAACCACAACATTCCTACTTAACGAGTCTGTTGCAGAACTGTCATTTCGGACATTTTCGAAATTGTGCAACAGACCCTAACGGTAAGCAAGTCTTCAATAAACTAAAGAAAACTAACCTGCCTGTTCTAAAGGCAGAAAAGAACAAATATATTTTTACTTCAGTACATCTTATCTTTCCCCCGTTTGTGAAGAAACGGAATGATGCATCGTGTTATAACAAAAAAGGGGATATAATTAGAACTTCAAAAATTATTCCTTGTCTAAAATATATCTTTCTTTAGAAAAATAATCCGGCAACTGCCGGATTATTTCACTTACGTATTTATTACATGTAAAGAATTCATCAGTAATTATCCATTTACATATTAAGAATTACCTTCTGCAAAAAATAATATATGAAAAATATTAACAGAAAAAAAATGTACTAAAATTTGAGTTCAGTTTATTATAGACTTTAGTAATAAACTTATTGGAGTGGGGGAAAGTATTATCAATCTAACTTATTAGAAAGACTCCCCAAAAGATCGGTGATTGCTCTGTTGGAACATAAAAAAACGCCTGACATTTCTACCTTCCGGCAGGCAAGATCAGGCGTTCTATAAACTAATTTTTAGTTTATCTATTTAGGAATCTCAACGCCTCTGAAGAAGTCATTGCCTTTGTACTTAAGTTTCAGAAGCACTGCATCGCCCTTCTTTTCATCAAAAACCTTCTTTAAATCGCCAACATCATTAATTTTCACTTTATCAGCTTGTAAAATTATAGCTCCCTTAATTAGTTGTTCATTACTGGCCTCTGTAAAAGGCTTGACGTCAGTAATAATAACTCCATGATCTACATTAAAATGGGATTGTTCATCATTGGTCAAATTCATGACACTTAGACCAAGTTTGTCAAAAGTGGCAGAGTTATTATTCTCATTGTTATTATTCTGATTAGGTGACACATTTGACGTAGGCTCTGCATTATTTTTTTGTTCCCTCGCTTTTAGAGTTACAGTTCTCTCAATTATTTTTTCATCTCGGTAAAGAGTTAAAGTAACCTTATCGCCTGCTCTCTTGGTTGCAACAAAAGCCTGGAGTTCATTCGGCTGGTTTACGGATTTACCATCTACCTTAAGTATTACATCTCCCGACTTGATGTCTGCCTTAGAAGCGGCCCCATCAGGCAAGACTCCCTGAATTATTACACCTTCAACTTTACTTAGACCTAGAGATTTTGCAATAGCATCATCAACATTGCCAATATTAATTCCGATATAGCCTCTATCAATCTTACCATTTGCAATCAATTCCTTTGCTACAGTCTTGGCTAAATTTATCGGGACAGCAAATCCATAGCCGATGTATGAATCATTGCCATTTGTAGCAATTGCAGAATTGATCCCGACTACGGCACCTGATAAATCTACTAAAGCACCACCACTGTTACCCGGATTGATTGCTGCATCGGTCTGGATATAATCTTCAACACCATAGCTATTATTAATTAGATGCAAATTACCTCTACCTAATGCGCTAACTATTCCTGCTGTTACGGTTGAAGTCAAAGCAAACGGATTACCAATAGCCATAACCCACTGACCAACTTGCAAACTATCAGAATTGCCTAAGTAAGCTGTGGGAAGATTGTTTGCATTTATCTTAATAACTGCTAAATCTGTTAGCGGATCTGTTCCAATTACCTTTGCATCAAATACTCTTTTATCATACAGACCAACCTTAATTTGCGTGGCATTTTCTACGACATGGTTATTTGTTAATATATAGCCGTCAGGAGATATTATGATCCCGCTTCCTGAACCCTTTTCTTCTTGTGGAAGATTTCTAAAGAAGAAGAAGAAATCCTGGTCGGGATTACTTTTTACTTTTGATACAACATCAATTTGAACGATGGCAGGAGTCACTTTCTTCGCCACTTCTATAAATGCCTTGCTGAAAGATGTTGTATTTGCATCTAAAGTTACAGGAGCCTGCGGTGCGCCGATATTAACATCTGCCAGGCTTGGTCTAACCAAACCAAAACCAGACACAAGTAGAGCCCCAAATACAATTCCAATGATTATCAGAACAGCAGCTCCAATAATTCCTTTACTCTTCATATTATATTTCCTCCAATGTATTTTCTTTTTTATTTGTTATCCAAAGTACAGTATAGATATATCATACGATTTTTTAGTTTAAATATTGAAAAGATTGGAAACCTTTAAAATCCGGCACATGATATTTTAAGAAATCTCCCATAAATTTTATTGCTTTATCCAAAGTATTTTTATCTATATTGTCAAACTTTTTATTGTACTTTAGACAGAACAAGTAGTTAAAAAGTTCCGAATTAATTAAAAAGGATTCTAAATAGCCGCTCTTACAGTTCTCACACAAAATACCTAATTCAAAATTATAAGCCAAATTTTGTTTATTAAGGTTTGATTTACCGCAAGACATACACTTATCAAGTTGTATTTCATAACCTATTTCTTTTAGGAAAAACATAAAAAATCTACCAAACAAAACCTCAGGCTGCACATCCGTTATTTCGTAAAGGTGAAAAATTCTTTCAAGACCTGTAAACAATTTTATGTTGCTCTCATTCTCAGGTATTAACTTATTGACAAGTTCAAGAATTGCATACACATATTTAAGTTTTTCAAGGTCATTTTTAATATGTGAATAATGAGAGATTATATCTGCACCTGTCAGCAACTGAAGTTCCCTATTATCCTTTTTGTACATAATTATTTGCAGATGATTGGGAGGATCTATTGCAAGTCCAATTTTGTTTTTAGGATTTCTTGCGCCTTTTACAATTGCCGATAATTTTCCGAGACCTTTGGTGAAAAGAGATACTATATTACTGGAATCTCTGAAATTAATTTTACCGAGCACAAATGCTTCAGTCTTGACTATGTCACTCATTAATAAAATTGTATGGAAAACTGTAAATACCTTTTTCGGTAATTATTCCTGTAATTAGATGAGAAGGTGTGACGTCGAAAGCAGGGGTAAAAGTGTCATATTTTTCTAAAGAAACCGGAAGCCCGTTCAAATTCAGAAGCTCAAGTTTATTTCTCATTTCTATTTTAATTTGTTCTCCTGTAGGCAAAGTTTTATCAATTGTTGTACTTGGGGCGGCCACATAAAATGGAACGTTGTGATAATTAGAAGTTATAGCCAAATTATAGGTGCCTATCTTATTGGCGGTATCACCATTTAGTGCAATTCTATCAGCTCCAACGATGACAAAATCAATTTTACGGTTTTTCATAAGATATGCTGCTGAGGAATCAGATTGAACGGCAAATGGTATTCCATTTTTTTCTAACTCAAACGCAGTTAGTCTTGAGCCCTGCAATAATGGGCGGGTTTCATCTGCATAAACAAATTCTACTAGATTATTTACAAATCCTTGCTTAATTACACTGAATGCTGTTCCCTCACCTGCCGTTGCCAATTTGCCAGTGTTACAATGTGTTAGAATTGTCGATTTGTGCTTAAAGATTGCAAGACCATTTTCCCCTATCTTATCACACTTTTTGATATCTTCTTGATGGATTTCTTGAGCTTTTTTTAATAGAAGTTGATATATATTTTTTTGATTTTTATTCTCTTCAAATATCTTTCTTAATTCATCAAGTGCAAAAAAAAGATTATAAGCAGTCGGCCTTGTTCCTGCTAGTCTTTCATATCCTTTTTTAAATTCTTCATTCAAATTATTGGTGCGATTTTTTAAAGAGAATGCTAAACCATAAGCTGCTGCAACACCAATCGCTGGTGCTCCTCTTACCTCCAGCCTTTCGATTGCTTCGGCAATTCGATCGTAGCTGTCGGTTTCAATATATTCTTCTTTAAAAGGGAGTAGAGTTTGGTTTAATAAAACAAGTTTGTCGTTTTTGAATTCTATTGAAAAGTAATCGCTGGTACTAATCAAATCTTGATAAATCCCTAAATTCTCTAAATCTATCTTGAATCATCAAATAGTCGAGGTCTTCCAAACCTTTCGTACTAAATCTTTCAACACAAAACGAAGCCATGGCACTTCCATAAACAACAGCATTTTTCAAATTCTTTGAGCTAATATCTTCTGTTTTCAACAAGTACCCAATAAAGCCACCGGCAAAAGTATCTCCGGCTCCTGTTGGGTCATTTATAACTTCAAGTGGATAAGCGGGAGCAGAAAAAATAACATCCTCGGCAAAAAGCAATGCGCCGTGTTCTCCTTTTTTTATTATAAGAACTTCCGGCCCCATTTCTCTTATTGCTTTGGCAGACTTAATTAAATTAGGTTCTTTCGCCAAAAGTCTTGCTTCAGAGTCATTAATTATTAACACGTTGGCTCTTTCTAAAACTTTGTGCAACTCTTTCAGTTTGCCCTCAATCCAATAATTCATGGTGTCGCAAACTACAAAATGCGGATTATCGAGCTGGTCTAAAACTTTATTTTGTAGAGTTGGATCTATATTTCCAAGACATACAAACTTCGATTTTGTATATTTCTCCGGAATGATAGGATCAAATTTTTCGAATACGTTAAGTTCGGTAAGTAAAGTGTCCCTAGCGTTTAAATCATAATGATATTTTCCTGACCACCTGAATGTTTTTCCACCTTCAATTATCTGTAACCCTTCCAAATCAATATTATGAGATTCCAATAAGCCAACATATTCCTTTGGGAAATCATCTCCAACTACACCAACCAAACTGATCGGTCCGCTGAAATAACTAGCAGCTAAAGAAATGTATGTAGCAGAACCGCCAAGAGCATTTTCTACTTTATGAAACGGAGTAGTAACATCGTCCAGACCTAATGAGCCAACAACAAGTAAACCCAATTTTATTCCTCTAATTATTTAGAATTGCAATTCTAAACATAAGTAAAAATATGATTTTACACCAAAAATCAAGCGTTCATCAAAATTTTATTTCCAACAAATTGAAAAATTCTCTTTTTTGTGTGAAATAGGTCATAATAGTATCTACAGATTTTCTTTGTCCATCCCATGCAAGATATTCTTTTGCGTTAGCCCCACTTAACCATTTGAAATCATTATGTTCGTTAGACAGGCTTACCTCTAAATTGTTTTCCACTAAGACTGCAAATACAGGCAAAACTGTTATGGAATCAGTTTCATATGTGTAGAAAAAATTCACGTTCGGAACTGTCCAGAGCTTAAGAGGAACAAATCCAGTTTCCTCTTTAATTTCTCTCAGAGCAGTTTCAAATGCTTTCTCATTCTTCTCAATTTTTCCATTTACCATT
>JBJKPP010000235.1:0-19382 GCA_046706145.1 Ignavibacteriaceae bacterium | reverse complement strand
GTTCTTATCTGTGGATTGTCGTCAGGAGCATCATCCATTACAAAGTAAGTTTCCTGATCAGCTCTAACAACTCCTTTCCCGAAATAACCGTCCCATACGGGCTTTCCAGTCGAGTCAACCCAAGTAGGATTATCCGGCCAAACAGAAGGCCATGTGTTTGGAAGATTACTTTTGGCTACTGTATCCTGGCTCAAATTCACATAACCAGGTTCAGGAGCAAATCCCTGGAAGTGTCCATCTTTCGGATCAACTTTGGCAGCTTGCCCAGTTCTAGGTCCCGTGGTAATTGTTACATTGTGAAGAGTATCCGGTTTGCCGTCTCCATTGTAATCACGGATCGGTATCTCAATTCCTACAAGAGGAGTTACATCACCAATATAACCATCCTGTGTTGCGGGATATGGCCAATAGCCTCGGAGGTCACTTGGGTTTGTTCCGGCAATAGATCCATCATTACTATAAGTGATTGCGGTTCTGTTGCCATTGAGCAAACCGAATCTTGTATATAGGGCATTTCCCCGATTGTTCTTTGCCCAGTTTATATAATCACTAGTTTCTTGTCCAAAAAGACAAGCAACACCAAAAAGAAGAAAAATGATTGTAAAAATTTTGCGCATATCTAATCCTGCATCTTTAAAATGATATTGTTGTACCGACTTCCACTCTTCTCGGTTCAGAATAATAATATGGTCTCGTGTACCAATCTTGTACTGTTGAAACTGTTCTTGGGGCATTTATTCTAATTAATTGTTGTTCATCCAGGGTCCAGTCAGGTTGACCTGTATCAGTATAAACCTGGGTGGCATTCTTTGTATCCAAAACATTGTTTATTCTCAGAAACACTTGCAAAGTTGCCGGCCCAACGGCAAAATTCTTAAAACATTGAATATCCAAATCTGTACTTGCGGGGATTGTTGCTGAGTTAAATGTTAAGGTTCCAACATTTGAAACTGTAGTCAATGAAGGAGTATAAGGGGTTCCACTTCCGTATCTGAACACAGCACTGGCTCCCCAATCAGAGTTAGGACTAACATAATTTAAGGTAGCGTTTAATGTGTGTCTTTGATCCCAATTCAGAGGAATGAGCTGCGTTTCAGGCTGAGTGCCTGAGTTTCTTAAGTTATAAGCACTCGCAGGGTCAGAAGCATCACCTTTAGCTATTTGGAAAGTATAATCCAGACTAGCAGAAACATTGTTCCCAAAGCGTTTATCAAGAGAAACAACTATCCCTCTAACAAAACCAAAATCAGTATTAACGTACTGGTAATAAATTTTTGAACCACCGAAGACATAATCTATTTGATTCAAAGTTCCAGCCAAATTTCTTATATCCCTAAAATAACCGGTAATATCAATTGCGATATCATCTGTTAACTGCTGCTGGACACCAAGCTCGCCGCTTGTGGTTTCTTCAGGTTTTAGATCAGGGTTACCGACTACGCCTAGATTCGTACTGCCTCCCGTTACAGGCAGCTTATAACCAGGGTTTTCATAGAGCCTTTGAAAATCGGGTATCTGGAAAAATAAACCGTAGGAAAAGTGTATTACCCCTCTATCCGTGATAGGAAATGAAACTCCCAATCTTGGACTTACCTGCCACTTATCAGAGGCATTTTTATACCATGTTGCTAATCTTTGATCCAACGTTTCAGCCTGATGCTTTGGATCTAAAGGTATATATACGTTCGGATCGGCCGGATCCTTCAACACTTGTCCATCCGGGTGAAAATAATCAAAACGGAATCCCAAGTTTACAATTAGCGATTTATATTCCATCTTATCCTGGAGATACGCTGAGAATTGCCAAGGCTTATGTAAATATTCAAGATTATTCTGAGTTTCTATTGAAGGTATTACTACAGGATTAATTAGGTATGGATTTCCAGTTACAACGGGGTCATTATTGTTGTCCGCGTCAGACATTTGTAAATTTATGTTATGTAAGAATAATCTGTATTGTTCGTATAATAAGCCAGTCTTAATTTCATGGTGATCACTAACTTGACTTGTCAGATCAAACTTGGCAACGTAAGTACTAACATTTTGTACGCCGTGATACATATTTGCTCCGCCAGTATAGAAAGTCCCTTCCGGAGCGGTTAACAGTTTATTGTTGACATATAGTTGATTGTATGGATCATTGCGTTGAAATAAATCAGATAGTGAAAAGGGGCTGTTATCCAGGTAATCTCTGAAATCCCTAAAGAAATATGAGATACCTAGTTTGTAAAAAGTAGAGCTGCTAAGAGTATGGGTTATGGTAAGTGTATTTAAATAACCTTTCTTAAAATTACTAAGCTGTCCATCAGGATTGTACTTGTAAGCATAACCGTTGCCGGTGTTGCCATTATCAAAATCTTTTCCCCTCGTGTTATCCAAAATATAATCATATGATACTCTAAACTGCGGCGTAAGTTTATATGTAAACTTTCCTTGAGCATACCCTTCCATATATGGTGTCATTGGAACAATAGCACCGTCTCCAGTTTGTTGAATTTTCCAGTTTGCCTGGTCAGGATCTTGAGTATTTGCTATGTCCCATATATTATATTTCCTTTGCCCAAAAATATAGCCGCCCGTATAATAGTATCTTAGATCAATGTAATAAAACAGCTTATCCTTTATTATTGGACCATCTAAAGATCCTTCTAGCCACTGAATTTTATTCTGTGTGGTACTTGAGAACGGATCTACTTTTTGTGTTCCAAAAAAGAGACCTGAGTTAGAAGTTAAATATGCACCTTCATAAGCCGTTATACTGCCATGGGTTTCATTTCCGCCTGACTTTGTAGCAATGTTAACAATTCCACTCATTGCCTGGCCATATTCAGCATTGAAAGCACCTGTAACAAGTTGCATTTCCTGAATTGAATTCTTGTTAACATCAACAACTGTCCCTCCATCATAAGGATTAGTAACAGGTACGCCGTCTATCCAATACGAGACTTCTCCAGAACGACCTCCTCTAAAATGAAAATTGCCGTTGTTATCTTTTATTATACCAGCCTGCAGCTGCATTATATCTTCAAAACTAGTAACCGGTAGGGCTTTTATGTCAGATGAATTAATAATCGCAGTTGAAGAAGTAAGGTCTTTTTGTACAAGGGGTCTGGTGGCGGTAACAACTATTTCTTTCCCCAATTGAATTGATGTTTCGGATAACTTAAAATCAATTGTAGTGGTTAGATCTATTGATACATTTACATTATCAGTTACGACAGATGTATAACCAATTGCAGAAGCTTTGACTGAATAGGTGCCTGGTGGAACACCGATAATTATATAATTGCCTTCAAGATCAGTAGCCGCCCCGTAATTTGTACCAATAACTATTACATTCACAAATGGGAGAGGCTTGCCAGACGTTCCGTCCAGAATTTTTCCGGATATTTTTCCCGTCTGAGAGAAGGCTGTAGTTGATATAAAAAGTATTATAAGCGATAGTAAAAATCTTGTCATTTATCCTCCTATGGGATGGAATACTTTTGTCGTCAATGCTGCGGGCCGACAGCTATACGCATACGCTCTTTTTAAAATTTCCCTTTTAAGAATAGAAAATGAAGTGGTAAGAACCCTGTCTTTATTAGAAAGTTGATCCATTTGCCTCATTTTAAAACCGCCTTGATTAAATCATTACCACAAAGGGTTAAATTTTCAAGTAATCAACAGATATTCATTTTAATTGCTATTTAACCTATTCAATTACCATTTTTCATTCTACTACACAAACGAAGGTTTTTTTTTGCTTCGATGTTTTTTTGTCCGCAAATACTACCTAAATGGAGTGGGTAAAAACAAATCATAGTAGCCTTTCTTTCATTACTTTAACAACTGCCTCGGACTGTGAGTGTACATGAAGTTTCTTATAAATATTCTTAAAATGAAACCGAACAGTTTCGATACTTATAAACAATGAATCCGCAATTGCTTTAAAGCTATTTCCTTCAACCAATTTTCCTAAAATTTCTTTTTCACGAGAAGTCAAACTTTCCAGATCACTCTTTGTATCAGATATATTCTTCTTATGAAATAATTCTATTACTTTCCTGGCAATATGTGAACTCATCGGCGCACCACCCTCACTTGCCTCACGTATTGCTTCAATAAGCTTTGAAGGCGGCGTCTTCTTTACTAGATACCCTGAGGCACCAGCACATAAAGCATCGAAAATAAGTTCATTCTCTTCATAGACAGTAAGCACCAAAATCGTTAGGTCAGGCAGCAAAGCTTTAACCTCTTTAATTCCTTCAATTCCGCTCATTCCAGGTAATCCAATATCCATCAATAGAACACTAGGGTTTAACTTTTTAATATTCTTTATCATTGATTCGCATTTGGGATAGGCAGCAACGCATGAATAACCTTCGGTACCGTCTATTAGTACCCTTAGTCCTTCGCGGATAGTATCATTATCTTCAACTACAACAACATCAATCATAATTATCCCCTAATAGGAAGTAGTAAGCGAAATACTCATATTTCTTCTTGTTTAATATTATGTATTAAACTAAAGTTAAATTCAAAGTCATTCTACTACACAAACAGACAGATTTTGAAGTACGAACCCTGATAACTTGCTATGTTGCTACATGAACATGTAGCTGAGGTATGCTAAATTATTTTTTCTTTTATTGCCTTTATTACGGCTTCTGATTTGGAATGGACGTGTAATTTCCTGTAGATATTCCGGAAGTGGAACCTAACTGTATCGAGACTTATGAAAAGTGAATCTGCAATTGATTTGAAGTTATGCCCTTCAACTAATCGGCTCAGAATTTCCTTTTCCCGTGTGGTTAATTCATATTTTACATCATTATGCGGTGCTACAGTTTTCTTTAACTGAAAAAAATTGATCACCTTTCGAGCAATATGTGAGCTCATCGGAGAGCCGCCTTCATAGGCATCTTTTATTGCTTCAAGAAGTTTTGACGGAGGAGTCTTCTTAACTAAATACCCACTAGCTCCTGCACATAATGCATCGAATATTAAATCATTTTCTTCATAAACAGTGATTACCAGTATTGTTAGTTCGGGAACAAGGTTTTTAACTTTCCTTATTCCTTCTATACCGCCCATGCCAGGAAGACCCAAATCCATAAGTAAAATATCAGGATTCAGATCAATTATTTTCTTTAACATAGTCTCTGATCGTGAGAAAGTTTCAAGACATCTATAACCTTCGGTTCCATCAATTAGAATTTTTAATCCCTCGCGAATAGAGTCATTATCTTCAACGACCACAACACTAATCATTTTATTCCTTTAAATAGATCTTCAAAATATTGTAATAGCGACTCGTTAAAGTTATAAAATATTTCCTTCGAATTGAATGGTAGTTCCTTTACCCGGCTCAGATAATATAATTAACATCCCCCCTATCATTTTCGCTCTATTTCTCATATTGTTTAAACCATTCCCACGAAAAGATGATTCTGAATTAAAGCCTTTGCCATTGTCCTTAAGAACCATCTGAAGTTTGGAGCCTTTGACAGAAGCATCAAGTGTAATCTCAGAACAACTACTATGAGTAATACAATTATTAATTGCTTCTTTGAAAATTAGATAAAGGTGTTGACGATGCTCCATGCTTAAAGATACTTTTTCCAGAGCTTTTATATTTTCTGATTTAAATGATATACTTGTGTAAGAAGACAACTCGGAATAAGTATCCCGTAATCTCAGAATCAAATCATATAATGAGTCCCGTCTTGGATTTACCAGCCATACTATATCACTCATGTTGTCAATTAAACTGCGTGAACTATTACTGATCATGTTCAAATTTTTCTTTACCTCTTCGTTTTCAGATTTTAATTTATGCGATATAACCTCACTTAGAATAGATATCTCTGTTAGACTTGAACCTATATTGTCATGAAGGTCTGCTGCCAATTTTGTTCTAAAACGTTCGATCTCAAGCAAATGCCTAACTCTGAAATAAATGATGGCGGCAATGATTCCACCTATCAAAATAATACCTGTCAAAATAAACCACCAAGTTCTCCAGAAAGGGGGCAAAACTTTAATGGTTATCTCTGCCCCTTTATAATTCCAAACCCCATCATTATTTGAACCTCTAACTTTAAAAACGTATTCACCAGGGTCTAAATTTGTGTATGTTACAAAATGACGGTGGCCGGAATAAATCCAACCTTTGTCAAACCCTTCCATCATATAAGCGTATTGATTTTTGTGCGGTGCAGTGTAATCGAGCGCTACAAATTCAAAAGAGAACACATTTGAGCTATATGGAAGATCGATCTCCTTAGTAAACATAATTGCCTTTTTGAGCGGCGAATTTTTGGTGTTCAAATCAACAGGTTTATTAAATATTTGAAAATCCGTTATATACACCGGGGGAACATGGCGGTTGTCCTTCAATTCAGAAGGATAGAAAGCGCTAAGACCATCGGTTCCACCAAAGAAAAGTTCTCCATTTTTTCCTCTAAAACTTGCTCCCCAATAAAATTGATTACCTTGCAGGCCGTCACTAGCATCATAATTCCTAAAAGTTTTCTTGACAGGATTAAAAACCGACAAACCATTATCCGTACTCAACCAAATATTTCCTTTCTTATCACTCTGGATAGCATATATTATATTGCTTGGAAGACCATCCTTAACCATATAATTTATAAATTCAGGATTAGGTAGATTTTGACGCGACCTGAGCAGCTCATTCAAACCAGCTCCATAAGTGCCGAACCAAAGATTACCTGCAGTATCTTTATACGCTGAGATAACTCTATCATCACTCAAACTACCTGTTTTGTTCGGTTGAAATTCAAAGTGTTTGAACCTAACTGAAGATGGATTTTTGATTGCATCTTTCACCTGTTCAGCGGGCAACATATTTAACCCATTCCATGTTCCAATCCATAAGTTCCCATTATCGTCTTCAATAAGACACGATTGTACCTGATTACTGCTTATGCTATAAGGATTATTAGGCTGATGTGTAAAACTTATAAACTTATCATATTTTCTATCATAAAGCTCCAGTCCTATTTCTGTTCCAACCCAAAGTCTTTTATTTGAGTCTTCATATATTGCCTGAATAATATTATCATTCACCTGGTGAGTATTTGATCGTTGGTTCAGATAGTTTATGAATTTGAGTTTGTAAGGAATAAAGCCCTTATGCGGTAAAACTGTTCTGTTCAAGCCACTGCCCCAAGTTCCCACCCAAAGATAGCCAAAACTATCTTTGAAAATTGCTGAAATGGAATTATCACTCAAACTAAATTTATTTTTACTATCATTTCTATAGTGCAGAAACTTTGTACTATGAGGATCAAGTCTATCCAATCCGCCTCCTAAAGTTCCTACCCAAAGAGTTCCATTGTTTTCTTTAAATATTGCTCGGACAGTATTGTGACTGAGAGAATTTGGATTGGAAGGATCATGTTTGTAATTTATAAATTTTGCTCTTTCCTTATCATATTTTACTACTCCATCCTCGGCTGTACCAATCCAAACTAAACCAGAATTATCCTGATAGAGCGATAGTATATTATTTGTACTAAACATAATTTGATTAGTAAGGGAGTTTATAGAATTGAAAAGATTTTTATCAGTTGCTTTCAGACGAAGAAGGCCAGCACCTGTTCCTGCCCATATATCCCCCGCCCTATCTTCTATAATAGAATTTATCCTATTTATATTTGAGCCTGCATTACCTGAAAGATTAGTTTCATATCGTTGAAATTTTCCTGTGGTCTTATCAAATTTGATTAGACCATTTAATGTACCTACCCAAAGATAATTACTGTGGCCTTGGCAAATAGAAAGTATAACATTATCGCTCGGATTTTTAAGAACATTTCGAGTGAAGGAATAGTTATAAAATTTTGCATTCTTCTCATCGTATTTATCTAATCCACCGTCGCTACCTATCCAAAGTACACCATCACTGTCAACAAAAAGAGATAATACGACATTATTACTTAAGCTATATTGATTATCCGGATTATGTTTATAATGAACAAAAATTCCCTTTTGTGTATCAAATTTATCTAAACCATTTTCAGTACCAACCCAGATATATCCTTCTGCACCCTCGCAGATTGCTCTAACATTATTCAAAGTTAAACTGTTAGGAGCGTTTGGGTTATTTTTATAAGTCACAAACTTTTCTTCTTCGACATTAAATTTACTTAACCCACCGCTGTTTGTACCTACCCAAAGATTACCATTTTTGTCTTCATATACTGTCCACACAAAATTATCCGGCAGTGAATTTCCATCGTGCACAATATTTTTGTAAACTGTAAAATTATAACCATCATATTTATCCAATCCATCCTCTGTAGCAAACCATATAAATCCACGGCTGTCCTGAATAATATCATGGACTGTATTTTGTGAAAGTCCATTTTCACTTAGAATATGCGTAAAATTAGAAGGATTGATTTGCCCGGATGTTTTGGATAATAGACCAGAAAGCAAGGCTATTACACAAAAGGAAGGAAGTATAAATCTTATTCTTTTTGAAGCTAGCACGAGCATTTAGAATTATGATTTTACCTGATCAACTTTTATAATTTACAATTTTATCTACTGATAAGATAATTAATTTTTAAAGATTTACATAGATGAATAATTATTCACACAAGAGTAGTTCTAATAGGAAAAATCTTATGATTCTAATTTTAGCCTCTTGCTATTTCAGCAGAAGCATTTTTTTTGTAATGAGAAAGTTATTTGATTGTAATTGATAAAAATAAATTCCACTCGCAAGGTTCAAGGCATTAAATTGCACCACATGTGTTCCACTGTACTGAAATTCATTTACCAAAGTTGTCACTAACCTGCCCAGTACATCATAAATTCTTAGCGTGACACTGCCGGCTTGAGGAATCTGATACTTGATAGTTGTTGCAGGATTAAAAGGATTTGGATAATTCTGTAAGAGGCTGTAATTCTTAATAACTGCGCTTGTTGTTTCTCTCATCCCGGTTATTATTGAAGTTGTATCCGGGGTAGGTATCTTCATTGTTGTATAAATGTGATATTCACCAGGATTTAGTGAGAAAGTTGTGTCTGTGTTTGTTAAACTTACACTGTCTCCTGAAAAATAATCATACCATTTTCCTCCTTGCTGAAAACCAGGTTTTAAGGTAGCCTTCCATACACCAAAATTTCCAAAAATAGTTACCTTCATATTGCTGTCCGAAAGATGGAGAGTTTTTAAGGAATCAACCAAGCTCATGGAATTCAAATTCTGAAAAGCAGGGTAATCCTCCCTTAATTTAATTTCTGAAGCCCATATTTTATATAGCTGATGTCTTTTTGGGTTTTTTAAATAGTCCCATCTAATAGGTTTATCGGATACCCGGTCGTTGTCTGTACCTGAAGGATAATCTATTGAGTAATCATAACCCAACTCACCAAATTGCCAGATCATCTTAGGGCCAGGTATAGTAAAGAAAAATGCACCTGCTTCTCCCATTCTTTCCAATGCTGTGGAAGTATCTTCTACGTTATAGTAGGAACTCTTATTTCCATATTTTTCATTTTTAAACATCAATCTCTCTTCATCATGACTTTCCATATATGTAACTAATGTTGGTTTAGGCCATTGTCTATATCCATAATAAGCACTGGATAAATTCCAACTCATATCATCGTGGCTCGGACCATATCTATATCCCATCGTAGCCTGGTTATAATTGTAATTCATATTTCCCCAGGAAAGGAAACCAAAATTAGATTCAACCTGTTCTTCAGAATTAGCAACAAAATTTTCAAGAATTAAAATAGATGTCGAATCTATAGCCCAAATCTTACGGGCAATCCTTTGCATTATTGCAATTCTCGAAGCATCATAAGGCGTTCCTTCACCCGGAGTATTTGTAAAGCCCTTAGCAAAATCAAACCTAAAGCCATCAACATGATATTGCTCTATCCAATAACTTGTCACTCTATCAACATAATATTGTGTGGCGGGAAGAGCATGATTAAAGTCTGCACCCCAATGAAAATATTGATTTGGTGAAATAGTATTAAAATAAGGATTACCGGGAGTTGTGAGAATCTGGCTGCCGTCAGATGAATTACCAGCATAATACATTCTCACAAGTGGATTTTGCCCGTAAGCGTGATTTAGTACGACGTCTAGTATCACTGCCATTCCTTTGGAATGTGCAGAATCAATTAAAGCTTTAAAAGCATCGGGGATTCCGTAATATTTATCGAGCGCTAAATGAAAACTTGGGTTGTAGCCCCAGCTATCATTTCCTTCAAACTCCATAACAGGCATAAATTCGATAGCATTGATTCCCAGGTTTTTCAAATAGTTTAACGTATCCATTATAGTTTTATATGAATGAGTTGAGACAAAGTCCCTAACGAGCAGTTCATATATGACTAGTTTTGATTTATCCGGCTTTTTGAAATTTGTTATCTTCCAATTATATGGCTGCTGATTTGTTTGCAATATGGAAACAATCTCAGAAGTTTTATTAAATGGATAAGCCTTTAAATTAGGATAGACCGAAGATGGTATATACTGGTCATTAGAAGGGTCAAGAATTTTGTGTGTAAAAGGATCTGCGATCCTCAATGTTCCGTCAACAAGATACTGATATGCGTATTCCTGTCCAGGATTTAAATTATTTATTGTTATCCAATAAACAACACTGTCAGCACGTGCAGAATCCTTCTTCATATAGTAATTCTGATCGACTTTCCAATCGTTAAAATCACCTATCACATAAACAAATTTCTTTTGTGGAGCAAGCAATGCAAGAGTCACTGAAGTATTACTATTATAATTAACTCCAAGCTGAGTTCCAGGTGGTAAAGGAGAATTAGTTAAAGGTGGATTTATCATCAAATTGAATTTAACACTGTCTGATAAGTTTGCGGTATCTTTCCCAACTATCACGACCTGGTTTGCACCAACCGATAATTGATTTCCTAAAATTTGATAGTTTAGCGAATCTGTCGTTGTAAATATTTTTTGTGTTCCATTTACAAATAACGTTATAGAAGAATTTGCTGTTCCAATTGTTACTGCTTTGGCAATGACATTGACAGTATCGGTTGAATCTATAAAAATCGGTGAACGCTGCGGATCTCCATAGGAACCGGTAAGTGAAGGACTAATGAGTGAAAGTGTGTATCCCGATTTGTATAAGTTATAAAAAATATCTGGTCTTGTTTGCTTACTAGCATCAGAGCTTCTAAAGACAAAATCAAGAGCGTTTATATGTTCGGAAGTATCAGTTATTCCGTAAAACTTTCTCGGATGACCGATAGTAAGTTTATATAAATTTGTGCCAAGTCTTGTAAGTGCAGGCTGCGATGAATTCACTCCCCAGGTTCCTATTACGTGCTGCCAAGTTCCAAGATTAGTTGTTACACCTGTATGGACGTACACAGTACCCGTATAATTTAACAACTCTTCTGCACCCGTTTGTGAGGCATCAAAATAAATTATGATGGAATCATCTTCTGTCGGGTAAGTTGGTGTAGATGTGACTATCTGTGGGAAGGATATTTCACTGACAATAAATATAAAAAATAACAGCAACCGCAATTTCATTACAGGTTCTTAAATTGTAATCGTAGTAATTAAAAACTGATTAAAAATAGAATAATTATTAGAAATAAAATACTCCCCAAACATGTGGGTTATTTAGTAAACGAAATTATTCAATTGTATATTGAATTCTTTTCAAAGTTATATTTTGATATTCTTTATATCTTACTTGTTATGCTGTTCCGGCTAGTGGTATCCAAATAATTTTATTAAACAAAGATTTATTTGGGATGATTGTATCCCTGTAGACATTTGTAAGTATATTTTTTGAACATTTATCTAACATTTTTCAGTGTACTTTTCTTAACGTAAGAAAAGTACCAAAAGAAACATGCGCTGAAAAAGAATTGCTAAAATTTCATTCCGTTTCGCTAAAAGAAAATGACTCAGTCGCTTGGCTCCCTCAAACAGATTTTCTTTTTTCACGCTATACTCCACGAAATTTTTATACACAATTCTTTTAAGGCGCGTAACTAGAGTTTACTTTGGACAGATATGGTTAAAGTATAACGCTTCCAACGTAAAATTATCCAGTGGCTTCATCTACATCTTTAACAAACATTACTAATATGCCTGCGAGTATCATTGAGAAACCTCCTAAAAGCAGAGCATAAATAGCATCATCACCAAAAAGATTTTTTACAAACCACCCAAGAATTGCAGCGGCAGTTATTTGTGGAATAACAATAAAGAAATTAAAAATTCCCATGTACACTCCCATTTTCTCCGGTGGAAGCGAGCCTGCTAAAATTGCATAAGGCATAGCAAGAATAGAAGCCCAGGCTAAACCAATTCCCAATTCAGAAATAAGTAAAAGCTGCGGGTCTTTAATAACATAAAAAGAAAGAAATGAAAGTCCTCCAATAACAAGACTTATCATGTGAACGGTTTTTCTATTTGTTTTCTTCGCAAGCCAAACAAGAACAAAAGCCATTACAGCAGCAAATCCATTGTACACAGCCATTAGAACTCCGACCCAATCTGCACCTTTGTTGTATAATTCTGTTGTAGGATCGGTAGCGCCATAAATATGATGTGTAACTGCAGGTGTAGTGTAAATCCACATTGCAAATAATGCAAACCAGGAAAAGAACTGTACTATCGCAAGCTGCCTCATAGTGGTCGGCATCTTGAAAAAATCATTGAAGACTACAACGAAACCACCTTCTGTCTTACCACCGTTTGTTATACCTCCAACTAAGAGTTGAAGTATACCGAAGATAATCGAACCAACAAATAATACATACAAACCATAATCAGTTTCTTTTAATACAAAGAACAGTACAGCAGAACCCACAACACCAATCAACGTCCATACTGCCCCAACTTTATAAAATTTTTTTGATGATACATTCTCTGTTCTTTTTACATTAACTTTTTCATCTTTTGAATTGCTTTCATGCTCCGAATATTTTTTCAGTTCCTCTGGTGAGTATTCTCTTGTAGTAAAGACAGTCCATAAGACGGCGGCTAGGAAAACTGCTCCTCCTATATAGAAAGAAAGCTTTACAGATTCGGGAATCTCACCCGCAGCCGCTGTGTTAGAGACTCCAAACCAGTTCGTCGTCATATAAGGCAAAGCAGATGCAATGATTGCTCCAATCCCGATAAAAAAACTCTGCATTGAGAAGCCAATGGTTCTCTGTTCAGAAGGAAGCATATCACCTACAAAAGCACGAAATGGTTCCATCGAAATATTTATTGACGCATCCATTATCCACAACATTCCTGCTGCAATCCAGAGAATAGGAGAATTAGGCATTATAAATAGAGCACATGAGGCGAGTATTGCACCGGCCAAAAAGTATGGTCTTCTCCTTCCAAGTCTCCCCCATGTTTTATCGCTCATATGTCCTATTATAGGCTGAACAATTAGACCTGTAACCGGAGCAGCAATCCATAGAATTGGAATGTCATCAATCTTTGCACCGAGCGTTTCAAAAATTCTACTAACATTTGCATTCTGCAAAGCAAAACCAAATTGAATTCCTAAAAATCCAAAACTCATATTCCAGATTTGCCAAAAGCTGAGACGTGGTTTGTTCATTGAAAGGCTCCTTCTTTTATTCACAAACCGGTTAAGAATTACGGCGAAGAATATAATAAAATTTCTTAATCGAATTACACTTTGACTGAATAACCACACATTCGGGTAGGTATATAATTAATATTTCATAGTTATATTTATTTTCATTATACAGGAGTTGTTTTTATGTTTTCCAGAAAATTATTCAGGTCCTTTATTGCCTTACTGTTCTTTTCAATTTCTCTTGCACCTACCTCTTTCTCTCAGAAAGAAACTACTGTTGTACATCCGGAATGGAGCAAAAATGCAACTATCTACGAGGTAAACACAAGGCAATATACTCCGCAAGGAACGTTCAAAGCATTTGAAAAACATCTCACAGAATTAAATGCATTAGGCGTTAAGATTCTCTGGTTAATGCCGATAAATCCTATTGGTAAAAAGAACAGGAAAGGAACTCTTGGCAGCTATTATTCTGTTGAAAATTATAGGGCAGTCAATCCTGAGTTCGGAACTTTAGCAGATTTAAAACATCTTGTAAGTAGTGCCCACAAACTGGGAATGAAAGTTATAATCGACTGGGTCGCAAATCATACCTCATGGGACAACGTCCTCACAAAAACACATCCTGATTATTACAAAAAAAATTCCGCAGGAAATTTCGTTGCACCAGATACTAGCTGGTCTGATGTTATTGCTTTAAATTATAATAATCCCCACTTATGGATTTATATGGAAAATTCTATGGAATACTGGATTAAGGAATGTAATGTTGATGGTTTCAGGTGCGATGTTGCAGGAATGGTTCCTATATCTTTCTGGAATTTTGCCAGAATTGAACTCGATAAGATAAAACCGGTGTTTATGTTGGCAGAGGCTGAAGGCACAGGGTTTCACAAACATGCCTTTGATATGACCTACTCATGGAAACTGCATAACATCACAAAAGAAATCGCGCAAGGAAAGTCAAATGTTCTTAAATTAGATAACTATTTTAAGGAAGAGGAACAGGAATATAATCCCGATGCTTATAGAATGGTCTTCACTTCTAATCACGATGAGAATAGCTGGAACGGGAGTGTATTCGAAAGATACGGCAAGGCAGCAAAAACTTTTGCGGTATTTTGCGGTGTGGTAAGTGGCATGCCATTAATTTACAGCGGACAAGAAGCCGGTATGAACAAGAGTTTACGATTCTTCGATAAAGATACAATAGACTGGAAAAAGAGTGACTTCAGAGAAATATATACACAACTTGTCCATTTAAAATTGAAAAACGAAGCTTTATGGAACGGTGTTGCCGGGGGAGAAATGCATATAATGCCCATCAATGTTGATGACAATATTTTTGCTTTTTATCGCGAAAAGGATGGAAACAAAGTTGTTGCAATTTTTAACCTATCAAAAAATAATACTAACGTAAAAATTAATTCTGAAGAAACAGCCGGTGATTACACTGAACTATTTTCAGGCAAGAATGTGAAGCTAGGAAAAGAAATTTCTCTCAAGTTAAAACCCTGGGAATATTTGGTGTATTATAAGTAGAGTCCAATTTATTATTTTTGCAATGTGCTTGTTAGTCTAAATTTGTTGAAACTTATTCATTTCAGTTCTGAGGGTTTCGTCCCCTTATCTAAACCTCAAGTGCACCATATACATTATTTTATAATGATCAGATATCATGGCTGTAATTTTATTTCTAAAGTTCTGCCCTTTCATCATTTTTTTGAACATAAGGTATTCTTCTACCAGTTCTATATTATTGTTCCATTTGGGTATTTCTATTGCAGAGTCCAACCCCCATTTTAAGTAGGATTTTTCATCCAGACCACTGCTCTCTATAACTTTTTTGTTTGCTGTTTTAATACCAAATGATGAGGCAGCATCGAAAATAATTTCAGCCCTAGGAAAAAAGGAACTCATCTTACTAAATATTTCTTTCATCTGGTCTTCTTCAAAATAATAAAGAATACCGGCTGCAACGAACATAACATTTTCTTCTATATGTATCTGATCAAACCAACTTACGTCAAGGAATGAGCAAGGGATAAATCTCCTTCTGTCACTTTCGGGAATAAATTGTCTTCTTAGATCAATGACATCAGGCAAATCAAGATCATACCAAAATAGTTCCCCATTGTCTATTCGGCTAAAAGTAGTATCTAAGCCGCATCCAATGTTTACTATTGTGGCCTTCGGATAATTATTCAAGAATCCCTTTATTGTTCTGTCTATATGAATGCTTCGAGCTATCCATTCAAACTGACTAATGGGATGAATATTTTTAGCAATTTTATCGAAATCGTAATCAATCTGTTCTATTATCTGAACCGCAGTATTATCTATTAGTAAAGGCTTTTCCTTTCTTGTTTCTATTGCACGTCCCCACAGCGGAAGGAGTAAAGTAATTTGAACATTTTGCAGTTCAACCTTGATTTTGTCATACATATTAAGAACTCCCTAAATAGTATTACTAAATACAAATACAATAAGTACAAAGAATACAAAAAGGTTTGTAAACGTTACTACTTTCTCAAGATTATTTTTCCCTTTCCTGAACACATGGTTAATTCCCGCCAATCCTAAAAACAAACCGCCTGCTATAGCACCAGGCGTTATCCATTGAATAAAGAAAATAGTTAAAATACCTAATAATCCAATTGACGAATTTGCAAATCCTAACTCTTTTACAAAGATCAGAGAACTTTCATCATTTACCCCAATTATTTTATTAGCAGTAAATTGCGGCTGTAATATTTGACGTAAACCGGCTGTAAACAGTCTTATACCTGCAGCCCAAAAAACAAACCACTTCCCAACTAAGAAAACATAACTTGAAGAACTACCTGAAAGTAATTCCACAATTATGGAAACCAAAGGGAATACAAACATCAACAACACAACTATTAAGAAATACATGCTTTATTCACCCCACTTTTTTATGAATAAATCTACAAGCATTTTAATGATCTTTTCCTCTTTTTTATAATAAACTTAGGTTAAGCACATTGCATTATCAGAACATACATTCAATACCAACAAGGAAATTATTCATATACGTACCTAAAGAAAGCAAAGAAGCCGGTTTATCTGATGATGCATAACCAAAAATATATTCCGTATGAAAATTAAACCGATCACTAATTGGAGTCTGATATTTAATCTCAGTAAGAAGAACAAGATTATCCCACAAAAATTCTAATCTGCCGCCTGATAGAATTTTCAACTTGTTTTCATCTATAATCTCCGTATTAGCCTGATTAAAGTAATGACCATTTGAGGGTCTGGTTATAAGACGGATAATTGGTGTAGTAATTAAAAGTGAAACGCTCCTCTGTTCATCTAAATTATATTTTCCATAAAGATGAAGATTAATTGCATGAGAAACATACCATGAATCATCATAATAAATTGAATTTGTTGTCTTGCTATCGGTTCTTAAAGTTAAATATTCAAAAAAACTCGATAAGCCTGCACCAATATTGAATTGAAGTGGTTCACCGAAAACATTCCAGGAATCAATTGCGTGGGTATAAGCATATGAAATATATCCAATGTAGGGAGAAATATGTCCGGGTTGATCATTTGAAGAAATTTTGCCCGTACTAAATAGTAATTTAACCGTATGATCGCTGTTTTTTCCCTTTACCTGAAACGACAAATCAGAAACGAAAATTATACCATTATAAATAAACGGAGAAAGATACTTATCCAGGAGATGATAATCATTCAAACCTGCTCTTAATATTAGCGAACTTGCTGGTTCCTGTGGAAGCACCAAAGAATCCCTCTGGGGAAATATTGGAGTAACGAATACTGTTATAAGAAAATAAATAAAAAAGAAAGTCTTCATAAAATCCACTTTGTTTTTAATTCCCATATAACTTAAAGTTAATCATCCGAAAAGTCGCCGGGCCTAAAAGCCATTCATCTCCCACAGCGCCCTGGTTTGTCATAGTAATAACACCGAAATGCTTTGCAACAAGCAAATATGCATCGGCATAATTATACCCATTGCTGCCGGAATGACTTAAAGTTTTTCCGCCAGCCCACGCTTCATAATTCGCTCCTCCCCAGCCGAAAGCATAAAAAGCACCATTCCCGATGGATACTGCAGGAGCAAAAAGAGTACGTGCGGTTTCATCTTTAAGCAGATTTTGATGACGCCCTGCTTCAACCGTAAGAGCCCATTGGATATATTTTCCCCAGTCTCTTATTGACATGTGCAGACCGCCCGCCGGATTGTAACTTGGATCGAGTCCCGCATCGGGCGTAGCAATTATTAGCGAATGATTTGGTGTATGCTGCAGCGGCTGATCTTCTTCGCCTTCGGTTCCCATTACCCCGAAACCAGCGGATGTAATATCCAATGGTTTTAAGACACGTTCCATCATTAGCGTCTCATAATCCTGATTGGTTAATTTTTCAATTATTGCACCTGCAATTAGATATCCCAAGTTGCTGTAGAGAAATTCTCCCTTTTGCTGAACAGGCGGCTGATTCAGGGCCCATACTAAACCTTCAACTCTTCTTTCCCTCGGTGAAGATTTTTTCATTATGCTGAAGTCGGCACTGCGCGTAAATCCGGCGCTGTGTGAAAGAATTTCCTTAACAGTAACATCCTCATATTCAGATCTCATTGAGTTTTTATATTCGGGAAAGATTTCTGAAAGCGTTGTACTCCAATCAACTAAACCATCATCAACAAGCACTCCCATAAGCACAGCGGTAAAAGCTTTTCCATCTGAACCGAGATGAAACTCATCATCAATAGTAACATTCATAGGACCGCCGTAACGCCTACATCCAATTACTTGAGCTTCAATTATCCCCGTATCAGTTACAATTGCCGCTGCAAGCGCAGGAAGATCCATAGCATATCTCAAAGAATCAAGTATAGTTGCAAACCTAGAACCATGTTTGGCCGGTAAGGGAGGCTTAGAACCATCAGGGCCTAATATCATTTCCTCACAAGAAAATGATATTATTGAAATTAAAAGTGCTGCTGATATGATTATAATATACTTTTTCATATCAATCCCCTTTTATTTTGAATCTTACTGCTGATGTGATAGTAAGTTTTATTTTGCCTAAATTTGGATGCGAAGATAAACTGCAAGGCTGTTCTTGTCTTCTCAAAACATGAAGTCTAACTGCATTTACTGTCTTATTTATAAAAACAGACATGCTGCTGTTTATTATTATGATGAGTGGAATTAATTGTTATACTATTCCGGCATTACAAGCATTTTATAGGACAACTCATGAGTTGTCCCTACTTGTCCTGTCATAGCGAATCCCCACTCCCCTCTGCAGGATTAGTTTATCAGGTGAGTATCCTGCAAAATATTCCTTTAAACATTCAGTATTTACTATACAACATAGATAGTAGGGGCGGCTTAAGTCACCCTTCATTTAAGCAAACTTTTTAAAGA
Source organism: Ignavibacteriaceae bacterium (assembly GCA_046706145.1). Taxonomy (GTDB): domain Bacteria; phylum Bacteroidota; class Ignavibacteria; order Ignavibacteriales; family Ignavibacteriaceae; genus JBJKPP01. Next base: position 376 of record JBJKPP010000235.1, on the reverse strand, counting down.
ACAAAGTAAACAAACATCTTTGTCCTTTTCATATACTCCATATAAGCTTAACTAATAAAATCAAGGTCATCATTCTCTTTGGTCTTTGTAGTGATGAATAAAATGGAATCGCATATAGCTTCCCTAAACCCTTGAATGAAACGTAATCTAAAAAAGGAATATTTTCAATAGGTTTATGTTAAACGGCAAATAATACTGTTGACGGTGTGAAAAAATTAAGTTGCAACATAAGGCTTGGGTATTTATTCTTATTGAGGCAACTGAGTTTGCAGCGGCTTTCCGGTTCATTCTTGTAAAGATCTTTATTCCTTTAGATTCAAACAGAGTGCTTAATAGTACACTTCAGAAAATAATAATAACTTTTCGTTACTTTGAA
>JBJKPP010000234.1:0-25440 GCA_046706145.1 Ignavibacteriaceae bacterium | reverse complement strand
CTTTTCCCGGAGATAATATCGTAATGATCAACTTTTAAATCATCGGTAGTTGTAACTTTTGCACGGTAATCTTTTTCTAATGCCATTTTCCAGAGATAGAATTGTGAAAGTGTATGTTTAATTTTATCTACTAGCTCATCATATTTTCCGCTGGTTTCGTATTTATCAGCATCTTCTTTTTTATCCCATATTGTAACTGAAATGAATTCATTCTTCTCATTCACGCTCTCGGTAAGGAATGCATAACGGCAGCCTTCGACTGACCTTAGAGATGGAATTATTATGTTGGAGTAGATTTCTTTGAACTCATCCAACTTACCATCTTGTATTTTAAGAGATACAATTCTTACAAACATTTCTGAGGATTGAATTTTTACCTTATCTGCTTCATTGTTTTGAACGGCGACAGTGTATTTCTTTATTTTCGGATCGTCAGAGGGCGGGACATATTCAAGTTTCATATCTTTGGACAGCTGCATTTTCCATTCGGCGGATTCAGAAAGAAAGGGTTTTGCCTGATCAAAAAGTTTCTGAAATACGCCACTCTTTTCATACTCTTCCGCTTGAGATTGTTTTTCCCAAAAAGTTAGAGAGATGAATTCATTTTCTTCGGGTTTGCTTTTTATAAGCCCGACAAACATACATCCGGGCATTTCTTGTAGTCGGGGGAAAACGGTAGTTTCGTAGAAACTTTTAAATTGGTCAATGTGTGTCGAATCTATCTGAAGCTGAAGAAGCCGCATAAACATTTAAATACCCTCCTTTCACTCAGGGAAATTAAATGTACATTTAATTTTGTTAAAATATTATTCTTGTCTTTTGATAATAACAATAGTCATGTCATCCATCTGCGGCTGGTTTCCCGCATGATGTTTGACTTCTTTCAAAATTATTTGTATTAGCTTTTCGGCGGATTCATTTCTGTTCTCAATAAGAATTGATTGCAGTCTTTCATCGCCATATTCTTCTTCGTTAATGTTCATAGCTTCAGTTATGCCGTCGGAAAAGACGACTATAAAGTCATTATTATTCAGAGATACCGTTGCTTCATCGAAAGGCATAGAAGGTTGGATCCCTACTACAATTCCACCTGTAGTGAGTTTAGATATTTTGTTTCCGTCGCTAATCAGCAGGGGATCATTATGGCCTGCATTGCAGTAGGTAACTTTATTGTTTGAGCTATCCAGGATAGCATAGAAAAGAGTGGCAAATTTGGTGGGTGCAGTGTTATGGTATAGAATATCGTTTGCAAAAGAAACACATTCTTTGCATCCCTTATTCATCAGGGTTTGACCTCGAAGTGTAGCCTGGAGATTAGACATTAGGATTGCTGCCGGGATTCCTTTTCCAGATATATCGCCAAGACAAAAAGTAAGATTATTATCATCAATCTTTATAAAATCAAAATAGTCTCCCCCTACGTCTTTTGCGGGAATACTTGTACCTGCAATTTGATATCCCTTTATGTTAGGATTAGACTTGGGAAGTAAATCTAATTGGATTTCGCAGGCAACCTGCATTTCTTCCTGCAATCTTCTGAAAGCTTGTTCTTCCTGGTACAAGCGGGCATTTTCAATTACATGAGCAGATTGGGCGGCAATTATGCCCAGAAGTCTCTGATCATCTATAGTGAAGCCGCTCTCAGTTCTCTTGTTGAATACAGTAAGCAATCCTATCATTTTTCCTTTCAGCATCATAGGAACACTAAGTAACGAACTTATAGGAAAATCTTCCTCCACAATGAATTTAAAACGGGTATCATTCTTTAGGTCATTAATCAGAAGGGGATTTTTATTTTTTAGCATCCAGCCCGTTAATTGTGCATCAAGTCTGTATGGGAGAATGTTACTTATCGAATCCTGTTTTCTTATCATTGTATGAAAGGGATTATTCTGATCTTTTTCGTCCAGAAGCATTACGACACCCTGCTCAACTTTCAAATTCTTCACACACTTTCGCACGATAAGATCTACTATTTGTTCTAAGGATTGAATTGATGTGATTGCTGTTGCTATTTCATTTAACACCGAAAGTTCTTCAACAGCAGTTCGCAGCCGTTTGTTTTCCTCTTGGAGAATTGAAGTGGAGTTTTGAGTTGCATCCAAAGTGCTCATACAAATTACCCTTTTGACAATATTTCGTGTCTATTTTTTGATAGACAACACTAAATTTTTAAATCAGGGGGACTATAATCCTTCAAGATAGAGTAAAATCTTAAGAAAAACAATACATATTGTTTTTAATCATTGTTTAAAAAAATGAAGTTAGGTAGATATATAAAATGGAAGGCTGTATCTTTATTCTGTTTTCATCTGGATTTTAACAGGTTTAATTTTCCATATCTTTTCAGAGTATTCTTTAATTGATCTATCTGAAGAAAACTTACCAATTCTTGCCACATTAATTATAGACTTTTCTGTCCAAACCTTTTGGTTTTTGTACAGCCCATCTACTTTTGATTGAGCTTCAAGGTAAGATTCATAATCAGCAAAAAGACAGTAATAATCTACATCAATTAAACTGTCAATTATTGGTTTAAATATTCCGGGTTCGTTCTTACTAAAATAATCTGAGGAAATCATATCTATGACTTTCTTGAGTTCACGATTCTTGCTGTAATATTCTTTCGGATCATAGCTATTACTTTTCAGTTTAAAAATATCATCAGATAAAAGTCCGAAAATAATTATATTATCATCTCCAACTTCTTCTCTGATTTCTATGTTTGCACCGTCCATAGTGCCAATGGTTAATGCCCCATTGAGCGCAAATTTCATATTCCCGGTTCCTGATGCTTCAAATCCTGCAGTTGAGATTTGTTCGGAAAGATCAGTTGCAGGAATAATTCTTTCTGCAAGTGTAACAGAATAATTCCTTAGAAAAACAACCTTTAACTTGTCGTTAATTGAGCTATCATAGTTAACAATATCTGCAACAGAATTAATTAGTTTTATTACAAGTTTTGCCATAAAATAAGCGGGGGCTGCCTTGCCTGCAAAAATTACAGTTCTCGGAACAATATCTAGGTTAGGATTTTCTTTTAATCTGTTATAAAGTGTTATTAAGTGAAGAACGTTTAAGAGTTGACGTTTATATTCGTGAAATCTTTTTACGTGAACATCAAAAATAGAATCGGGATTTATCTTTATATTGTTTTCTTCTTCAATGTACTCTATCAATAGTTTTTTATTTAACCACTTTACACTTCTCCAATTTTCACAAAATACTTCGTCATCCATATATTTTTCAATTTTTTTCAGTTCAGTTAAATCGTAAATCCAGCCGTCACCAATTTTATCGGAGATTAATCCTGAAAGAAGGGGATTGCAAAGTTTTAACCAGCGCCTTGGTGTAATTCCATTAGTTACGTTTACAAATTTTTTTGGATAAAGTTTGTGGAAATGCGGAAATATTTTTTTCTTAATTATTTCAGTATGAAGTTTAGCTACACCGTTAACGGTATGACATCCGACAATAGCCAGATGAGACATTCTAACTTTTCTTTCATGGTCTTCTTTTATGATTGAGAGTTCCTCAATTACTGCAGGATCATCAGAATAATTTTGTCTCACACTTTCTATGAATCTTCTATTAATTTCATAAATAATTTGAAGATGCCGTGGAAGCAGCTCTTTCATTATGTGAACAGACCATTCTTCCAGCGCTTCGGGAACAACAGTATGATTAGTGTAAGAAAAAGTTTTTGTTGTTATATCCCATGCATCTTCCCAGCTAAGATTTTCCTCATCGATGAGTATTCTCATTAATTCCGGTATTGCAATAACTGGGTGTGTATCATTTAACTGTATTGCATTTTTTTGCGCAAATTTGCCGAACGATTTGTGATTTTGTTTGTAATCTCTAATAATATCTTGAAGCGTTGCGGAAACGAAAAAGTACTGCTGCCTAAGTCTCAAGTATTTTCCCTGGTCCATTGTATCGTTAGGGTAAAGAACTTTTGATATATTTTCGGACCTATTTTTATTATCAACTGCGGCCACATAATTTCCGCTGTTAAAATCTTCAAAGTTGAATTCCTTTGTGGCTTTAGCCTGCCATAGTCGAAGATTATTTACAGTGTTTGTTCTATATCCCGGAACCGGAACATCGTACGCTATAGCCAATACATCCTGCGTATCAACCCAGTTGAATTTTAAAGGGTTAGTCTCGTCTTGAACTACTTTTCCGTAGAATTTTGTATTGTAAACTAATTCTCTTCTTACAATTCCCCAGGGGTTGCCATACATCAACCAAGTATCTGCGCTCTCAACCTGGTAACCATTCTGAATATGTTGCTCGAAGATTCCATATTTGTATCTTATTCCGTATCCAAAGGCAGGCAATTCAAGAGTTGCCATGGAATCAAGAAAACATGCTGCTAACCTGCCCAAACCGCCATTGCCGAGTCCCATATCAGGCTCGTGTTCCCTTATTTGTTCCAGGCTGTAATCATTTTCTTTTAAAATATTATAGCATTCATCATAATAGTTCATATTAATTAACGCATTTCCCAGAAGTCTTCCCATTAAATATTCTAATGATAAATAATGAACTTTCTTAACATCTTCTTGACCATATTTCAGTTGAGTTCTAAGCCATCTTCTCACAAGTCTGTCACGAATAGAAACTGATAGAGCAAAATATGCATCATCTTCGGTTGCGTTAAATTTGTTCTTAACGAGCATAAATTCCATGTGTTCTGCAAACTGGTTTGGTAAAGAAAAAGTCTCAAGACTTTCTTTATCGGTAAAAAAAGCGGAATGATTTTTAAGACTCATAAAAAGTTCCAATTATTTCTATATTTTGATTATTTCTCAAAGAGAGTGCCATAAAATTATTTATATGTTGCATGTAAAATGGCAAAAGGAAGATGTTAAAAAGCCATAAATTTTGTTGTTATTCCATTTCTCATTTCCCATCTTACATTTAACGAGATATTAATCATTATCCAAAGTGGATAGAAGACCAATGATGTCGAGTGGTTTTGTTGTCATCATTAAATGACCTTGTGAGTCAACCGGCCAGTTTTCGGCCTTTCTATCAGCATAAAGTTCTATGCCGTTTTCGTCCGGATCTTTAAGGTAAATTGATTCCGAAACACCATGATCCGATGCACCTTCCAATTTATAATTCACTTCAAAAAGTCTTTTCACAACTTTTGCAAGTTCTTTTCTACTAGGATATAAAATTGCGAAATGATAAAGCCCGGTGTGCCCTTCAGGTGGGGGAGTAGCGTCTGTTCCTGCCCAGGTGTTTAATGCAATGTGGTGATGGTATCCGCCTGCAGAAAGAAAAACTGCTGAATCTCCATAAGTAGTAGTTATTTCAAATCCCAAAATATCCCGGTAGAATTTTAACGACCTTTCAAGATCAGAAACAGTTAAATGAATGTGTCCAATCCTGGTTCTGGGGTGAGCCTTAAATTCCAAAAATCAATTCCTTTTGTTACAATAAATTCTATTTTCGAAGTTCGAAATTAAATATTTCTAATATTAAAAATAAATCTGGAAAGTTTTTCCTCATTTAATTTTCCATTTATCCTAACACCTGAACAAACATCAACTCCAAATGGATTTACTTTCTTAATTGCATCAACAATGTTTTCCGGATTTAAGCCACCTGCTAAAAAAACAGGTTTCTGAACATTTTCAACAATTGTTCTGCTCAATTCCCAATTGTGAGTTCTTCCAGTACCACCAAGTTCTTTTGTTTGCAAAGATTGATTTCCGGAATCGAGTAGAATGCAATCAACATTTGGCGCAACATTAATTGCTTCTTCTACACTGCGCTCGTTGTTTACATGGATTACCTGAACTATTGAAATTCCGGGTAGATTCTTCTTTAGTTCTTGATGATTCCCATTTATTAATCTGTCACAAATTTGTATTGTGTTTGCCTTTGTTCTCTTTTGTTGTTCTATAATTGTTTGTGTGCATGTTTTACTTGTGAGTAAAAATGTTCCAATTGGCAGAGGAACTTGAGAAATTATTTCTTCAATTAAGTTCTCGGAAATTACCCCGGGTCCGCTGGGCATTGAAGATACAAAGCCAAGCGCAGATGCTCCATATTTAATGGCAAGCTTAGCTTCTTCTATACTCTGGATACAGCAAATTTTTATTCTGATAAATGACAAAATTTATTTTTTAATTAACCTTACTTTTTAATCCTACTTGAAATTTCTTCCATAAATTCTATTTGTATTTGCTGAATCTCTAACATTTTTTGACCTTGCTGTAAAGTAAGATAATCAATTTTATCATGAAGCATTCTTATTTCCACTTCTGCTTTTAAATTTACCTGGTAATCATGCAAAGAGCGGGCGCGGTCTTTTTCTTCCTGCCTGTTTTGGCTCATCATAATTATCGGCGCTTGAATCGCTGCAAGACACGATAAGATCAAATTAAGTAAGATGAATGGGTATGGATCGAAAACTTTTGTAAGCAGGAAGACAGTATTAATAGCCATCCATATTATCAAGAAAGCACCAAAAATAATAATAAATCTCCAGCTGCCGCCGAACTTTGCTATCTTGTCTGATAACTGTTGACCAAAGCTTAATTTCTGTTCTATCCTTTCGTCGACATTCTCAGATAGGATGTCGCGTTTAACTATGCTATCTAGAACTTCCTTATCAAAAACGGATAATTCTCCGCCTTCTTCCTGCAGCATATTTTGAACATATTTGGCGCGGTAGTTATTAAGGTCGTCAACACAGATAAATCCGTTTTCATCCCATTGATGCCCGTCTTTGGTGATTAGATCGACAAGAGAGTGTCTGACTGTTATGGCGGGCTTTAGCTGGTTAAGCTTTTTTTCTTTATTGCAAATTTGGCAGATGTTTGTTTCTTTTTTAGAATTCGGCATTTCTTCCTCTCTGATTTTCAACAATCACAATCTAACTCAATAAGTCATTCTACGCAATACATCCGGAATAATGGAATATTGGAGTAATGGAATGTTGGAATATTTGAAAAAAGCTATCAACATGTGGGAATATAAAAGTAAATTTCATATAATCACTATTCCAACATTCCTCACAAATTTGCATAACTTCAGTTAATGACAGTCAATATCCAATTTGTAATTGTTTTCAAAGCAATAGGTGCAAAAGTCTGTTCGATTTTTCCATATTCCGCAGGAAGGCCTGATTCGGAGGTTTGGAAAAGATGATTCAACTTGGGAAGTTCAACAATTTCAAAGTTGTCATTACCGCCTTTGGATAAAGCCTCTGCAATTACAGCGAGATTTTCCTTTGGCGGAACCTGCACGTCGTTTGAACCGTTCAGTGCTAAAACCGGGACTCTTACTTTTTCAAGTGTGGGCTCAGGATTATATGAGATAAAGAATTTGTACCATGGGCTCATTAGTTGTTTGATTGATTCGGCGAATACTTTTGGTGTGTTTGCTGGATATTCTTTTTCCTGATCAGTTAGTTTGCTCCGATACTCATCAAAGGCTTTGTTGATCATAGCAACTGCTTTAGAGGAATCATTTTCTGTTTCTATTATCTTATGTGTTTTTTCTAAAAATGCTTCCTGGTTGTTTATATAATTTTCACCCAAACCGGATTTCTCTAATATCAGTTTTGTCTGAAGTTCAATTATTTTATCCCCCGGGATTCCCGGACCAGCTAATAGAACAATAAATGCAACATCGCTTGATTGTACGGCAGCCATCGGGGCAATCAAACCACCTTCGCTGTGTCCAATCAATCCAATCTTTTGGGGATTAATTTCAGGTCTTGTCTTTAAATATTCAACTTCTGCGAGAGCATCAGTTTCAAAATCTTTTGTTGTTGCAGTGGAAAAATTTCCTGTTGATTTGCCAGTACCCCTATCGTCACATCTTAGAACAGCAATTCCATGTCTTGTAAGATAATCCGATAAAACCAGGAAAGGTTTGTGCCCCATTAAAGTTTCATTTCTATCCTGAGGACCGGAGCCGGTAATCAATACAACAGCAGTAAAATTTGAACCTGTGTCTGGAAGTGTTAAAGTTCCTGCAAGAGTGATGTTAGCTTTTTTATTGGGAATTTCAACATCTTCTGATTTATATGGATAAGGCTTTTTTGGTTCCTGCGGTCTTGGAGGCATTTCAATTTCTTTAGTCGTTTTTTCCATAACTAATGGGAAATTGGTACCACCTTGTCGCCAGGTTCCATTAATTAAGTTGCTGTCTTTTACAATTTTTCCGCTGTAAACACCACCAATTCTAGCAACTTCCAGCACCACACTGTCTTGAGTTTCAGTAATATTTGATACAGGTATTCCCAAAGCTCCTTGGTCCGGCGAATCGAGCGTAGCTTTTAAATGTCCGTTTTCTTCTGAAATATTAAATACAACTCTTAATGTAGTTCCTGGAAGGTTGAGCTTTCCTAGCCATTTACCTTTTAAATCAAAGTTATTCTCTTGTGGAAATAAATTAGAGATAAGCAGCAGACTGAAAATTATAACCAAGGTTGTAATTCTTGTTTTCATTTTAGATGCTCCCCGTTATTAAACTTGCGTAATATGAAAGATGTTCTTGTACGTAGTTTGAATTTATATGTTTAGTGACATTCCCAAATAATTCTTTTGATAAAAACAAAATAATAAATAAAATCGAATATTTCCTTATAAGAAATCCAAGTTCGGAAAAAGAAATTGAATGTTTTTCAAACCAACAAAGACATTGGCATTTTCCGGGATGTACACGCAAAGATGATATATTTTTGTAATATCTATGTAGTTAGACAAAAGTCATTTAGTTTCTTTTAAGCGATAGCATTGAAAACAAGTTATATTTTATAGTAAATTATCGTGTGTTTTTATTCTGCTAAGCTGGGAATTTAAAGAAAAACCTCATACCAAAAATAATTGATGTGATTTGCTTGAGGCTAGTTAACCAAAGAGGTCTTTTATGAAAAACGTTATTTTAATTTTAGCCGGTATGATTTTAGTATTTTTTGAAGGCTGTGGATCCAGTAAAATAGTAAGCCAACAAGATTATGATTTGGGAAAGGAAAAAAGTGTAACTGTGGGTAGTGTAATGTTATCGTACAGTTCGATCGAAAAAAATAAATTTAGTTTAAATTCGTTAGATAAAGGTATAAAGGAAGAACTTGTTTATACTGGCAAATCAGGCAATACAATTAAAATTGATTATCGCGAGTATTATGTTCAAGATGGAGATTGGTATATGGCAGATGGATATCCTCTTCATTTGGAGTATGATTTGTCCTCAAGCGATTTAATTACATGCAAATATTATAAAATAAAGGTTTTGTCTTCTGATAATAATGAGATAAAATTTATAGTTATTAACGACCAAGATTAGATAAATTCATTTCTCAATTAAACTGAGAGGCTACTTAAGTATTTGCTTATTCCTCAAAATAATGTTAATTTTATACACTGATTTCGCCCCGTTGAGGGCGATTTTTGTTTCTATGAATTTTACAAACGAACAAATAAAATCAATCGCCAGCATCTCAGCAGAGAGTTTTGGTTTTTTTCTTGTGGATTTGGTGATTAGAGGAGATAGTAGAAATAGAATTATAGAAGTTTTTATTGATAGTGAAAAAAATATATCTGCTGAAGATTGTGCGCTTGTAAGTAGAGACATTAATTCTAAGCTAAACGACATTTTTGAGAATTTCAGATTGGATGTTTCTTCTCCGGGAACTGACAGACCTCTGGTTTACTTGAAGCAATTTCCGAAACACTTAAACAGAAAGTTTGAGATCTTATATACAGAAGACGAGCAATTAAAAAAAATATCTGGAAAACTAATAGAAATAAATGGCGAGTACCTAACTTTTTATTCGAGCAATAAATCTGTTATGGTTAATTTCAATAATATAAAACAAGCTAAGGTTATTCCTACAATTTCATAATGGAGGAAAAAAATAAATGAACAGCGACATTGTTGAATCCTTTGCCCAAATGGTGAAGGAAAAAGGCGTAGATAAAGATGTGCTGGCTGGGATAATTGAAGACATCTTTGGTCTTCTTGTTAGAAAAAAATACGGCGAAGAAGCAAAATATGATGTGGTTGTAAATATGGATAAGGGTGACATTGAAATATTTTTAGAAAGAGAAATTGTTGATCAAGTCGAAGATCCTAATACACAAATAAGTTTAGATGAAGTTAATAAAAAAGGTAATGATGAAGGATTGGAAGTAGGCGAAGATTTTGTTGAAGAACTACAACTTGCTACTTTTGGCAGGAGACTGATAAATCTTGCCAAGCAGAATTTAAACCAGAGGATTAGAGAAATTGAGAAAGAAATAATATACAATGAATATAATGAGCTTGTTGGAGAAATAGTCGTTGGCGATATTTATCAAATTAGGAAAAACGACATTCTCGTAAATCATAATAAAAATGAACTTGTAATGCCGAGGTCGGAACAAATTCCTTTTGAAAGATACAAAAAGGGAGAAACAATACGAGCGATTGTTAAGGAAGTTAGAAAGGGAAATGGCGGTCCTGTAATAGTTATTTCACGAGCAGATAACACATTTTTAAGAAGATTATTTGAATTGGAAATTCCTGAAATCTATGATGGAATAATAGAAATAAAGGCTATTGCACGCGAGCCCGGAGAAAGAGCCAAAGTTGCTGTTGAATCGCAAGACAATAGAATAGATGCTGTAGGGGCCTGCGTTGGAATGAAGGGTGTAAGAATTCATGCGATTGTAAGAGAGTTGAACAACGAAAATATTGATGTGATAAATTACAGTGATGATCCACTGATATTTATACAAAGAGCTTTATCTCCAGCAAAATTGAAACAAATTGAACTTGACGAAGATGAAATGCAAGCTTCCGTTACTGCAGAAAGTGATCAGGTTTCATTGATAGTTGGCAGAAATGGTGTTAATATTCGGTTGGCGATGAAACTCACAGGTTACCAGATAGATATCATTAGAGAAGAAAAACCCCTTGAAGAATACGAAGAAGATATCGAACTTATAGATTTAAAAGATGAGCTTGGACAGGAAGTGTACGAAACCCTCATAAATCATCGTTACGATACTGCTCTGGAGGTTCTTTCGGCTGGACCTGAAAAACTTCAGGAAATTGAAGAATTTGACAAGGAAAAAATTGATAAAATTATAGAGGTAATTAAATCACAATTTGAAGAAGAAGAGTAAAAAACTAGGTAGTTGCAATGGCTGAGACTAAAACAAAGAAATTAAGAGTCTATAAACTAGCGTCCGAGTATAATCTTTCTGCGGAAAACCTCATTGAATTCCTGCAAAAAAGAGGTCACGATGTGAAGTCGCATATGTCTATGCTTACAGAAGAGATGATAACGGAAATCAATGATCATTATAAAAAAGATATAGAAAAAGCAGAGAAACACTATAAGAAAATTGCAGAATTCAATAAGAAAAGAGAAGATAAGATTGAAAAAGAAGAGCAGAAGGAGCAGCAACAGGCTGCGCATGTTGAAGAAGCAAGAGAAGAAGTTGCCGAAGCTGAAGTTCCAGCCAAAGTAGAAGAAGTAGTAGAAAAAGGGGCTGAGGAAGAAATAATCGAAGAAAAAATAGAAGAGCCGGTTAAAGAAGAGGGAGAAGATTTTAGATCCCCGGCTATGCAGGAAAGGGACAAAAAGAAGGGGTTGAAAGTAGTTGGCAAGATTGACTTAAAAGAGGCTAGGGGAGAAGCCAAAAAGCCTGCCGGATCCGAAGAATCAACTGAAGATAAATTAGCTCCTAAGAAAAAGAAAAGGCCGAAAAGAAGAAAAGTTAAGGAAACAGAAGAAGAGCAGGGCCAGGTCAAGAAAAAGAAAAGACTTAAAAGATTTGAGATTAATGAGAAAGAAGTAAAAGATGCAATAAAGAAAACTCTTTTAAGCATGGATGATTCCGTTGCTTCATCCAGGGCTAGCGTTAGAAGAAGGAAAAGGAAAGAACGTGAAGCGGATGAGGTAAAGAAACAGGAAGAGAAGATTAAGCAAGAAAAAGTTATGCGGGTAAATGAATATATTGCAGTGAATGAGCTTGCTAATTTGATGGAAGTTCCAGTAGGAGAAGTCATTACTAAATGTATAGAGCTTGGTTTAATGGTATCGATTAATCAAAGACTGGATGTTGAAACAATAACTTTGGTTGCAGATGAATTTGGTTATTTAGTTGAGTTCCAGGAAGAATATACAGCAGAGGCGTTGGAAGATTTTGAAGATTCCGAGGAAAGCCTGAAAGAACGCCCTCCAATTGTAACTATTATGGGTCATGTTGATCATGGTAAAACATCTCTGCTGGACTATATTAGAAATACAAACGTAGTGGCTGGTGAATCCGGTGGAATTACTCAGCATATAGGTGCGTACCAGGTAAAGATGGAAAACGGTAAATATATTACTTTTTTGGATACGCCTGGTCACGAAGCATTCACCGCTATGCGTGCAAGAGGAGCGCAACTAACTGACATTGTTGTGCTGGTAATTGCTGCAGACGACGCTGTTATGCCCCAGACAGTTGAAGCGATAAACCATTCACAGGCAGCCGGGGTACCAATTGTTATTGCCATAAATAAAATTGACAAACCCGGCGCGAATTCAGATAAAATAAAACAGCAGCTTGCTGATAGAAATATACTTGTGGAAGATTGGGGCGGTAAGTACCAGTGTGTGGAAATTTCTGCAAAGAGCGGAAAGAATATAGATAATTTATTAGAAGTTTTACTTTTAGAAGCAGAGTTGTTGGACTTGAAAGCAAATCCTGATAGAACAGCACGCGGTGTTGTGGTTGAATCACAACTGGATAAAGGAAGAGGAATCACCTCAACAATTTTGGTGCAAAAAGGAACTCTAAAGGTTGGTGATCCTTTTGTTGCTGGAATCAGTCAAGGTAAAGTTAGAGCGATGTTCGATGAAAGAGGGAACAAAATGGACATAGCAGGGCCATCCGCTCCGACTTTGGTTTTAGGTTTTGAAGATGCCCCTCAAGCTGGAGATGGCTTTGTTGTTGTTGAGTCTGAGAGACAGGCAAGAGAAATTTCTATCAAAAGACAGCAGCTTAAGAGAGAGCAAGATAGAAAACAAGTTCATCATATTACTCTCGATGAGATTTCACGTCAAATCAGTCACGGTGAAGTCAAGGAACTCCCTCTGATTGTTAAAGGAGATGTTGATGGTTCCGTAGAGGCTCTTTCCGATTCTTTAATGAAACTATCTAATGAAGAGGTAGTAATAAAAGTTATACATAAAGGAGTTGGCGGAATCTCTGAGAGCGATGTTCTTTTGGCTGATGCTTCTAATGCAATTATAGTTGGATTTCATGTCAGACCACATGTTAATGCAAGAAAACTTGCCGAATCTGAAAATGTAGATATCAGACTATACAATGTTATTTACGATGCTATAAATGAAGTAAAATCAGCGCTCGAAGGTATGCTTTCTCCTGTTATTTCTGAAGAAGTTGTTGGCACATTGGAAGTTAGAGAAACATTTAAAGTTCCTAAAGTTGGTACTATTGCTGGCTGCTACGTACAAGATGGTAAAATTATGAGAAATAATAAGGTAAGATTAATTAGGGACGGCATCGTAGTTCAAAATGGCGAAATTGCATCTCTGAAGAGATTTAAAGATGATGTGAGAGAAGTTGATTCAGGATATGAATGTGGATTGAATCTTGCAAATTACAACGACATTAAAGTTGGCGATATTATAGAAGCGTATAAGATTGTTGAAACGAAGAAGAAATTAGATTAATTCCTTACTAACAAACCTACTCCAATTAATATGTCTCGCCGTACAGATAGAGTTGAACATTTAATCAAAGAAGAAATTAGTCAAATTATTCTTTTCAATATGACCGAATTTAATTTGGGATTTGTGACAATTACAAATGTCAAAATGAGTCCAGATTTAAAACTTGCTAAGATTTACATCTCGGTTTTAGATCGTGAAAAAAGAGAGTTAGTGCTGGAAAAAATTAGGTCGGAATCAAAAATGATAAGGCACGAACTGGCATCAAGAATAAGAATTAAATTTGTCCCGGATTTAAAATTCTTTATTGATGACACAATGGACTATGTTGAAAAGATAGATGGCTTAATAAAGAAGATCCACGAGAAAGATGATAACAAAGAAGACTCATAGCCTTTTGGATTGCGATTTCAGTTCCGGAGAAGTAATTCTCATAAACAAGCCTTATAAATGGACATCATTTAAAGTTGTTAGTTTTATAAAGAGATTAATAAGAGTAAAAAAAGTAGGGCATGCCGGAACTCTTGACCCCTTTGCAGAGGGTTTATTAATAGTTTGTACTGGAAAAAAAACGAAGGACATCTCTCAATTTCAGGATTTAGTGAAAACATATGAAGGCATAATAACTCTCGGCAAAACTACTGAGTCAATGGACTTGGAAACAGAAATTATTCAAGAAAGGCCTTATGAACATATCGCTGCTTCTGATTTAGAAAATGCAAAAGAGAAATTTTTAGGAGAAATTGTACAGATTCCGCCGATGTATTCGGCGGCAAAGAAAAAAGGTGTCAGGCTATATGAATTGGCAAGAAAAGGGAAGACTGTTCAAAGAGAGCCAAAGAAAATTTTTATCCATGATTTCAAAATAAACAAAGTCGATTTACCTGACGTACATTTTGAAATTTCTTGCTCAAAAGGAACTTATATAAGAGTAATTGCAAATGATTTTGGCGAAAGCTTAGGCTGCGGTGCGGTTCTTTCTCATTTGAAAAGAACAAAAATCGGGAATTTTACAATAAACGATGCTTTGAAGATAGACGATTTTAAAAAATTGATGAGCAGAGAACTTGTCATGGAAAGACAGTAAGTGTTGTAATTACAAGGATTTATTGTTTTTTTAGTTTATTTTGAAAGGAAAAAGACATATATTTATTAGTTAGTCTAATTTAGAAACTGTATGCAAGTCTATCGAGATTTTAGAAACTTAAAAAGAAACGAAAACACATTCTTAACAATAGGAACATTCGATGGCATTCATATTGGACATAAAAAGATAATTGATGCCTTAAGAAACAAAGCGTTGTCAAATGGCGGAAGAAGTTTAGTCATTACTTTCGATCCCCACCCCAAAAATGTCTTATCGAATACAAAGGCCAGGGTGCTGACATCACTTAGAGAAAAAGAGGAAATACTTTCTGAATTAGGAGTCGAAGATTTAATAATAATAAACTTTACCAAAGAGTTTTCTCAAATAAATGCCGGCGATTTTTTAAGAAAAATACTAGTAAATAAGATTGGAGTAAAAGAAATTTTTATCGGCTATGATCATCATTTTGGTAAGGGAAGAGAAGGAAACAAAGATGTATTGGTTTCAACAGGAAAAGAATTGGGATTTAAAGTAACAGAAGTGGCGCCAGAAAAAGTAAATAATGAAACTGTCAGCAGCACCTTAATCAGAGATTATCTTGAAAAGGGTTCGATTGACAAAGTAAATTCGTTTTTAGGAAGGAGCTACACTTTTAGCGGAATGGTAGTTGAGGGCGACAAGAGAGGAAGAACTTTAGGTTTTCCCACTGCCAACATAGATTTAGAAGATGAAGATAAATTATTGCCTGCTTTTGGAGTATATGTAGTAGAGTTTTTTGTAAAAGGCGAGAAACATTACGGATTATTGAGTGTTGGCAGAAGGCCGACTTTTTATAATTTCGGAAAGATTATTCCCGAGGTTTATATTTATGAATTTGATGATGATATCTATGGGGAGTTCGTTACTGTAAATGTCTTGGGAAGATTGCGCGGCGAAGAAAAATTTTCTTCAGCGGAAGAATTAATTGAACAAATGCAAAAAGATAAAACAGACGGTTCGGAATTTTTATCTAAGTTTTTAGAAAGTAATAATTAATCCTGGTTAATTCTGGGATTTAATCGTAAAATAAAAGGAGTAAAAATGACAAAAGAAGCAAAAGCGGAGGTTGTTAAAAAATACGGAAACAGTGAAAAAGATTCGGGGAAAGCCGAAGTACAAATTGCATTGTTAACACAACGTATTAATGAATTAACCGAACACTTTAACGTTCACAAAAAAGACCATCATTCCAGGAGAGGCTTAATGGTGATGGTTGGTAAAAGGAGAAGGCTGCTTAATTATCTAATGAAGAAAGATATAAGTAGATATAGAGAGATAATTAAAGAATTGAATATCAGAAAATAAAAAGGTTGTAGAAATGCTATTTAAAAAAGAGATAGAAATTGGCGGAAGTGTATTTTCAATAGAGACCGGAAGGTTTGCAAAACAAGCCAACGGTGCAGTGATGGTAAGGTACGGAGACACGATGGTTCTTGTAACTGCTGTGGCGGCGGGTGAATCAAAGGAAGATATTGATTATTTCCCTTTGCAGGTTGAGTATAGGGAAAAAACATCTGCTGCCGGTAAAATTCCCGGTGGATACATTAAAAGAGAAGGACGTCCCACTGAAAAAGAAATTCTTAGTGCAAGAACAATAGATCGTCCCATAAGACCATTATTCCCAAAGGATTATAATAACGAAACCCAGGTAGTTGCCTTTGTATTTTCGTATGATGGTGAAAACGATGCTGATATTTTGGCTGCATGTGGAGCTTCTGCGGCCCTGACGATTTCTGATATTCCTTTCGATGGTCCTATCGCTGAAGTAAGAATTGGTTTAATAGATGGTGCATTTGTAACAAACCCGACTCATCAGCAGCTAAAAGTTGCAGAAATGGAACTTGTGGTAGCAGGAACTGCAGATTCCATTGTGATGGTTGAAGGCGAAGCCCAAGAAGTTAGCGAAAAAGTTATGCTTGATGCATTGAAATATGCTCAAGGAGAAATCAAGAAAATCGTGGACCTTCAGAAAGAACTTCTAAAAGAAGTATCTAAGGCAAAAATGGTGGTAGAGGAAAAAGTTATAAATGAACAATTGAAAAAAGATGTTTATGAATTAGCGCATGATAAGTTTAAGGAAATAGTTCATTCGGTTCTTGCAAAGGAAGAGAGAAGCAATAAAAACAAGGAGTTAATTAATTCTGTTCAAGAAGCTTTGACTGAAAAATATCCCGAGCAAGAAAAGGTAATCGGCGAAATTTTGCACGATTTAGAAAAAGATTTAATGAGAGAAAGAATCCTTCAGGAAGGCATTAGGCTGGATGGAAGAAATTTAGTTCAAATACGCCCGATCACAATAGAAGTGGGGGTACTTCCGCGCACGCATGGTTCCAGTTTGTTCACAAGAGGAGAAACTCAAAGTTTATCTACTATTACTTTAGGAACAAAAAATGACGAACAGTTAATAGATGGACTATTGGAAGAGTACAGCAAGAAATTTATGCTTCACTACAACTTCCCGCCATTTAGTGTTGGTGAAGTAGGAAGAATGTCCGGTGTAGGAAGAAGAGAAATTGGGCACGGAAATTTGGCAGAAAGAGCATTAAAAATTATGGTTCCTGCTGAAGGAGAATTTCCTTATACAATCAGAGTTAATTCTGATATTTTGGAATCAAATGGTTCGTCTTCAATGGCAACGGTTTGCGCAGGTTCTTTAGCTTTAATGGATGCCGGAGTTCCAATTAAGAAACCTGTTGCGGGAATAGCTATGGGCTTGATAAAAGAAAACGAACAGTACGCAATTCTTTCCGATATTTTGGGTAATGAAGACCATCTCGGTGATATGGATTTTAAGGTTGCCGGAACAAAAGATGGAATCACAGCTTTTCAGATGGATATAAAAATTCAGGGTATCTCATTTGAAATCATGGAAAAAGCATTGAATCAGGCTAAAGAAGGAAGATACTTCATTCTTGATAAAATGAATGAAGTTATTAGTTCTCCGAAAGATGATATATCGTCATTTGCCCCAAGACTACTTACAATGCAGATTGAAACAGACCAGATAGGGGCTATAATTGGTCCCGGTGGAAAAACTATTCAAGGTATGCAAAGACAATATGGGGTTGAAATTTCAATTGATGATAATGGAGTTATTACTATTGCTTCTCCAAATCTTGAAAGTGCATCTCAATGCAAAGATTATATTAAAAAATTGACGGCTACTCCGGAAGTTGGTGAAATTTACGATGGAGTAATCACTAAGATTATGGATTTTGGGGCTTTTGTAGAAATACTTCCAGGCAAAGAGGGTTTGCTGCATATTTCGCAAATCGATAATAAGAGAGTAAATAAAGTTACCGACTATTTTAAAGAGGGTGACAAAGTAAAAGTCAAACTTTTGAAAGTTGAAAACGGAAAATATTCTCTCAGCCGGAAGGAATTACTTAAAGAAAAAGTTGAATCGTAAAAAGTTTGTTTAGGATTAACTGAATCATTGTGATTTTTAATTAAATACTGCTGTATGATAAAAAAAATAAATCTAAATATCATGCTGACATTTTGCGTCGCCGCATACTTGTTTAATATTTGGCGAGCCAGCGGGTTATCAACTGAAAATGAGCAGTATAAAAAAGTTTTTATGAAATATATTATTTCATTATTAGAGTTTATTCTTTATGAGAAAAGAAATTATTATAAATTCGTCCACTACTCAAACCAGGGTGGCAATAACAGAGGATGGAAATCTAGTAGATTTCTTTGTTGATTACCCTGAGAACCGGCGCATGGTCGGTGACATTTATCTTGGCAAAGTTGCAAGAGTTCTTCCAGGTATCAAAGCTGCTTTTATTGATATAGGAATGAAACATGATGCCTTTCTCCACTTTTCTGATATAGGGGAAAACACCAAGCAAATTCAGGAAATGATAGGTGAAGAAGACCTTGATGAAGATGATGATGAATCGTCTGAGCAGCATACCACTAATCATTCCGGTAATAACCGCGGTCGAAGAGGTGAGACAACTGTTGTTACTAAGCTGCATAAAGGACAGGATATAATTGTTCAAATAACCAAGGAACCTGTTAACAACAAAGGTGTACGTGTAACGTCTTCAATTACAATTCCAGGAAGATTCTGTGTTTTATTTCCTTATGATAACAAAGTTGGAGTCTCTAAAAAAATATCTGATTTCCGAGAAAGAAGAAGACTAAGACACATTGCAAGAGATATCTTGCCTCCAAATTATGGCCTTATAATTAGAACCGTTGCGAGGAATCAAACCGAGGAAGTTCTAAAAGAAGATTTGAATAATCTGGTTAAGACCTGGGAAGAAGTAGAGAAAACTGTCAAGAGTGAAACTCCGCCGTCTCTTATTTACCAGGATTTAAACACTACATCAAGTGTAATTCGTGACTTATTTACGCCTGATGTATCTAAAGTTTTTATAGATTCCAAAAAACTTTACAAGCAGATAAAAAATTATGTACAAGTAGTGCAGTCAAGCTTAGTTGATAAAATAGAACTGTTCAAATCTAGTAATTCTATTTTTGATGCTTTTCATATAGAAGAGCAAATAAAAACGATATTGGGAAGAAAAGCGCCTCTGCCGAGCGGTGGATACTTAATAATTGAACACACCGAAGCAATGGTTGTTATAGATGTAAACAGCGGCAGGTACGCTAAAAGTAAAGAACAAGAATTAAATTCTCTTAAAACAGATATCGAAGCAGCGCATGAAATTGTACGTCAATTAAGACTTAGGGATATTGGCGGAATTATAGTCGTTGATTTTATCGATTTGGAAGATGAAAAGAATAGAAAAAAAGTGTTTGATGAATTAAGAAAAGAGTTCAGAAAAGACAGGGCAAAAGTATCTATTCT
Source organism: Ignavibacteriaceae bacterium (assembly GCA_046706145.1). Taxonomy (GTDB): domain Bacteria; phylum Bacteroidota; class Ignavibacteria; order Ignavibacteriales; family Ignavibacteriaceae; genus JBJKPP01. Next base: position 5,793 of record JBJKPP010000234.1, on the reverse strand, counting down.
TCCAATGTCTGATTTCGGTCTGGTTGAAATAACAAGACAAAGAATAAGGCAAAATATTATGCAGGCGATGAAAGAAGTTTGTCCTTATTGTTTGGGCACCGGACTGCTTACAAAACAATCTCATCTAGTTTACGATGTAGAAGAACACCTGAAGAAAATAAGAAGAACCTACAATGAAAGGTCGATAATTATAAAATGTCATCCTTCTGTGGCCACTAAGATGAAAAGAGATAAATTCAGAGCCCTTTTTAAATTCAAGCTCAGATATTTGATGAAGTTGAAAATTGTTGAAGATGAAAGTATTCCGGTAGGAGAGTTTAAGTTCTTCTCGTCAAAAACGCAGGAAGAACTGAAGGAAGATTTCAATTAAAAATTTATATACATATGAAAAAGACTAAATTCTATACCCTGCACGAGAAAGCAGGCGCTAAAATAGTAGATTTTGCTGGCTTCTTAATGCCGATTCAATATTCTTCAATAATTGCAGAACACAAATCAGTTAGAGAATCCGTAGGAGTTTTCGATGTTTCTCACATGGGTGAGGTTTTTGTCGAAGGAAAAAATGCACTGGATTTTGTACAGCATATAACTATTAACGATGCTTCAAAATTAATCCCCGGTAGAGTGCAATATTCTGCTATGTGTTACGAAAACGGCGGAATCGTTGATGATTTATTGGTATATAAAATTGCCGATGATAAGTTTATGCTGGTTATAAACGCATCAAATACCCAAAAGGATTTCGACTGGATGAATAAGAATAATAAATTTGGTGTAGAGTTAAAAAACTCAAGCGATGATTATTCTCTTTTGGCAGTGCAGGGACCAAATTCGAAAGCTGTGGTTCAGAAAACGCTTAACCTCAATTTAGATGATTTGGAATATTATCATTTCAAAGAAATAGAATTTGAAGGATTAAAATTATTGGTATCCAGAACCGGTTATACTGGTGAGCTTGGTTATGAAATTTATTTTGCTGGTGACGAAAAGCAAGCTGAAAAGATTTGGAATTTACTTTTTGAAGCTGGTGAAGAATTCGGCATTAAACCTGTTGGTCTTGGTGCGCGTGATAGTCTGAGGCTGGAAATGGGTTATTGTTTATACGGAAATGACATAGACCAAACCACAAATCCTTTGGAAGCTGGTCTTGGCTGGATTACAAAGTTGAAAAAAAATGAGTTTATAGGAAAAGATGAGTTGCTAAAAGTTAAGGAAAACGGAATGAAAAGAAAGCTAATTCCCATAATTTCGGATGGAAAAGCTTTCCCAAGAAAAGGTTATGATATAACAATTTCCGGTAAAAAAATTGGTGAAATAACAAGTGGTACGGTTAGTCCGGTTTTAGAAAAACCAATTGCGCTGGCTTATGTTCAGACGGAATATTCACCCGAAGGAACAAACTTGAACTTTTCTATTAGAGGGAAGGAAATTCCTGCAAAAGTAACTAAACTTCCGTTTATAAGTAAATAAATCTCAATACTATGAAAATAAATGTTCTGTTGACTCATCTTATTTATGACGAATTATATTTTACCGGCAAAACTATTGTAGTTATTGATGTTTTGAGAGCAACAAGCACCATTGTTAATGCTCTTAATAATGGGGCTAAAGAAATAATTCCTGTGGCCTCAGTAGAATTTGCAGTTAAAATTTCCGGTGGACTTTTTGGCGGGCAAACCTTAATAGGCGGCGAGAGAAACACAAAAAAAATTGATGGCTTTGCTTTAGGAAATTCTCCTCTGGAATACAAGCCTGAAACAGTCACAGGGAAATCGATTATCTTATTTACTACTAATGGTTCAAGAGCGATTACAAAGGCAAAGTTTTCTGAAAATTTATTTGTTTGCTCGTTCTTGAATGTAACCGCTATTGCAAATTATCTTGCAAGTTTAAATAAAGATTTTGAAATTTTGTGCGCTGGTATGGCGAACACAATGTCCATGGAAGATACAATTTGTGCAGGCAGACTTATCCAGGAAATCGAAAAAATCCGTGATGACGTTAATTTATCCGATTCTGCTAAAACGAGTTTGGCTTTGAATAAATCATTTGGAAATAATGTTGAAGACATGCTGAAAAATACAGAGCATGGAAAAATTCTTTCAGATAATGGATTTAGTGAAGATATTACGTTTTGTGGTACACCAAATATTTGTGATATTATTCCTTATCTTACTAACAATACAATTAGAATTCTTACCACATAGTGGTCAATTCTGAACAGCAGGAAATAACTTAGCTAAGGTGAACTTTTTAAAAGATGGCTGTTAAAAGAAAATCAAGAAAGAAAAACGGTAAGGCAAGCTCTAGAGAAAATTATTTTACAATTTCTACTGAAAAAAAGAAGAAGATAATAGGAATTGCACTTCTGGCAATTTCCATTCTCATTTTTCTTAGTATAGTTTCATACTCACGATTTGACCAGGCTCTTCTTAATAATGGTTTATCGGATTTCTTCAAAATCTTTTCTGCTCATTCCGAGTTCATGCATAAAGCCAACGAAACACACAACTGGCTTGGGGTTTTTGGCGCATATATTTCTAACTTTTTTATTAACTCTACTATCGGAGTTTTTTCTATTGTTTTTCCAATTATGTTTTTTATTTGGGGATTTTCGTTTTTCAAAAAAATTAATTTTAGAAAACTAATCCATTCATCAAATTTTTTGATAGTAATTGGACTGCTTTTGTCCTCGATGTTTGGCGTTTTGCGGGCCGATAATCTACTCGCAAATTCTTATGAACTTTCAGGGTCTATAGGCGACTTTTTAGGTGAAATATTAAATCATCTGCTCGGAAGCGTTGGAAGCATGATTCTACTGATTGCTGCCACAATAATTCTTTTAATTTTTGCTTTTGATATAAAGATTGAGAAAATATTTCAATTTATTAAAAAACTAACTGCTGCCTCATTCAACAAGGTAAAAACAGAATATGAGAACAGTAAGATTGAAGAAGAAAATGCCAATCTAGAAAAAATAAAAAGCCTTCGTAAAGAGAAAAAGAAAAAAAGAAGAGAACCTGAACCTGTCGAGCAGGAAAATCAGGAAGAATTTATAGAAGACGATGAGGAAAACGAAGAAGAAACAAGAATTAGAATTATAAGAAAAGATGATGTGCCTGCTGTTGAAGAGGAAAACAAAATTGTAGCCGAAGAAGTGAAAAAAGTTGACGTTGAAAAGACGGGAGAAATTCCGGCGAAAACTATGAAAATAGAAGAAGAAAATAATTTACCCAATCAATGGGAAGAAAAAATCGAATATAAAAAACCTAGCTTGGAATTATTAGACCCGCTTCCGGAAAAGGATTTTGAAGTTGCAGAGGAAGAGTTAACTAGAAACGCAGAACTTCTTAAAGAGAAATTAAAACTGTTTGATATCCAGATAGAGGATATTTCGGTTACACCAGGGCCTGTTGTAACTTTATACGAAATAGTTCCGGCTCCAGGTGTAAAAATTAGTAGAATTGTAGGATTAGAACACGATATAGCACTTGCGCTTGCTGCAAGGGGAATAAGAATTATCGCCCCAATTCCTGGCAAGAGCGCAATTGGAGTTGAAATTCCTAATGCTGAAGCCTCCCTGGTAACTGCGCGGTCAGTATTAGGAAAAATTTCCGAATCGAAATTCGAATTGCCAATTGCGATGGGAAAAACAATTAATGGTGACGTTTACGTATCAGACCTGGCTAAAATGCCGCACCTTCTTATAGCTGGGTCAACAGGTTCAGGTAAAAGTGTTGGTATCAACATGATAATTGCCAGCTTATTATTTTCTAAGCATCCTTCCGAAGTAAAGCTTGCAATGATTGACCCCAAAAAGATTGAGTTATCATTTTACAAAAAATTGAGAAGACATTTTCTCACTGTTTCTCCTGATTTGGATGAAGAAATAGTAACAGCTCCGCAGAATGCGGTTTTGTTGTTAAAATCAGTCGAGTTCGAAATGGAAAAAAGATATGATAAACTTGCCAAAGCAGGGGTGCGTAACATAGTTGATTATAATAAAAGAGTTTCTGACCCTAAAAGAAGACCTGCTGATACTGAAACTGTGAAACATCATCCTATTCCTTATATAATTGTTATTATTGATGAGTTAGCAGATTTGATGATTACAGCAGGTAAAGAAGTGGAAGAACCTATTGCAAGACTTGCCCAATTAGCACGCGCTGTCGGAATTCATTTGGTGCTTGCCACTCAGAGACCATCGGTGAATGTAATAACCGGAGTAATAAAAGCAAATTTCAGCGCACGGGCCGCATACCAGGTTGCTACAAAAATAGATTCGAGGACAATTTTAGATATGAACGGCGCCGAGCAATTACTTGGAAAAGGAGACATGCTGTTTCTGCCAACGGGTTCACCTAAGCCTATAAGAGTTCAAAATGCATTTATTTCTACCGAAGAAGTTGAAAGAATTACAAATAACATTTACTCGCAGCAAGCTTTTTCTAAACCATACTTCTTACCTTCACTATATGAAAAGAAGCAAGCACAATCGGGTGGATTCCTTTCCGATTTAGATCCAATGTTTGAAGATGCTGCAAGAGTTATTGTAAGACATCAACAAGGATCTGTTTCTTTGCTTCAAAGAAGATTAAAACTTGGTTATTCCCGTGCTGCAAGAATAGTTGACCAATTAGAAGAAGCGGGAATTGTAGGTCCAAATGATGGAAGCAAAGCGCGCACTGTTCTTGTAGAAAATGAGGAACAATTAGAAACAATTTTACGTTCGCTTTAGTGAAATAACTTGTATTTTTTAACTCTAGTTTTTAAAATTTTATTAGAATTGTGTTTAGACTAAAAAAAATAACTTTCCTAATACTTCTTGCCCCCCCTATTTTTGCACAGGGTAATAATTCCAGTTTGTTAAAAGACGTTCAGCACAAGTTTAATTCTATTCATAGCATTTCTGCTGATTTTGTTCAGAAGTCTAACGGTGAGGTAAATTTAAGTGGAAAGTTTTATTTCATGCAGAGAAACAACATCAGGCTTGAGCTAAAAAATTCTCTAATAGTTTCTAATGGAAAAACAAATTGGAATTATAATAAGCTGCAGAAGAAAGTCATAATAAGTACTTACGATAGTACGGATGCTTCCGCTTTATCATTGAGAGACATAATTTTTAATTATCCCGATAAATGTTTAGTTTCCGATGTAAGTAACGACTCTTCAAAAATATTAAAGTTGACAGCCAAACAAGACGCTTCCGTAAACTTTAAAGAAGCAAAAATATATATTAATGAAAACCATCTTCCCAATAAAATATTAATTGATGATTCTAATAATAATTTGATAGAAATAGATTTTTCAAACTACCATCTGAATGAAAACCTATCTGCCTCATTCTTCAAATTTGTCCCACCGAAAGGAAGCAGTATAGTTGATCTCAGATAAAAACTCCAAACATTCCAAATATAAAGGTATAATCCAGTTTATTTTTTCCATGGTGTTGACCATTGGATTTCTATATTTTGCATTTAAAGATGTTAATGTTGATATGGTTATACATGTCGTTACGGATGCGTCCTGGTTTTGGATTGGTGTATTGGTTATTACTTTATTAGCATCTCACTTATTAAGAGCGATTAGGTGGAAAGTAATTCTTTATTCAGTTAAAGAAAACATATCAATAAAACATCTCTTTGGCGCTTTAATGATTGGTTATGGAGTGAACTGTGTTATACCGCGTTTAGGAGAAATTTCAAGAGCGGTGTTTTTAGCAAAATGGGAAAAACTTTCCCGGTCATCAATGCTGGGAGCAGTAATTGTTGAAAGAGTAATAGACGTGATTTT